>CAZJUE010000065.1:0-11373 GCA_964549025.1 uncultured Anaerolineaceae bacterium | reverse complement strand
GCATCCGGCTTGCGGGGCCGGGGCGGAGCCGGTTTCCCGACCGGCCTCAAGTGGAGTTTTCTTTCCCCCAAGGTCTTCCCGCGCTATGTGGTGGCCAATGCCGACGAATCTGAGCCAGGCACCTTCAAGGATCGCGAGATCATGGAGCGCAACCCGTTTCAGTTCCTGGAAGGGGTGGCGATTTGCTGCTACGCGGCGCAAGCCAACGTGGCTTACATTTATTGCCGCGGTGAGTTTTGGGACCTTGCCGCCGAACTGAACCGCGAAATCCAGCAGCTGCACGAGCGCGGCCTCCTGGGTGAGAAGCTATTCGACACCAAGTACAAGCTCACCATGCACACCCACCTGGGCGCTGGAGCCTACATCTGCGGTGAGGAGACCGCCCTGCTCGAGTCGCTGGAAGGAAAGCTCGGGCAACCGCGGTTGCGCCCGCCGTTCCCCGCCGCCAGGGGTTTGTACGGCAAGCCGACGGTGGTCAACAACGTCGAAACGCTGGCCAACGTGCCGCCGATCATCACCAACGGAGCGGACTGGTATCGTGGGATTGGCACCGAGCGCAGTACCGGCCCCAAGGTGTTTTCGGTATCCGGGCATGTGGCTCGGCCCGGCAATTACGAGTTGCCCTTGGGCACCACTTTCCGCGAGCTGATCTACCAGCATGCTGGAGGAATCGCCGGCGGGAAGGCGATCAAGGCCATCCTGCCGGCTGGCGCCTCGGCGCCGATCCTCAAAGCTACCGAGCAGATCCTGGACACGGGGATGGACTATGAGTCGGTCAGCGAGGCCGGCTCGGCCCTGGGTTCAGCATCCATCATCGTGCTGGATGAAACGGTGGATATCAGTTGGGCGGAAGCCAAGATCACCGATTTCTTTGAGCACGAATCCTGCGGCAAGTGCACCCCCTGCCGCGAGGGCACCTATTGGATGAAGCACATTTACAAGCGCTTCATGGCTAACCGCGCCGCACCGGAAGAGATCGATCTGTTGCATGAGGTCGGCATGGGCATCCAGGGCAAGTGCCTGTGCGCACTGGGGGAGTTTGCTGCCCTGGCGGTGACCTCATCGATTGAGCGCTTCCGGGAGGACTACCAGCCTCACACCAACGAAATCCGGCGGCCCACCGCCGACCCCGAGCTGGTGGAGTTCATGGATGTTGCCCAGCAGGGCGGCGATGACTGATATACGACTGCTTCTGGGGCGCTCCGGCGAGCGTTCTTTGCATGGTGGGCTAGATGGCCGCTAAGCAGGTCACGCTCACCATCGAAGGCACCCAGGTCAGCGTTCCTCAGGGCACTTTGCTGGTCGACGCCGCCAAGCGGGTTGGGATCGATGTGCCGGTGTTCTGCTACCACCCGAAGATGGACCCGGTGGGCATGTGCCGCGTATGTTTGGTTGAAATCGGTCGGCCGGCCCGCGACCGGGCAAGCGGTGAGCCAGTGCTCGACGCCGACGGTCAGCCGGTAATCGAATTCGGCCGCAATCCGGAGACCGCATGCACCACCCCGGTCGGCGAAGGCTGGCAGGTGAGGGTGTACAGCGACCCGGCGGTGAAAGGCCGGAAGGAGATCGTCGAGTACCTGCTGACCTCCCATCCGCTCGACTGCCCGATCTGCGACCAGGGCGGCGAATGCCCGCTGCAGAACCTGACCATGGCCCACGGGCCGGGGGTGAGCCGCTTCTTGTACGACGACAAGATCAAGCTGGCCAAGCATTTGCCGCTCGGCGAGCTGATCTACCTCGATCGCGAACGCTGCATCCAATGCGCCCGATGTACCCGATTCCAAGATGAGATCGTTGACGATCCGGTGATCGGCTTTTATCAGCGTGGCCGACGATTGGAGATCGTCACTTTCTCCGATCCAGGTTTCGACTCCTATTTCTCGGGCAACACCACCGACATTTGCCCTGTCGGCGCATTGACCACCGCCGACTTCCGCTTTGAGGCCCGGCCGTGGGAGTTGAACTCGGCCGCATCGATCTGCCCCCACTGCCCGGTGGGCTGCAATCTGACACTGAACACCCGACGTGAAGCACGTGCCGGCGGAGCTGAGGTGATCAAACGGGTCATGCCGCGGCAGAACGAGCAGGTCAACGAGATCTGGATCTGCGACAAGGGACGCTTCGCCCACCACTTCGCCCACAGCCCGGAGCGTCTCAGCCGGCCGCTAGTGCGGCAGAATGGCGAGCTGGTTGAGGCTGACTGGGATAGGGCGTTGGACCGGGCCGCCGAGCTGCTGGGTGGCGCACAGCAGGGGCTGGTGTCGCTGGTCAGCGGCCGGCTGACCAACGAGGATCTGTTCAACATGCGGCAGCTGACCCGGAAGCTGGATGGCAAGCAGCTGCTGGCTGACAGGCTTGGCGGCGGCGAGCTGATCCAACAACACGGTCCGGCGGTGGATAGCAACCTGGGTGACTTGGGGAAACGCGATGCGGTATTGGTGATCGCCAGCGATCTGCACGAGCAGGCGCCGATCTGGTGGCTGCGGCTGAAGCAAGCGGTCGAACGCGGCACCAGCCTGGTGGTCGCCAACGCGCGCGAGACCCGTTTGGACAAACACGCCGCCCACCTGCTGCGCTATCCCTACGGCGAAGCAGTGGACACTGCCCTGGGCTTGCTCCATATCGCAACCGGACAGAGAGACCTGGCAAAGTACGCAGCAGACCGCGAGCTGAAGGCCGCCGGTCAGGCGCTGAAGCGGGCCCGCAATCTGGTGGTGTTCTTTGGCGACGAGGGGCTGGATTACCGGGGCTCCAATGCCCTGGCCCGCGCCTGCGCCAACCTGCTGGCGGACACCGAGCACTACGGTAGGCCGAACAACGGCCTGATCGCAGTGTGGCCGCAGGCAAACTCGCAAGGCGCCTGGGACATGGGCTTCAGGCCGCTGTCCGACGGAGTGAGCGGCGCGCTGGAGGCAGCCACGGTCGCCTATCTGGCCGGGGTCGATCCGCTTGGGGACGATCCGTCGATGCAGGAGCAGCTGGAGCGGCTGGACGGCCTGGTGGTCCAGGAGCTGTACCGTACCGCCACCGCCGAGTTGGCGGATGTGGTGTTGCCGGCCCAATCATTCGTCGAGCGAGAGGGCAGCTACACCTCCGGCGAGCGTCGGGTGCAGCGCTTCTACCCGGCGATTCGGGAGACCGGCGACGTGCGCCCCGACTGGCAGATCGCCGCTGGCATTGGGGAGCGCCTGGAGATCGAGCTCGAGGGCATTGCAGCCGCGTTGGTGTTCGACCAGATCGCCAGCACGTTGCCCGACTACCGCGGGCTGAGCTACACCGTGCTGGCGCAGGTCGAGCCGCAGTGGCCGGAGGTCGGTGGGGACGACCTGTATTTCGGCGGCACCGCCTACCTGAACCGTCAGGGACTCGGCGTGCGGTTGGCGCCCCGCGGGCCGGAGGCGGCTCCCAAGTGGGTTCGCCCGCCACGGCTATCTGCGGACGGCGACCTGGTGCTGGTTCCGATCAGCAAGCTGTACGACCACAGCACCACCATGCTGCGCACCGAGCTGCTTGCGCCACGCCGCGCACGGCTGCGCGTGGCGATCCATCCGGCAGACGCCGAGCAGGCAGGGGTGGCCGGTCAAAAGCGAATTGAGCTGGCTTGGGACGGCCGGGTGGAACGACTTGAGCTGGAACTGAGCGAGAGCGTGCCGCGCGGTGCGGCACTGGTTCCGCTGAACAGCGGCCTGGCGATCCGCCATCCGGTTGGGGTGACAGTTAAATAGCCATGGACCTGGGGCTGCTGCTGGAGTGGTCGGTCAAGTCGGTCGTGATCATCACCATCATCCTGGGGGGCTTCGCCTACATGACGCTGTTTGAGCGTCGGGCGATTGCCCGCATTCAAACCCGCATCGGGCCTAACCGAGCTGGCCCGGCCGGATTGCTGCAGCCCGTCGCGGACGGGATCAAGCTGATCTTCAAAGAGGAGCTTATTCCAGAGCAAGCCGACCGGCTGTTATTTATTCTGGCCCCGATCGTGACCGTTGTGCCGGTGCTGCTGCTGTTGGCAGTCATCCCGCTTGGTCCAGAGGTTGAACTGTTTGGCCGCCAATTCAGCCTGGGCCTGGCCGCCGAGATCAACGTAGGCGTGCTCTATATTCTGGCGATTGCCTCGATCGCGGTGTATGGCATTGTGATTGCTGGCTGGTCGTCCAACAGCAAGTATTCGCTGCTGGGCGGCCTACGCTCCAGCGCGCAGATGGTGAGTTACGAGTTGGCGCTGGGGTTGGCGGTGATCGGGCCGATACTGCTGGCCAACTCGATGAACATATCGGACATCGTCGAGGGCCAGCGCAGTGTGTGGTACGTGGTGTGGCAGCCGATTGGCTTCCTGATTTTCGCGCTAGCCTCGATCGCCGAGGTCAACCGCGCGCCCTTTGACATGCCGGAAGCCGAGCAGGAGCTGACCGCTGGCTATCACACCGAGTACTCCGGGCTGAAGTTTGCGCTGTTCTTCATGGCCGAATACGGGAAGATGATCGCGGTGAGCTTCATCGCCGCCACATTGTTTTTGGGTGGCTACTGGGGACCTTTCGTTGATCAATATCCGCTGCTGGGGCCGCTGTATCTGTTCGCCAAGGTGATCGGGTTCCTGTTCACCATGGTGTGGCTGCGAGCCACCTTGCCGCGGCTGCGCTACGATCGATTGATGGCCTTTGGCTGGAAAGTGTTGTTGCCGTTGGGCGTGCTGAACGTTTTGGTAACGGCTGGATTGGTGATTGGATTGGACCTATGAGATCGCTCGAGCTACTGCGCGGTCTGTGGACCACCTTCCGCAGTATGTTCGAGCGGCCGGTGACCTACCAGTACCCGGAGGTCAAGCGGCCGGTGCGCGAACGATTTAAGGGCCGCCACGAACTCAAGCGCTACGACAATGGATTGGAGAAGTGCATCGGCTGCTCGCTCTGCGCCGCGGCCTGCCCGGCCGACGCGATCTTCGTCGAGGCCGCCGAAAATACCGACGGAGAGCGCTATTCACCCGGAGAGCGCTACGCCAGCACCTACGAGATCAACATGCTGCGCTGCATCTTCTGCGGCTACTGCGAAGACGCGTGCCCGACCGAGGCGATCGTGCTGGAGCACAACTACGAGCTTTCCTACACCAATCGGCGCGATGCACTGTACACCCGGGAGATGCTGCTGGAGCCGGTGCCGTCGGGCGGTAAGCCGACCCCTCAAGCGGTGCCTCCCGGCGAGTTCACCCGCTCCATTCCCGAGATGGAGGATCCCGAATAGTGGAGTGCCTGGGTATGTGGCGGCTCCGCCAAGGGCTGTGCGAAGGGCACTTGATCGCCGTGTGGGTGCCTTAGGCATGGCGGGCGAACTGTTGGTCTTCCTCGGCCTGGGCGTGGTGGCAATCGCGGCGGCCATTGGCATGCTGGCCGGCCGGAACGCCATCTACTCGGCGCTGTTCTTGGTGATCAACTTTATCGCTGTGGCGGTGATCTATCTGCTGCTGGATGCGGCCTTTATCGCCATGGTGCAGGTCACGGTCTACGCTGGCGCCATCATGGTGCTGTTCCTGTTTGTGATCATGCTGCTGGGCGCGGAGCGAATTGAGACCGGCCCCAGCCTGCCTTGGCAGCGACCGGCGGCGATTGCCCTTGGAGGAGCACTGGTGCTGCAACTGGGCTGGATCCTGCTTGCGCAGCCGACGGGAACGCCCATTGCGGCTGGCCCCGACTTCGGCAGCCCGGCCAGCGTCGGCTCGCTGCTATTCCGCGAATACCTGATTCCTTTCGAGGTCACCTCGATCTTATTACTGGCGGCGATGGTGGGTGCGATCGTGCTAACCCGCGATCGTAAGCAAGGCAGGAAGTCCAGATGATCCGGCGCCTTGCTCCAAGCCGGACTCGAATTCGCGCCGGCAATCCGCCGAGCCGTGCAATAACGCCCTCCGGCGGAACGGAGTCCTGCCCGTGAACATCCCAACCAGCTACGTCATGCTGCTGTCGGGGCTGCTGTTCACCATGGGCGTGATTGGCGTGCTGGTGCGCCGCAATGCGATCGTGATGTTTATGTCGGTGGAGCTGATGTTGAACGCCGCCAATTTGGCGTTCATCGGCTTTGCGCGCAGCCGGGAGGCGCTCAGCGGCCAGGTGTTTGTGTTTTTCGTGATCGCGGTGGCGGCGGCCGAGGTGGCGGTCGGCCTGGCGTTGATTGTCTCGATCTTCCGCACCCGCCACAACATCGACGTGGACAATATCAGCGAGCTGAAGGGATAGCGGAATGCGATCCAGCCGCCGCAACCCCAACCTCCAAATGAACAGCGAACCTGAGGGCTAGCCGTGGATCTGTTCGTGCTTGCCCCGCTCGTGATCGGCCTACCGGTTTTCGGCCTGCTGATCAACATGCTGTTCGGCCGGCAGCAAGGCGAGCGCTTCGCAGGCATCATCGCCAGCAGCGCGGTCGGCCTGGCTTTCCTGGTGGCGGTCTCCCAATTCATTGCGCTGCAGGGACAGCCGGAGGGACATACCGTCGAGCTGATCGAATGGATCGCCATCGGCGAACTCGACATCTCCTGGGCGCTCAAGGTCGATTCGCTATCGGTGACTATGATGCTGATGGTCACCGGCGTGAGCACGCTGATTCACGTCTACGCCATCGGCTACATGCACGAAGACGTACGCTTCCAGGGTGACCCTGGTCGCTACACCCGCTTTTTCGTTTACTTCAACCTGTTCGTGGCCGCCATGATGGTGCTGGTCACCGGAGACAGCCTGCTCACCATGTTTGTCGGCTGGGAGGGCGTCGGGCTGTGCTCCTATCTGCTGATCGGTTTCTGGTTCGAGAAGGGCGAAGGCGGCATCGGCAACGCGCTGGCCGGCAAGAAGGCGTTTGTGGTCAATCGGGTCGGCGACCTGGGCTTCTTGATCGCTATGTTCATCGCCTTCTGGGCCTTCGGCACGCTGCGCTTTGAAGAGATCTTCGAACAGGCCGAATTGGTCAGCACCGCCACCATCACCGCGATCACACTGTTCCTGCTGGTCGGCGCCACCGGCAAGTCAGCCCAGCTGCCGTTATTTGTCTGGCTGCCGGATGCGATGGCCGGCCCGACGCCGGTTTCGGCGCTCATCCACGCCGCCACCATGGTCACCGCCGGGATATACATGATCGCCCGCAACGCGGTGCTGTTTGAACTGGCGCCGATTGCCTCCGGGGCCGTGGCCGCGGTGGGAGCTGCCACGGCGCTGTTCGCGGCCACGATCGCGGTCGGCCAATTCGATATCAAGCGGGTGCTGGCCTACTCGACCATCAGCCAGCTGGGATTCATGATTGCCGCGGTGGGGATCGGCGCCTACGCGGCCGGGATGTTCCACCTGCTGGCGCACGCCTTCTTCAAGGCGTTGCTGTTCCTGTCTGCCGGATCGGTGATCCAGGGCGTTGAGCACGGGCACCACCACGCTGAAGCGCACGGGGACGAGGCTTTCGACCCCAACGATATGCGGGTGATGGGCGGACTGCGGCAGCGCATGCCGGTCACATTTTGGGTGTATTTGATCGGTGCGTTGGCGTTGGCCGGAATTCCGCCGCTGGCTGGCTTCTTCTCCAAGGACGAGATCCTGGCCGATGCGGCGGCAGCCAACCCGGCGATCTACTGGACATTGACTGCCGCCGCGCTGCTCACCGCCTTCTACATGGGTCGCCAGCTGTTCATGGTCTTTGGCGGGCATGCCCGATCGGAGGCCGCCAAGGCGGCGCGCGAGAATCCTCCCGTTATGGTCGTCCCATTGATTGGTTTGGCGGCGCTAGCGGTGCTGGGCGGCGCCATCAACCTGCCCGGCTTGCATCCGCTCACCAGCTTTCTTGAGCATACGCTGGAGCACCTGCACGCCACCGAGTTCAACCCGCTGGTGGCCGGCATTTCGTCGGGATTGGCTGGCGCAGGGCTGTTGGCAGCCTGGCTGGCCTACGGTCGGCCGACTCTGCGCAAAGGATTTGTGAACGATCCCCTGCGCGCTCGCCTGGGGCCGATCTGGACGGGAATCGAGCATAAGTGGTGGGTGGACGAGCTCTACGACGTGCTGGTGGCCCAGCCATACGTGCGTCTGGCCGGATTCCTGGCCGACACGCTTGACGGACGCTTCTGGCACGATTGGTTTCACGATCAGGTGCTGGCCCGATCGTTCCGCAACGCGACCGGGTGGCTGAATTACGGATTCGACCTACCGGTGATCGACGGCGCGGCCAACCGCTTAGCAGACCTGACCCGCGGCGTGGCCAATTGGCTGCGCGGCGTGCAGACCGGTTATGTGCGCAACTACGCGATCTCGGTATTCATCGGGCTGGTGCTGATGCTCAGCTACCTGCTGATTCGCTAGAAACAAGGGAACGCTATGGAATCCTGGATCCTCACGGTAGTCGTCTTTTTCCCGATCGTCGGCGTGCTGGCGATACTGGCTCTGCCCAACGAGCGTGAAGAAACTATCCGGCGGGTGGCGCTGGCCGCCTCGACGGCGACCTTCGTGCTGTCGCTGGTGCTGTTGCTCGGCTTCGATGCCAGCGACCCCGAACTACAGATGGTGGTGAGGGTCCCGTGGATCCGAATCGCCGGCTGGACCATCGAGTACCACCTGGCGATCGACGGGATGAGCCTGCTTCTGGTGCTGCTGACGACGCTGCTGACCCCGATCTCGATCCTCTCGACCTGGACCGCCATCGAGGACCGAGTTAAGGAATTCATGGCCTTCTTCCTGCTGCTGGAGGTCGGGATGGTCGGGGTGTTCCTGGCTATGGACCTGTTTCTGTTCTACATCTTCTGGGAGTTCACGCTGGTGCCGATGTATTTCCTGATCGGGGTGTGGGGCGGCGAGCGCCGCATGTACGCGGCGATCAAGTTCTTCCTCTACACCATGGCCGGCTCGATCCTGATGCTGCTGGCGATATTGTGGCTCGGCCTGCGCGGCGGAACCTTCTCGCTGCCCGATCTGGTGGCCGCCGGCGGTATTCCGGAGGGAACCCAGATCTGGCTGTTCCTGGCTTTCGCCGCCGCTTTTGCGATCAAAGTGCCGATGTGGCCACTGCACTCCTGGCTGCCCGACGCCCACGTCGAAGCGCCCACCGCCGGCTCGGTGATCCTGGCCGGGGTGTTGCTGAAGCTCGGTACCTACGGTTTCTTGCGCTTTAATCTGCCGCTGTTCCCGCAGGCCTCGCTGCGGCTGGCTCCCTGGATGGCGCTGCTAGCGGTGATCGGCATCCTGTACGGTGCGGCGGTGTCGTACGCGCAGAAGGACGTCAAGAAGCTGGTGGCATATTCGTCGGTCAGCCACCTGGGCTTCGTGATGCTGGGGCTGTTCGCGCTCAATCCGCAGGGCATCCAGGGCGGCATCCTGCAGATGGTCAACCACGGGCTAAGCACCGGCGCCTTGTTCTTAATCGTCGGCATGATTTACGAGCGGCGCCACACCCGTGAAATGGAAGCCTTCGGTGGGCTGTGGAAGGTGATGCCGATCTACGCCGCCCTTACCCTGGTGGTGACGCTGTCTTCGATGGGATTGCCGGGCCTGAACGGATTTGTGGGCGAATTCACCATCCTGCTGGGATCGTTTGGCTCCGAGGCCATCGGATCGGCCTGGTTCGCCGGATTTGCCGCGGCGGGGGTGATTCTGGCGGCGATCTACATGCTGTACATGTTCCAGAAACTATTCCTGGGTCCACTGGACAAGACCGAGAATAAGAAACTGCTCGATCTGAACACCCGAGAGATCGTCACCCTGGCGCCGCTGGTAGCGCTGATCTTCTGGATCGGGCTCTACCCGCGACCCTTCTTCAACTTGATGGCGCCTTCGGTGGATAAAGTGGTGCAGTTGCTGAACACCGCCTCGATGGCGGTGCGATGATTCGCTGCAAGCTAATCAAGTCTGTGCACTCCTTAGCGCTCCCGATGTTTGCCTTATGACCAGCTCCGACTTCCTGACCGCGCTGCCTTTTCTGATCGTCTCGATCTGGGCGTGCGTGGTGCTGGTGCTGGACCTGTTCATTACCCGCAAGGGGGTCACCGCCCTGCTGGCCGGGGCGGGGCTGGCAGCGGGGCTGGTGGCGGTGGTAGCGCGCTTTGGCCAGTCGAGCACCGCCTTCGGCGGCATGATTTTGGCCGACCAATTCGCGGCTTTCCTGCAGGCTGTCTTCTTGAGCACCGCCTTGCTCGGGATCACGGTGGCCTACGATTACTTGCGCCGCATGGGGATCGAGCGCGGCGAATACTACTCGCTGTTACTGTTCACCGTGAGCGGCATGATGTTGATGAGTCTGGCCGGCGACCTGATTGTGGTGTTCGTCGCCATCGAGTTGCTCTCGCTGCCGCTGTATGTGCTTTCCGGCTTTGCCCGTCCCGAGCCGCGCTCCCAAGAATCGGCGATGAAGTACTTCATCCTGGGTGCCTTTGCTTCCGGATTCCTGGTGTATGGGATTGCGCTGGTGTTCGGTGCAGCCGGAACCACCAACATTGCCGCCATCGCTGCAGCCGCCGAAATCGACCAGGGATTGCTGATGATCGGGGCGGCGATGATGTTGGTTGGACTGGGCTTCAAGGTGGCCGCGGTCCCGTTCCATATGTGGATCCCCGACGTTTACCATGGGGCACCCTCTTCGGTGGTGGCCTTCATGTCGGTCGGCGCCAAGGCGGGCGGCTTCGCCGCGCTGCTGCGGGTGTTCATTTCTGCTTTCCCCGCGCTGGCTGACGCTTGGGGACCGATCGCCATCGGCGTGGCAGCGCTCACCATGACCTGGGGCAACATCGCCGCTATCGCCCAATCCAACATCAAGCGCATGCTGGCCTACTCCAGCATCGCCCACGCCGGCTACATTCTGATGGCGCTGCCGGCGGCCTCGCAGGCCCGTGTGGCCGATCAGGCGGTCGGAGCAGCGCTGTTCTACCTGCTGGCCTACATGTTCTCCAACCTGGGCGCCTGGGGAGTAGTGCTGGCGCTTGAGCGCTCGCACGGCGAGGGGCTGGAGCTGGAGGACTACGCCGGGCTTTCGACTCGGCGACCGGGGCTGGCGCTGGCAATGGCTTTGGCACTACCTGCTGATACGAGGAGTGCTGGCGATCCCCCGCCTCTTGTACAAGGGTTTGAATGCCTTGCTCACCCGCAGGCGCGAGTCCGACGAAGCCGTTTCACGATAGCCTTCCGGGACGCGGTCTGGGCCCAGACCAGCGGGCCAGGCTTAAGCCTGAGCCCCCAAAGGGCGCGCCACCACCCCCGGGTGGGCGCGCAGGCGGGCGTCGATGGCGGCGCGGTCAGGCGGCGCGGTGATCCCCTCGCCCTCGATGATGAGGGAGGCGGCGGCGGAGGCGTAGCGGGCGGCGTCCCAGGGGTCGCTGCTCTCCCGGTAGCGGACCAGGAAGGCGGTGGCGAAGACGTCGCCGGCGCC
>CAZJUE010000064.1:0-12801 GCA_964549025.1 uncultured Anaerolineaceae bacterium | reverse complement strand
TCGGTGAGGATGCGGTCCTGTACTACCGCAGCGTGGCCGACTACCGCCAGCTAAAAAAGCTGGCGGACTCACAGGCGGCTTTCGTAGTGATCGGGGGCGGGTTCATCGGCTCGGAGATCGCCGCCGCGCTGGCGATGAACCGGGCCAAGGTCACGATGGTGTTTCCGGAGCCCGGGATCGGCGGGCTACAGTTCCCGCCTGAGCTCAGCACCTTCCTGAACCGATACTACGCCGACCACGGCGTTGAAGTGCTGGCCGGCCAATCGGTGAGCGGGATCGAGCGCGGTCACGGGCACATCCACGTGATGACCGACGGCGGTGAGACCTTGCACACTGAGGCGGTTGTGGCCGGGATCGGCATTGTTCCGAATACCGGGCTGGCGGAAGCGGCCGGCCTGGAAGTCGATGACGGCGTGTTGGTCAACCAACAGCTCCAGACCAACGATCCGAACATCTATGCCGCCGGCGACGTCGCCCGCTTCCACAATCCGGCGCTGGATCGCCGCATTCGGGTTGAACACGAGGACAACGCCAATACGATGGGCGAGCAAGCCGGCAAGTCGATGGCCGGCGAGAGCGTGAGCTACGATCACCTGCCGTACTTCTACTCCGACTTGTTCGAGCTCGGCTACGAGGCGGTAGGCGAGCTGAATCCGCAGCTCGACCTGGTCGAGGATTGGCAGGAACAGTTCAAGAAGGGCGTGGTGTACTACCTTGACAATGGCAATGTGCGCGGTGTGCTGCTGTGGGACGTTTGGGGGCAGGTCGATCCGGCCCGCGAGCTCATCGCTGCGCCCGGCGCCTTCAGCGCCGAGGACCTCAAGGGCCGCATTGGCGCCGACTAGACGGACGGCCCACGCGGTAATGATAATGAACATCCCCGCACCGACGGAAGCCAGCCGACTACAGCCGCCAGGGAGGCGACGCCGGTCGCCGGACCGGCTAGCCAAGGCGGCCGCGTGAGAGACATCCTCGAGCAGGTGCAGCGGTGGCGTCAGGCCGGCGAGCCGGTTGCGCTGGCCACCGTGCTGCAAACCTGGGGATCGTCGCCGCGCCAAGCAGGCGCCAAAATGGCCATCACCGCCGCCGGCGAATTCGCCGGGTCGGTCAGCGGAGGCTGCGTCGAAGCCGCGGTGATCGAGGTCGGGCAGCAAGTGCTGCAATCTAGCGAACCGCGCTACCTGCATTTCGGCGTGGCAGATGAGACCGCTTGGGAGGTCGGGCTGGCTTGCGGTGGCAGGCTGGACGTATTCGTCGAGCCGCTCGACGCAGACCAATTCGACTTCCTGTACCAGCTGCTCAGCGGTGAACGCACCGCAAGTTCGGTTACGTTGGTGAAGGCTGAGCCTGAGCAGCTGGGGCGAAAAATGATCATCGATCTCGATAATCCCGACCATCGCGCCGGATCGCTGTCCGCAGAGGCGGCGTTGGAGCTGGCCAAATCAACCCTGGAACCCACGCTGCACGAGCTGACGCTGGATCAATCGGCGGCGGAAGCATTCGTCGACCCGATTCCACCGTCTCCCACCCTGATCATGATCGGCGGAGTACAGATCTCGATCGCGCTCGCAGAACTGGCCAAGGTGATGGGCTTCCGCACGATCATCGTCGATCCGCGAAGGGCATTCGCCACCGACGCGCGATTCCCCGGCGTCGACCGGCTGCTGCCGGTCTGGCCGGGAGAGGCGTTCGAGCAAGTGCCGCTTAACCGCTCGACCGCGGTGGTTACCCTCACCCACGACCCCAAAATTGACGAGCCGGCGCTCAGCCTGGCGCTTCCGTCGCAAGCTTTCTACGTCGGGGCGCTGGGCAGCAGGCGCACCCAGCAGCGCCGGCGGGAGCGGCTGCGGGAAGCCGGCCTGGATGAAACCGACCTGGAGCGGCTCCACGGCCCGGTGGGGATCGAGCTGGGCGGAGATACCCCCGAAGACATCGCGCTCTCGATCATGGCCGAGATCGTAGCCGTGAAAAGCCGAAAGGATGAGCATTGACCAAGTTGATGATTCCCGGCCCAGTGACCGTCGACGACGAGGTGCTGCACGAGCTGGGCAAGCCGGTGCGGCCGCACTACGGCGCCGAGTGGACCGCCCAGTACAACCAGACCCGCGAGCTGCTCCAACAGGTGATGCAGACCGAAGCCGAGCTGCATATCCTGGTGGGATCCGGCTCATCCGGATTGGACGCGGCGGTTGGGAGCCTGACCCGCGCCGGTGAGACGGCGGTGATCGGCACCAACGGTTACTTCGGCGAACGGCTGATGCAGATCGCCGAGGGGTACGGATTGAAGGTGGTCCCGGTTGAGTCACATCCCACCGAGCCGCTTGACCCGACCGCTCTGGAGGCAGCGCTCGACCGGCATCCCGATGCCGCCATCGTAGGCGTGGTGCACCACGAAACCGCAACCTCGGTGGTCAATCCGGTGCAACAGATCGCGGCCATCACTCGCGCGCGCCAGGTCCCGCTGTTCGTCGATACCATCTCGTCGCTGGGTGGTATTCCCTACGCGATGGACGATTGGGGCGTTGACGTTACCGTGGCCGCCTCGCAAAAGTGCCTGGGAGCGCCGCCGGGAGTGGCGCCAATCGCGGCCAGTGAGCGAGCCTGGCAGATCATGGAGCGCAAAGCCGACCGCGGGCGCGGCTGGTACCTCAACCTGCAGACCTGGCGGCGTTTTTCCCAGGAGTGGGGCCGTTGGCACCCGCACCCGATCACCATCGCCACCAACACCGTGCTGGCGCTGCGCGTCGGCCTGCAGCAGCTGTTGGCAGACGGGCTGGATGCTCGCATCGGCTACTACACCGGCCTGGCTCGGCGCTTGCGCGGCGGACTGCGGAAGCTCGGCTTCAAGACCGTTACCCCGGACGAAGCGCTCTCGCCGGTGCTGACCGCGGTGTACGCGCCGGAAGGCGTAGCCAGTCGGGAGATCGTTGGCTTCCTGCGCGAGCAGTACGACGTGATGATTTCTGGTGGACTGGGTGAGGGCCTCAGCGATCGAGTGTTCCGCATCGGACACATGAGCATGCAGGTAACCGAAGCGGATATCGACCTGATCTTGGAAGCCTTGCAGGAATTCCAGCAGCGGCGCGGCGTCTCCGCCGCCGCGTGACCGCCCTCCGCCAGCTGGCGCTCCCGCAGTCTGGCACAGCATCCCGCTGGGCTCAGCGCTTTGCCCAGCCGTCGTTCGGCCACCTTCGCGGCACGTTCTCCCGATGGGACCCAGTTTACGTTGTGTCCCACGCCTGAAATCGGTATCATGACCCGCAATGGAAGACCTCTCCGGTAAGCAGCTCGGCCGCTACCAGATCATCTCTCCCCTGGGGGAGGGCGGGATGGCTGCGGTATATAAGGCCTATCAGCCCGGGATGGAGCGCTACGTGGCGCTCAAGATCCTGCCGCAGGCCTACGCCCGCGATCCGGAGTTCACCGGGCGGTTCGAGCAAGAGGCCAAGGTCATCGCCAAGCTTCAGCACCCGCACATCCTGCCGGTGCACGACTATGGCGAGGCCGATTCCTATACCTATATCGTGATGCCGCTGGTGGAGACCGGCACGCTGGCCGACCTGGTACGCGGCAAACCGCCCTTGCCGCTACAGCGAATACGACGGATCACCATCCAGGTCGGCGACGCGCTGGACTACGCCCACTCGGAAGGCCTGATCCACCGCGACGTCAAACCCAGCAACATCCTGATCGACAACCGCGGCAACTGCCTGCTCACGGATTTCGGCATCGCCAAGATGGTAGAGGGCACCAAGCACTTCACCCAGACCGGCGGAATCGTCGGGACGCCGCATTACATGTCGCCCGAGCAGGGCAGCGGTGCCGAGCTCACGCCGGCCAGCGACATCTATTCGCTGGGTGTGGTGCTGTACGAGATGGCCACGGGTCGGGTTCCCTTCGATGCCGAAACGCCGATGGCCGTGGTGATCAAGCACATGCATGACCCGCTGCCTCCACCCAGTTCAATCCAAACCAATATCGGACCGGCGCTGGAAGGTGTGATCCTGAAGGCCATGGCCAAGGATCCGAAGGACCGTTATGCCACCGCCGCCGACATGGTGGAGGCGATCCGGGATGCCATTCCAGAGCGCGCTTCGTCCACCAGAGAGGGGCAGGTCTCTACCGTTCCGGCCCCTGAGCTGGCGGAGCGTGAGGCCGCAACCGAAGCCGAAATCGAATCGCTGGCCGAGCCGCTGGGGCCAGCGGCCGAGCCGAGGCGGCGATCCCTGGCCCCCTGGATCGTCGTGGGTGGCCTGGTGCTGATCGGGTTGTGTGGACTGGGCGCGGTGGGCGCCTATCAACTGCTGAATGCCGAAGGTGACACCCAGGCGACTGAATCAGCCGCTGCCACCAGTACGGAGCAGGCCCTGGCGGTCCTGCAGCAGACCGCCGAGGCGGCCGACCGAATTCGCACCGCGACCGCGCAGGCCCGACTGGTGACCGAGGCCGTCACACCCTCACCGCCTGCTGAAGCTATCGCGGAACCGCGGCAAGGCGGATTACCGGACGGCGCCAGCTCGAGCAGCATACCAGGCGCTCGATGGCCGGTGGCGATTTCCGACAGCTTTGATCAGAACCTGAACGGTTGGAACCCGTTCCAGGATTTCACTGACGAATTCGGCACCCGCAGCTTCACTATCCAGAACGGCAAATACCACTGGGAGATCGATCCTGATCGCGACCTCAACGTGCACGACAATCCGGAGATGCAGCCGCTGACCGACTTCTATCTCAGCGTCGACGCCCAGCAGCTGTCCGGTCCGGACAGCGCGGACTACGGCGTCGTGTTCAGGCGCATGTCATCGGACTCGTTCTACAGCTTCAGCCTGAGCGACACCGGACAGTACTCGTTGCAGGTCATACAGGACGGCGACTGGACCACGCTCGTGGACTGGACCGACAGCTCCAGCATCCAGCCCGGGGGAGTGAACCGCATCGCGGTGTTTGGCGAAGGCGACACCTTCCACATGTTTATCAACGACCAGTTCATCGACAGCGCGGTCGACGATCGACTGCCACAGGGGGTGGTCGGTATGGTGGTCGACTTGTTCGACCCGGACGTTGCGGCGAGCTGGGAATTCGACAACTTCGAGCTACGCAAACCGTGGGAGATTGCGGTGGCTGAATCCTTCGAGGTTGCCACCGGGTTGTGGGAGTCGGGCTCGAATTCGTTCCGCGATCTGACCGAGAACCTCGTGATCGAAGGCGGCGTGTACCGCTGGTCGCTCGACTGCCAAAACGCAGATTTCGGTTGTATCAGTTCGACCTATCTGGACAGCCTGTCGAACGCTACCGACTTCGAGCTATCGGTAGAGGCCCGTAAGGTGGACGGACCGCCGGATGCGGAATACGGCGTCCGCTTCCGGGACGACGGCAGCAACTATCTGGAATTCCTGATCGACGAATCGGGGACCTTTTCAATCTTGCTGTGGTACGAGCAAGAGTTGGATTATTACTACTTCGACTCACCCTCGGCGGCAATCGCCAGCGGCGCACCCAACCGACTGACGATCTCAGCCCAAGGATCGACTTTCAGCTTCTACATCAACAACGTGAAGGTCGGCGACGTCGAGGAAGAGCTGCTGCCCTCCGGCGCCTTCGGCCTATCGGCCTCGGTATCCGGCGCACAGACCGCCCAGTTCGAGTTCGATAACTTCCGCGTTCGCCAGCCCTAGTCGCAGCCAATCCCCCTACTCGAGCGTTAGCAGGTAGGCGACCAGATCATCGATCTGGCCCGGCGTCAGCGCCGCGTGATAGCGCTGGAACATGACGTCGGGAGCGAATCCGGGAACGACGTAGGCGTTCGGTTCCAGGATCGATTCACGCAGGTACTCTTCCGCGCTGGTTGCCGAGCCAGTGTAGTCCGGGCTATTGATCCGCTGCTCGGCACGGCTTGCCAAACCGGCGTGTGAGGGGCCGACCCGTACCTCGTCCGCTGCAGTTGAATGACAGGTGGTGCAGCCGGGCGCGTCGGTCCTGCCCAGGGTCAGCTGGTTGTACAGCTGCTCGCCTGACGCCGCGTCGCCGGAGGGGCCACAGGCGGCCAGCAGCAAGCCACCGACCAGCGCCGCGCCTACCGCTGCAATTCGCCATCGGTCAGCGAGCTGGCTGCGCCCCGGGCCATCGCGCCGATGGAAAAATGCCCGTACGCGGCTCCTCGCGAATCGGCTTGTGGCTATGCGCAAGTGTATCTTCCCGGACGGCTCAGAAGCTGACCAAGAAAGCGGTCAGGTACATGATCATCAAGCCGACCAGGAAGCCGCCCACATTGCCCCACGACACCAGCGGCTCACCCTCCCGCTCCGCGTGGCGGCGCAGGAACTGACCGACCTCGACGATCACCTGCCAGATGGCGCCCACGCCGATTCCGAGGAACACAGTGGCCAGAATCGGAGAGAAGGCGAAGCCTCCCACCCAGGCGCCGATGATGGCCGGCGAGCCGGCCAGCGCGGTCAGCCCGACAAAGGTCCAGATCTTGGGCGGCCGGTTCTGCGCCGCGTCCGGTGAGCCATTGCGTGGCAGCAGCGGCGCGGCGATGCCCACCCCTTCGGTCACGTTATGCAGCGTGAAACCGATCACCAGGAACGAGCCCAGCGCGGCCTCGCCAAGCGCAAAGGCGGCACCAATCGCCAGGCCCTCGCCCAAATTGTGCAGGCCGATACCGATGGCCAACAGCACCGCCAGAGGCAGCCCCGGATGGGTGCTGCTCAGCCGGGGCGCTCCGCCGCGGGCGCGCACCGCCAGCAAGGCAAACCAGGTCAGCAGCGCGGCAAACAACACCAGCGCGACTCCCTGGAAAACCTCCGGCAGTTGACCTGCCCGCTCGAACGCCTCGAAAAGCGTATCGATCAGCAGAAACACCAGCAGGCCGAGCGTCAGGGCCAGGATGGTCCCTAGCCAGTGCTCGCCCAGTCGGCGCATCGCTGGAAACCACAGCATTCCCAGGCCGACCGGGATGATCCCCACGTACACGCCGAGCAATCCGTAGGCCAGGAATTCGCGTGCTCCGGGGGTCGGCGTCGGAATCGCCAGTTCGACCTCGCCGTCAAACGTTAGCCCGGTGTCGGTGATCAGCCGGATCTCGTGCGGCTCGGTGGCCACCCAGGGATACGGAATTTCGAGATGCGCCCGACCCAGGCGCGGCAACGTATGGCTAGGACTGACGCTGTAGTCCCAGTAGGCGTCATCGACCTGCACCTGGGCGATGGTCACCGGATCGGGGCCCGAGTTCACGATGGTGACCTCGAAGCCGTCCGGCACCACCCGAATGCGTTCAAAGGTCAGCGCTTCGATCGGCGGCAAATCGGCGGTGAAAAGCGCCAACGGGTTGCCGAAGGCGAAGATCGAGAGCAGCGCGAACAGCACCAACAGCGGTAGCAATGCCGACAACCACAATGGTAGCCGGCCCATCAACGTTCTCGAGGAAGTCGTTGCCTGATCGCTCATCTCACTCCACCACCTCGAAGAAACCCATCCATCCGAGCTCAGCGAACTCACTCTGATGGGCGTGGAACATGTACAGGCCGGGCTCAAAACCGCGGAAGTCGAATTCCACAATGCCGCGCTGTGCCTGGCATTGCATCACCGTGTCGATGGTCTTGAAGGTCGGCTGCAGATTGGTACCGTGATCGAAGTAGTCAAAGAAGTTGGCGTGAATGTGCAGCGAGTTGATCGGATCGAACTCGGTGACGTTGATCAGGTAGATGCGCTGGCGTTGGTCGCGCTTGATCCGGATCGGCTTGTTCATGTAGGCGAAGGCGATCGAGTTGGCTGCGTAGATCTCGTTGTCGCCATCGAAGTTGGTGTCGAACCCGTTCATCAACATCATCATCTCGTTGACTTCGGAGTTTTCCAGATACCCGTGATTGCGGCTGCGGGCGATTTCCACTTCCTCGCCGCTGTACAGGTCCGGATCCGGATCGACGACGAAGGCGCCGTACAGCCCCTTGTGAATGTGGCGCTTCAATGGAGCCGAGTGGCAGTGGTACAGGTGACAGCCCATTGGCTCGGCGTCGAATTCGTAAACAGTTGAGTCGCCTGGATCGATCATCCCTGCCCCGACGCCGGGAACGCCGTCCATCGCCGCCGAGTGAATGCCGTGGAAATGGATGGTGTGCGGATGGCTGCCGGCGTTGTCGAACTGGATGCGGATCCGGTCGCCCTCCACCGCCCGCAGCGACGGTCCTGGGACCCGGCCGTTGTACACCCAGGCCGGAAACATGATCCCCGGCGCCACCTCGATCTCCTTGTCACTGGCGACGATGTGGTATTCACGCAGCGTCTGCCCGCTCGGCAGCTCGCTGATCCGTCCGAAGTCCCAGTCGTGCAGCATCTCGTGCGGGTCGAATCCGTTGGCGGCGTGGTCCACCTCGCCAACCGATCCCATTCCATCGTGCCCGGAATGCGGACTGTCCTGCCGGGGTTCGTCCTGCGCGGCCTCACCGGGCTGCGCGTTGCGGCCGACGGTAACCGCCGCCAGCCCACCGGTTACCAAACCGGCCTTGAGAAAGTCCCTGCGGCCCAGCGGCCGCCGTCCTTCAGTCATATGGATGCTCCTCGTTTCCTTTGGCTTTGTGCTTCATGGCCGAACATTCGGCCAAAGAGTTTTACATTATAAACGCAAATATTAGTCGTGCCTAAATTTGCGCTATTCTAGAGGCAGTTGGTGCGATTGTCAATGGTGAAAGCACAGCCATTCGAAAACACAACGACGAATCGACCGGCCGTTCGGCGTGGTAACCTTTCAGCCAATCCGCCCATGCACGCCTGCCATGCCGCCGATATCGTAGGGGTTGTCCGGTAGGGAGCGCTCGATGCAGACGTTGGAATCACATCCCGCGCAGGTCGTTCCCAAGCCGCCCACCCTGGCAACCTGGATCGCTCGCCACTGGATCCTGCTGTTCGTCGTGGTAACCGGCATCTGGGTGATAATGCCATGGATGGCGCCGGTGTTCTTGCAGCTTGGATGGGACCAAGCGGCACGGGCGGTGTATGCCTTTTACAGTCTTCAATGCCACCAAATGCCGCAGCGCTCATTCTTCCTCTTTGGCGGTCAACCCATGTACAGCCTTTCCGCCATCCAAAGCGTTTGGCAGAACACGATCGATCCGCTGGTGCTACGTCAATTCACCGGAAACGTCGAGTTGGGCTACAAGGTGGCCTGGTCGGACCGCATGGTTTCTGCCTACACGAGCATCCCGATCTCGGCCGCGGTCTGGTGGGCGTTCCGCAGGCACATCAAGCCGCTATCGTTCGCAGGGATGCTGGCGCTGATGGCGCCCATGGCCATCGATGGCTTCTCGCACATGATCAGCGACCTGGCCGGAATCGGCCAGGGATTCCGTTTCACCAACCAATGGTTGGCGCAGCTAACCGCCTACTCTCTGCCGACAACGTTCTACCAGGGGACCGAACTGGGATCCTTCAATTCGTGGATGCGTCTGATCACCGGGGTGCTATTCGGGGCGGGGCTGATCTGGTTCACCCTTCCCCGGCTCAACCTTGTCGCCGGGGCCGGCGCGCCGTCCGAGCGTCGGAAGTAGGGTGAGCGACAACGTGGAATCGGTCGAGTCGCAGCCGATCCGAGTTGTGCTGGCGGATGACCATGCGGTCGTGCGGGCAGGCATCCGCAAATTCCTCGAGAAGCAGGACGACATTCGGGTGCTGGCCGAGGTCGACGACGGACGGGAGGCGCTGGAGGCCATCCAGGAATACACGCCGGACGTCATCGTATTGGATATCAAAATGCCGCAAATGAGCGGCATCGAGGTCACCCGCTGGGTGCGCTCGAACGCGCCCTCGACCGGCGTGCTGATCCTTACCGCCTACGACGACGACCCATACGTGATGGCGGTGCTGCAGGCCGGCGCCAACGGCTACGTGTTGAAGACCGCCGACGCTCGAGACATCGTGCACGCGGTGCGCTCTGTTCACGAGGGCAAATCCGCGTTGGATCCAGAAATCGCCCGCAAGATGATGGCCCAGATCGCCGGCACCGGCCCAAGCGCCCCGATCGAGCAGCTGACCGATCGAGAATTGGAAGTGCTCGGATTGGTCGCCAAGGGGTACACCAATAAAGCCATCGGAGTCCAGCTCGAAATCAGCGATCGAACCGTTCAGGGGCATCTGGCCAAGACTTTCGGCAAGCTGCATGCCGCCAGCCGGACCGAGGCGGTGATGCGAGCGGTCTCGCTCGGCTGGTTGCCCCCCGATCTCGGACAACTGCCTCCAGAATGACCTCCGGGTCATCCGAACCGCCCGACGGCGACCCCAAGCCGGAGTCTGAGCGCATCCCGGGCAATCGATCCAGTCACCAACAGTCGTCAGCAAAACACGGACTGAGCCTGGCGGGCCTGGACCGCCAACAGCCAGGCACCCAGGCCCGCGTCGTGCAGCCCCGGCTCTCCGGAATGCACCTGCAGCTATTCGGTTTGATCGTTGCCCCCTTCAGCTTGGCATTGCTCGCCATCGGAATCGGCGGCGTGATGGTTCATCAGGAGGCGATGAAGGGCCTGATCGCGACCCGGGACGTACGCGGCACCCGCGCGGCCGCGGCCGCCATCGGTCAGAACCTGTTTCACCTGGAGAGCAGCCTTCGAATCGCGGCCCAGCGACATCAATCCGCAGGTCAGCCCCTGATCGATGACGTAGTCCTGCTGAAAGATTTCGACGCGGGTTACCTCGTGCTCAACCGTGAGGGCGGCGCGCTTGCCGCTTCTACGCCGCCTCCAGACTGGCGGGGTGACTTGCAGTTCGAAGCGTGGCCCATTTCGAACGTGACGGCGACCGAATTGATCTCGCACGACGGCAGTACAACCGTATTGCTGATCGCCGCGGAGCGTGACGTGATCGCCGTCGGCGGTTTCTCGCTCCAGAACGTGGCGCGGACCGCCCGGCTGAGCTCAATGGTGTCCTCCGACAACAGCAGCGTATTTGTAGTCGATGGCCAGGCCCGGCTGCTTTACTACGCCGGCGATCGGCCGACTGAAGCGGACCTGGCGGCCCACCCGGGCGTGGCGGAAGGTTTGCGAGGCGAAAGCGGCTCGACCTTTCGAGAAGTCGATGGCATAGAGCGCGTGGTAGCTTTCGCCGAGATCCCCGACTCGGGTTGGGCGCTGGTGGTCGAGGAGTCGTGGAAAGATGTCACCAGCACCGTGCTCGACTTGTCGCTGATGGCGCCTCTGGCGCTTGCGCCCGTGTTGCTTATTACGCTGCTTGGCCTTTGGTTTGGCGCCCGTCGGGTCATCCGCCCGTTGCGTGAGCTTCAGGAGCAAGCGGAGCAAGTCGCTTTTACCGCAGATAGCTTCGAGTACAGCTCAACCGAAGGGATTGCAGAAATCCAGCAACTTCGCAGTTCCCTGGCCGACATGGCTGCCCGGATCGCGAGCACCCAGCAGGCGCTGAAGCGCTATATTGGGGCGATCACCAAAGCGCAGGAGGAGGAGCGTGGCCGGCTGGCCCGCGAACTGCACGACGACACGATCCAGGGATTGATCGCCATCGATCATCGGATCCAAATGCTAATCATGGAGATCGAGGGGCGCGAAAGTGAGTTGCTCGAGCCGCTGAATGACCTGCACGCAGACGTGTTTCGATCCATCACCGATCTGCGACGCATGACCAAAGCGCTGCGGCCCGTTTTTCTGGAAGACTTGGGGCTCATCCCCGCGCTCAAAATGCTGGGCGATGAATTCGAACGCGATACCGATATCGACTTCAGCTTTCAGGCCGCCGGAGATTCGAGACGGCTGGATCCGCAAGTTGAGCTTGCCGTCTATCGAATCGCTCAGGAAGCGCTGAGCAATGTTGCCCATCATTCCGGCGCGGGTTCGGCAGCGTTGAGCATCGAGCTCCTCAACGACCGCTTCCTGCTCACGATTCAGGACGATGGCGAGGGGTTCGATACCGAAATGCCCTCCGCAAAGCTCGCCACCGCGGGACACTTCGGGTTGATCAGCATGCGTGAGCGGGCAGCGCTGATCGAGGCCGACCTCGAACTCACCTCGTCCCCCACTCAAGGTACCCTCGTTCGGCTGCGCCTCGATCTGCAATCAGATGATGAGCGCCAAAACGCCTAGTGCCGTCCGGGCGGGATCGCTCTGGCTCGAGAGCCGCTGACCTCCTACCCTTGGCATGATGGCTGAACCAGCGATCGACATTCCCCTGTCGTGCGATGAAGCGGTGGAACGCATCTCACACGCGTTCCAAGCAGCCGGCTACCAGGTGGAACGTTCCTTTGATTTGCAGTCCGCCCGCCAGGCGCTGCGGGTGCCCGAATCCTGTCCTTGTCCGCATCACGGCACCGCCCAATGTTCCTGTCAATATGTGGTGCTGCTGGTCTCGCTAGATGGGCCCCCGGTCAGCCTCAGTGCACACGGCCAGGAGCACCACACGGTGCTGGCCTTCGAAGGATCTGCTGCGGGCCACCCCGCGGTGAAACACCTGCGTGAACTGGCGAAAAGCCTGGCGCCGGCGAGCTGACGGCGGTATTGGCGGATGTCACTGATGACAATCAAAACCATAGCTGTGGCCGCACTTATCGTTGCTCTCGGATTGAGCGCATGCGCCTCGGGTTCGGTCCCGGAGAGCAGCCGAGGAGTCTCTGTTCCGGTGGAAGGTGGAGGCAGTTACATCGACATCCTGCCTACGGAGCTGGAGCAGATGCTGGGGGACAAGGACTTCTTGTTTGTAAACGTCCATGTGCCAAACGAAGGCGAGATCCCGGGAACTGACCTGCACCTGCCGTACGACCAGATCAGCGCGCTTCGTTCCGAGCTGCCAGAAGCGCTCGACGCCAAGATC
>CAZJUE010000063.1:9765-12966 GCA_964549025.1 uncultured Anaerolineaceae bacterium | reverse complement strand
ATCTCAACACTGCGGTGTTCGACCCCTCTGGAACGCTGTGGTTCACCGGGCAGAACGGCGTGTATGGCAGCTTGGACCCCGCCAGCGGTCGGGTGCAGGTCTATCAGTCGCCGCGCGGCCGGGGACCCTACGGGATTACGGTTTCACCGAGTGGAACCGTCTACTACGCTTCGCTGGCCGGCAGCTACGTCGGTCAAATTGAAATGGCAACCGGTGCCGCCCAGGTACACGAACCACCGACTCCGGGGCAAGGCGCCCGGCGAGTGTGGTCGGATTCTTTAGGGCATATCTGGGTAAGCGAGTGGAACGCCGGCCAGCTTGCTCGCTACGACCCCGAAATGGACGCCTGGCAGGAGTGGCAGCTTCCCGGCGACAGCCCGATGCCCTACGCCATCTACGTCGACGAACACGACCTGGTCTGGCTGAGCGACTTCGGTGGAAATGCCATAGTGCGCTTCGATCCGCAGTCCGAGGAATTCGAGGTGTTCGAGTTGCCTAGCGCAGGCGCCGGCGTGCGGCAAATACTCGGCCGTCCTGGAGAAATATGGGGCGCCGAATCGGGAACCGACAAGCTGGTGCTCATTCGGACCGAGTAGCTGCGGACGCCGAATCGCGAGCCGACAAACTGGCGCTCATCCGGACTGATTGGGAGCGGAATCCGGCTCGGCTCTGGCCAGATCGCTTCCAAAGACCGCGAAGAGCACCGTCCCCAACAGTCCAAACCCGGCAGCCACCAGCAGATTGGTGCTCGGAGAAGCCACCCTTTCGGCGAGCTGCTGCAAGGGAAGTCCCGCGCCAGCGCTGGCAAGCAGGCGCGAGGCTGCATCCGGGTCCCAGAGAATCGCGCCGCCAAATGCGGCGATCGAAACCACGACGTCACGCACCAGATAATAGGTTCCAAACGCGCCAGCTTTTCGTCCCTCGGGCGCCAGATCCATGATCAACGCTTTTCGGGTGGGCTCGCCGAATTCCTTCAGTCCCCGTACGACAAATGCCAGCAGCATGGCTTCAAAGGTACGCGAGACCAGCAGCAACAGTGGAAACACTGAGAAGAAGACAAAGGTCGCCAGGACGAACGGTTTCTTCACACTGCGGTCGGCCAGATAGGCCACCGGGATGTAGATCGCTACCGCGGTGGCCATCTCTATCGCAGTGAGGATTCCGAATTGGAGCGGAGTGATGCCGATGATCTCCACCGCCCAGATTACGACGAAGGCATAGGGGATCTGCTCGCAGAAGCGCACCAGGATGTCGGAAAGCAGCAGGCGTCTCAGGCTTGGGCTGAGCAGCGCCGCCAGCCGCGGGCGGTCAGCACTTGGCGAGGTCGGGCGCCGTTCTTTGATGAGCAGCTGCTGGAGCACCAGCGAGATCGCCCCCAGGATCAGCGCGACGGCAAACGCCAGCCTTACCCCTACGACCTCTCCAAATCGCCCTATCAACAGCCCGCCCAGCAGAGGTCCCAGCGCCATCGGGATCCGCCGGACCAGCGAGTGCATCGAAACCCCCATGGTCCGTTTGGTTTGCGGAAGCACCTTTGCGACCAAATCCATGGTGGCAGGCAGCGACAGGGCGGACCAGGATAGAAACAGCACCGAGCCGAGGATGACTGCCTGCCAGCTGGGAACCAGGATCACCAGCACGTATCCCAGCATGGCCAGCAGGTTGAATATCACCAGCGCTCGCTTGTAGCCCAACCGATCGCTCAGGTAGCCGCCCGGATAGGAATAGAGCGCGCTCAGCAAGTTGTCCAATCCATTCAGCAACCCCACCGAAAGCGCGCCGCCGCCCAATGCGTACAGGTAGAGCGGCAGGAAGCGCTCCGCCATTCGTTCGCCCAGCCCGACCAGAACGGCCATGGCGAGCAGCCCGAGCACCTCCGGCCGCAAGGCCAGAAACGCAACCATCGATTGAATCCGATTGTCGTTGTTCATGCTATCGCCGGTCGGTTCGCGCATGGTCTGTCGCCCGTCAGCCAGTTGTCGCTGAACTGCTTCGAGTGCGTGTTACCATCCGGCCAACTCGCTGAAGGCCCACTCGCATGGATCAACGGACTTTTCATGGCGAAATCACACCACAAGACCTGGCCAATGGTTTGCTGGCGCGCTTCAATCGAGGCGATCTTCGAGCTCAGCAGCGCGGACGCGGTGGGAAGCTGATCGTGCAGATCGGAACCCCGGCGATGCGTCGCTCCGGCGGCCCAACCGCCATTTCGGTGCAGCTGAACCAAGTCGAGGATGGGGTTCACGTCAAGCTTGGCGAGCAGCAGTGGTTGGGAGTGGCCGCCAGCCTGGGGCAGACGGTGCTGATGGGGCTGCTGCGCCCGGCCTCGATCATTGGCCGGCTGGACGACGTAGCGCAGGACATCTCATCGCTGCAAATGGCCGAACAGGTCATGCAGACCATCAAAGACACTGCAGCAGCATTGGGCGCCTCATACGAGATTTCAGAACGCTTGCGTCGATTGACCTGCCCTTACTGCGGAACCGCCAATCCGGTCGGCGATCCAAGCTGCCTGGCTTGTGGGGGACCGCTCGGCTATCAACAGCCGGTGGCCTGCGGAAACTGCGGATTTGTGAACGAGGCCGGCGATCCAACCTGCTCGAACTGTGGGTTACCGCTGTAGGGCCGCCTATCAGGGCGTTGCCGCCCCGAGCAGCCACAGCGGCCAGACTAGCCCAACGTAGATGCTGCAGGGCAGACAGTCGGATTGGATCGCAAGGAAGACCGCCACCACCGCACCGATCGCCAGGTAGCCGACCAGGCCCAGGATGATGACGCAACCTGCGTAGCGGAAAGCCCGGTCCATGGGTCTGAAACCAGATCTTAGCGCAATTCCTCATCGCAGCCACTCTGTATTGGCGTCGTCCCGGTCGCCTCAGCGACCATGGGTCCAGAGGCCAACGGACTGATGCCGCAAACTGCGAAGCGACGCCGCGCCGAATTGCTCGGAACTCCGCGAGACAGCGCCCGCTCCTACCAGCTCACCCACAACATCCGCTATACCGGCGACTTGCTTAAATCCTCCTTCTGGCGCTGGCTGTGGGACTACCTGCGCATGCTACTGCGGGGACGCCATGCTTTCCTGCACTACGATTTGAGCGACCCACGCGCCGGAATACGCATCATGCCTGACCGGCTGTCGATCGCCATGGCGAGCGATTGGGGAAGCGGCTCGATCAGCGCCTATCGGGTACGCGAGCA
>CAZJUE010000063.1:0-9665 GCA_964549025.1 uncultured Anaerolineaceae bacterium | reverse complement strand
TTGGCTATGCGCAACGAGCGCCTAGCCACCTACCAGATAGCGCCCGAACCACTCCAACGTATGCGCCCAGGCGCTGGTAGCCGCCTCGGCATTGTAGCGGGATCCGGTGTCGTTGTGAAAGGCGTGGTCGACGTCCGGATAGACCACCGTCTCGTAGATCTTGTTCAGCTCAGCCATGCGGGCCTGGATCTGGGGAATGCTTTGATTGATGCGGCTGTCTCGGCCGGCGTAGATTGCCAGGACCGCCGCCTGGATTGAGTCCAGGTCATCGGGATCTGGATGCGGTCCATAGAACGGCACCGCGGCCTTGATCTCGGGGAGTCCGATCGCCACCCGCCAGGTCACCCCGCCTCCAAAACAGAATCCGACCATCCCGGCCCCGGTTGGAATAACTTCCGGCTTGGCCTGCAACCAGCGCCATCCGGCGGTGAAGTCACCGACGAACTGCTCGGCCGGCATGTTGCCGAGCAGCCCGGGAACCGCTGAGCTATCCACCGCCTGGGTGCCGCCCTCGCGCGAGAGCAGGTCGACCGCCAGTCCAACGTAGCCGGCCGCCGCCACCCGACGGGTGACGTCCTTGATGTGCTCGAGCAGGCCGCGGTTCTCGTGGCAGACCAGCACCGCCCAGAAAGGCCCTTGCCCCGCCGGCCGCGCCCAGTAGCCGATCAGCTCGGCGCCGTCGGCCGGGATGGTGACCTCTTCGGCGACTGCGATCTCGTCAATACCTTCGGCCTGGCTTGCGGTTGGCTGGGGGCCGGGCTGTTCCTGTGGCTGCCCGTCCGCGGCTGCAGTGGACTCGTCGGTCGAGTCAGCGGCCGACGGCTGGTCGGCCGTCGCCGGACCGGTTTCGGGCGGCGAGCAGGCCGCCAGGAGCACACCGGCGGCGCTGACGCTGCCCACCAATCCGGCGATGAGCTTGAGCGCTTCCCGGCGGCCAAGCAGGCCGTGCTCGTAGTCCTCCAGAAACTCGCTTAGCAGGTAACCCTTGAAATCAGTTGACATTCGACTCCCTCACAGACGGTGCGCGTGTCAGTCGATCGGCCACGACCGAGTAGAGCTAATACTACCCGCGCCTCGGACGGTCGCCGGTTAATTGATGGTTAGGGTGACGATCGTCACTGGCAAGAGCGGCGTGCTGGACTATGATTGGGAGTGACAACTGAATAGGCATACAGGCCGGGTGCCCGCACCCCCCGGATGGGAGGGCACAATGGCGAAGCCGGTGACGGCCCTCGGGCCCAGTCCGGCGCTGACCCGCAACTGTGACCCTGAGCGATCAGGGAAGCCAGGACGCCCGCCCGGTCTGTGTTCCGGCCACTCTCGAGGAAAGGGGTGAGGAACCACCGGAGATACCAAAACCACCCCTGCCAGAGCGGCAGGGTTTTTTCTTGAATCAATGGCTCTCAGCACATTCTGAGGAGGATTTTGCAATGAAAAAGCTATTGGCGATCGGCATCGTGCTCACCCTGGCGCTGCCGGCCTGCTCGAGCGCAGCGCCGGACCCTACCGCGCAGCCGACCCAGCCACCCACATCCACCGAACTGCCCCCAACTGTGCCCCCTCCCGTCGAAGTTCCGCCGACTAAGCCGCCGATCCAACTGACCGACGGTCTTGGACGCCAGTTGGAACTGGCGGAACCAGCCAGCCGCATCGTCACGATCGTGCCATCCAACACTGAGATCCTGTTCGCCATCGGCGCCGGGGCGCAGGTAGTCGGACGGGACGACTTCTCAGACTATCCACAGGCAGCGCTCGAGGTTGCCAGCATCGGCAGCACCTTTGGCGAGCTGAATGTGGAGGCGGTTGTGGGGCTCGAGCCAGATCTGGTGTTGGTGGGATCGATCACGCCACCGGAGCAGATCGAGGCGCTGGAAGCAGTGGGACTAACCGTCTTTGCGGTCACCAATCCGGTCGATTTCGAGGGTCTGTTTGAGATCATCGGTACGGTCGGCGAACTGACCGGCCACCAGGACGAGGCCGAAGCGCTGGTTGCTGACCTGCAGGCGCGCTATGATCAGGTGATCGAAACCGCGGCCGGCGCCGAGCCCGTCAGTGTGTTCTACGAGCTGGACGGCAGCGACCCCACCGCGCCATGGACCACCGGAGCCGGCACCTTCCAGCAGATGATGTTCGATCTGATCGGCGCCGAAAACGTAGCCGCCGACATCCAGGGTTGGGGGCAGCTCAGCCTGGAAGAGCTGGTGGTGCGCGATCCGCAGGTCATCATCTTCGGCGCCGGACCGTTCGTTCCCACCACGATCGAGAGCATGAGCGAGCGACCGGGTTGGACCGAGCTTCAGGCGGTGGTCAACGGACAGGTCTATGGGATCGACACCGACCTGCTGGACCTGCCCGGGCCGCGACTGGTGGAGGGACTCGAGATGCTGGCGACGGTCCTGCATCCTGATCTGTTTGGCGAATGACCAGCGGAGTCCATCCGACCCATCCGCCGCTTGCTACGAGCAGAGCCAGCCGAGTGTCTGGCTGGCTCTGGATCTTCGGTTTGCTGCTGTTGATGCTGTTGCTCAACGCCGGCGTCGGTCCGGTCAGCATCCCGCCCGGGACCGTACTGCAGGTGCTGGCCTCCCGACTGCCGGTGCTGGAGCCGGCGGCCGATTGGCCAGCCACCTTCGAGACCATCCTGTTCGATATCCGGCTACCACATACGGTCACTCTGGCGCTTGCCGGCATGGCGTTGGCTGGCAGCGGAGCGGCTTACCAGGGCCTGTTTCGCAATCCGCTGGCAGACCCGTACATCATCGGCGTTGCGGCCGGGGCCGGTCTGGGGGCGGTAGCGGCGATGGCCTTGAATTGGCCGCGCGACCTGCTGGGATTGGCGGCGGTTCCGCTGGCTGCCTTCGTTGGAGCGCTGCTTACGGTGTCGCTGGTCTATCGGATCGCGCGCGTCGGGCGCTCTACGCCGGTCACCACTTTGCTGTTGGCCGGCGTGGCAGTGGGAACCTTTGCCTCGGCCTTGACCAGCATGTTGATGCTGCTGTCGACCGACGAGCTGCGTCGGGCGTTGACCTGGCTGCTGGGCGGTTTCTCGCTTGGCGGCTGGCTGCCGGTGCTGGTCTCGCTGCCCTACCTGGCGCTAGGCCTGATCACGCTCATGCTGCTGGCGCGGCCGATCAACGTGCTGCAATTTGGTGACGAAGAGGCGCTGCAGCTCGGGCTGGACGTCGAAAAGTTCAAGTTGGTGATCGTTGCGGCCGCATCACTTACCGCCGCCACGGCGGTGGCTTTCTCCGGAATCATCGCCTTTGTGGGTTTGATCGTCCCTCATCTGGTACGCATCCTCTGGGGGCCAGATTACCGGCGGCTGATCCCGCTTGCCACCTTGGGTGGAGCGATCGTATTGCTGGCTTCCGATATCGTGGCGCGGGTGATCGTGGCGCCGCAGGAGTTGCCAGTCGGGATCGTCACTTCGGTGATTGGCGCGCCGTTCTTCCTGTACCTGCTACGCCGCGCCAAGCGTGAGGTGTTCTGGTGAGCGCCCTGCTCGAGTTCGTCGATGTGAGACTCGGCTACCCGGGTCGGGAGGTGCTGTCCGGAATCTCGCTGGCGCTCGCCCCCGGGGAAGTGTGCGCGGTGGTCGGTCCCAACGGAACCGGCAAATCGACCCTGATCAAATCCGCCAGCGGAATCCTTTCGCCCTGGTCGGGCCAGATCCTGCTGCTCGGCCAGGAGGTGTTGGAGATGCCGCCGGCCGAACGCGCCCGTCGTATCGGCGTAGTCCCGCAAGCCACCCACGTTCCGCCAGCCTTCACCGCCGAGCAGGTGGTCTTGATGGGCCGCACGCCGCACCTGGGCTGGCTGGAGCGCGAGGGTGCTGCCGACCGGGAACTGGCGATGCAGGCCATGCGGCGCACCGGGACGGACCAATTGGCGGCGCGCCGCATGGGGGAACTTTCCGGCGGCGAACAGCAGCGGGTGCTGGTTGCGCGGGCGTTGGCCCAAGCGCCATCGGTTTTGCTGCTGGACGAGCCGACCGCTCACCTCGACCTGAGACACCAGGACCAGACGCTGGGGTTGGTCGTCGATCTGGCCCGCCAGGAGGACCTGAGCGTGCTGATCGCGCTGCACGACCTCAACCTGGTGGCGCGCTATTCCGATCGGGTGGGCTTGCTATCCAATGGGACGATCGCCAAACTTGGTGAGCCGCGCGAAGTGCTGAATCCGGACGACCTGGCGGCAGCCTATGGGGTGGCCATCCACGTGATGGATCACCCGCTGCACGGCACCCCGTTGGTGTTGTCTGGCTAGCTCAGAATGCGTTGGCTGGCTGGTTCGCTGTCAGGCAGCGGACACTCGAGCCGATCGATCTCGATCCATTGCGCCAGGTCCGGGTCAAGCGCCAACTCGAGCTGGTCGACCTCGACCACCGTCACTGGCGAGTTCCGCCGCACCCACAGCCACTGCCCCGGACACAGCCCATAGGCGATAAGCGCCTCGCGGCATCGCGTGGGAGCGTCCGTGGCGAATTCGCAGACCCGCGCTCGGCTGCCGGGCGGCAAGTCGCGCAAGGTGACCGGGCTCGGCTCAGGCCGATCCGGCCGGCGTTCGGCAGAGGGTTCGTTCAGCCGGGCGTCGCGATTGGCTGGAGTCGCTCCGGCCGGCGCTCGGCCCGGTTCGAATCGTCGCCGCTCCGCTCGTCGCAGCAGCCGCAGCAAACCGCGGGCGGCCCTCGATTGGCCCGGGTCGACCGTGTTGTGGCCGCAATTGGGGCAGCATAGCAGCGTGCAGCTGCGGTTGACCGGACAGCTCGCGCAGGCTCGGGGTTCGTCGCCGCCGAATTGGTAGGCGCAGATTGGGCAGTCAATCGTTGCGGCCGGCACGCTAGACTCCCCAACCCACCAGCAGCAATCCTCGATTCAGCAAACCGCCGATCAGCAACGCCAGCGGAACGATCGCGCCAGTCATGGCCAGCGCCGTGCGCCAGCCGCGCTCTCGGGCAATCATGAACACCGATGCGATGCAGGGGACGAACAGCGTGATCGTCACCATCGCCACCAGTACTTGATGAGCCGTGAGCACACCCTGTGATCCGAGCACGAACAATCCTGTGGCGCCGAAGTCCCGACGCAGAAAGCCGAGCACAAAGGCGGTGCTCGCCTGCGGCGGCAGGCCCAGCCAATCGACGACAATCGGTCGGCCGAGCTCGCTCAGCCAGCTCAGCAACGACAGCTGATCCAGGACGAAGACCAGCCCGGCTCCCAGCAGAAACAGTGGAACGACTTCTTTCAGATACCATTCCAGCCGGGCAGCGGTCTTGAGCAGCACATTGTCCAGGCGCGGCATGCGCAGCGGTGGCAGCTCGAGCAGCAAGCTGGGCCGCTGTCCGGGCAAAAGGCGGTTACCAAGCCATCCAACACAAAACAATACTCCAAGCACGACCGCGCCCCACAGCGCCAGCGCCCACGGAGAGAGCGCGCCCAGCATCCCCATAATCACGCCCAGTTGCGCTGAACATGGTACGGCCAGCGCCAACAGCAGGGTGACCAGCACACGGTCGCGCTTGCTCTCCAGCGTCCGGGTGGTCAGCGTGGCCATCGTCACGCATCCGAGCCCCAACACCATCGGCATCACCGCTCGGCCGTTGAGTCCGATCCGGCGAAACAGCCGGTTGGCCAGCACGGCCAGTCGGGCGAGGTAGCCGCTGTCCTCCAGCACCCCGAAGGCCAGGAAAAAGGTCGAGACAATCGGCAATATCAAGGCCAGCGCGTAGGTCATGCCCATCGTCCACAGGCCGTAGTCGCCGACCAGCAGGTCGCGGAGCAAGGGATGGGGCGAAAGCCGCGCCACCAACTGTGAAAGCCAGGGATTGATGGTCTGGGCGAAAAGCCCCGCCTCCAGCCAATCGACCAGCGTCTGTGCACCGAACACCCCGACCAAGCCGTAGAAGGCGGCCAGGATGGCGGCCAACACCGGCACCCCCCAGATGGGGTGCGCAGCGATGTCGCCCAACCTGGTCCCCAGGTCCCGCTGCCGCTTCCCTGCGGAACGCCATTCGGCCAGCAAATCATGGCGCACGAAGGCCGAGCGCTGCTGCTGAATCACGGTCGATAGCGGCTGCTGGAAGGCGGATTGCGCCACAGCTCGCGCCTCTTGCAGCCGGCGCAGCGTGAGCGGGTCAAGGCGATCGGCCAGCCAGCTCTCCGCCACCTGGTCGCCGGCCAAGTAAAGCAGCCCCATCGCTCGCGGCCCGATCGGGCTGTTGGGCAGATCCCGGGCCAGGCGCGTGAGCGCCAGCTCGATGGCCGACGGGTAGCGCAGCTGAAAATCGGCCGGCGCCAACGAGCCAAGCGACCTGCCAAGCTCCGCCAATCCGCCACGCCTGACCGCCACCGTTGGCACTACCGATAGACCCAGCCTGGCGGATAGGCGCCGGGCGTCGATGCGCAAACCTCGCTGGCGGGCTTCGTCCATCATGTTCAGGGCCAGCACCATCGGAATGCCCGTTTCAGCCAGCTGGACGGTGAGCAGCAAAGTGCGAAACAGGTTCTTGGCGTCGCCCACCTGGATCAGCCCCTGCAGCGGCTCTTCGAACAGCACCCGCTCGGTGACCTGCTCGTCCTCGGTTTGCGAGGGCAGCATGACGATCCCGGGCGTATCCAGCGCGGTGTACTGCGGGTACTCGCGCAGGGTAGCTCGGGCGACCACCACCGTGGTCCCCGGGTAATTGGACACCATCACCCGCTGGCCGGTGAGCTGGTGGAACAACGCCGACTTGCCGACGTTGGAATGCCCCAAGAGTGCCAGGCAGCCGGCGGTGACGCTCATTCGCCGACCCGGTTGCCCACTGGTTGGCTCAAGAACTGCTCCAACTGGTCAACGACTTCCCCCGGGGTAACGTGCTCAAAACGGCAGGCCAAGGAGTCAGCTTCAGCCGGGGGCACGCCCAGGTGGTCGACCAGAAAACGCTCCCACAGCCGGCGGCTGCGCAACACCCGCTCGGCAATCTGCCGGCCGGCCCCGGTCAACGTGACCCCGCGGTATGGCCGGTATTCCAGGTAGCCGTCCTGCTGCAGCTTGTGCACCATCTCGTTCACCGAAACCGGCAGGATCGACAGCTCTTCGGCCAGCCGCGCCAGCGCCACCGGCTCCTTGACGCCTCGCTCGATCAGCCGCGCAATGCTGATCAGGTACATTTCGCTGCTCTCGCTCATTTTGGGGAACTCCGGATCCACGGCTCGAGAATCCTCGGGTGCACCCTAAGTTAGGGCCAACCCTAAGATAGCCGCCCGTCCAGGCGATCGCTATTGGATTTGATCCAGACTTCGAATGACAAACGGCACCGGCGGGCCGAGCCGCAGTTCGGCTGGCCGCCGGGCGCCCGCGATCCGAGGTTGCCACCTCGCACCGCTCACAACGAGTCTGAAGCGGTCGCCCGAACGTAGTCCATTTCCCTACAAACTTGAGAACGATTCCTGATATTCGCTGCGGGGCTTCGAGAATAGCATGGAGGCGTCGTGAAATGTACCGTCCGGCGTGCGGACGGCTGTCAACGCATTTTGGGAGGATTAGATGGGCAAAAGCAAACAAAGGGTCAGTCGGCGCGACTTCCTGCGTCTGGCCGGGCTCGGCGCTGGTGCCGGCGCCGTCGCCCCAACGCTGGGCGCAGCCGCGACCAAGCCGGCGGCCGCCATGGGCGCTAAACGGTTTTCCGATCCGGCTGGCAGACCCGTGCGCGCTTGGTGGGTGAAGCAAGTCGATGAGCCGACCACCGAGGTCGACTGGAGCAAGGTGAAGCGCTACAACGAGCGCACCGGCACTGTGCGCGGTCCGGGATTCGCCAAGTACGTCGGTGAGGCCGAAGCGGACCGGCTGGGAGTGGTCCGGGACCGGCTCACCTTCGAACGCATACGCGATCACGTCCCCGGCTACACCCTGAAAGACTACGCGCTGGACGCCATGATGGACCAGCGTCTGGGCATGTCTTTCCTGGGCCCGCAGGAGGCGGACACGCCGGAGGATCGGGGCGTCCCCAAGTGGACCGGTGCTCCGGAGGAGGCCTCCCGCATCATCCGCGCTGCAATGCGACACATCGGCGCTGCGCATGTGGCCTTCCTGGAGCTGAACGACGACACTCGCAAGCTGATCTACTCGCACGATCCGGATGGCAAGGAGTTGATCTTCACCGATGAACCGATTGCCTGGGAAGACGATGACGCCCGCTACATCCCCTACGCCGCCAAATACGTGATCGTTTACCTGGTGCAGATGTCGGAGGAGACGCTCAAGCGCGCCCCGACCATGTTGGCCTCGCAAACCACCTCGCTGACCTATCTGCGCGGCCGCCAGATCCAAAACTCCACCCAGGAGTTCCTGCGGTCGCTAGGCTACCAAGGCCTGGGCGAGTCGAGCACCAATGCGCTGGGCATCGCGCCGGCCTTCGGCATCCTGGCCGGCCTGGGAGAGCTCTCCCGCTTCAACCGGCTGGTTTCGCCGGAATTCGGCCCGATGGTACGGGTCTTCAAGATGCTGACCGATCTGCCGGTTGCAACCGACGGACCGATCGACGCTGGCATTCTCGAGTTCTGCAAGCAGTGCAAGAAGTGCGCGGAAGCCTGCCCGAGCGGCGCGCTCAGCTTCGAGGACGAGCCCTTCTGGCAAGTCTCCGGTGGTTGGAACAACCCCGGGCACAGGGCCTGGTTTGACGATGCGGTCAAGTGCCGAACCTACTGGTATGAGGAGGCTGCCACCAACTGTGGTATCTGCTTCGCGGTTTGCCCGTTCGCCAAGAAGGACCAGGCCTGGATCCATCAGTGGGTGAAGATGGGCATCGCCAGCGCCCCTGTGCTGGACGGGTTCTTCCGCAGCATGGACGACGCCTTCGGCTACGGTGCACAGAAAGACAATGAAGACTGGTGGCACCTGGATCTGCCGGAACTCGGCATTGACAGCACGCGGCCGGTCACGGAGGTGTGACGATGGAAGACACTTACAAGATAAGCATCGGCAAGCGACCATGGTACGTATGGTTGGGCTGGCTGGTCTGGGCGTTCCTGGTGCTGTTCACCCTTCAGAACGCGCTTGCGAGCAGCGTGGAAAACGAGCCGGCCGCGCGAACGATCTTCTGGGCGGTCGAGATCGTGCTGCTGATCGCCGGGGCGATCGTGTACTACGTCCGACGAAGGCGCATTGCCGCCTAGCCGAGTCACGCAGCTCCACGATTTGAACGGCCCGGGATCCTTCCCGGGCCGTTGCCGTCCGGGCAGCATATCGACCCCAGCGTTAGTGACAGATATCACTAGAGGACGGCAATCGGATCAAGCACACTCGTTTTGCAGATGATGTAGGGAAACTCCTGAAAGGAGAACCCGTGCAAACTGCGCAGCCCGCAAGCCTGACTTCTCTGGTACAGCGCACCAGCCGCAGGGTGAGCGAGCGGCTGATGGCCGTGCCGGTGCAGCTGAAGATCGCCGGCATGGTCCTGCTGCCGGTGTTGATCCTGGGGATCACGCTCAATTACTTCGTACAGACCTCGCTCTCGGATTGGCTGTCCTGGCTGCTGCGGCCCGAGCAAGTCGAAGCGGCAATGCAGGCCGGCGGACGCTCGGTGTTGGTGGTGACGGTGTTGGCGGCAGGTGCCTCGGTTCTGATCAGTTCCGGGTTGATGTTCCTGCTGACCCGACCGATCCTGGAGCTCAAGAAAACCGCCG
>CAZJUE010000062.1:10683-13107 GCA_964549025.1 uncultured Anaerolineaceae bacterium | reverse complement strand
GCTGACCCGCGACTCCTTCTACATATGGTGGTAGGGCGCTAACCTCGTCAGGCTGCGCACAACCGAATATGCTTCGCACCGGCGCCTGATTGGCCGCCGGCGCGCGTCGCCGTATCCGCTGCAGGCCAGCTGGTCTTCGCCTTTACAACGCTTGACCGACCGTGCTATACTGAGCCTACCGACCGGTCGGTAGATTCGACCCCCGAGCGGTTGGATACCCTTATGCAGCGGGAAGATATCGTTCACACCGCAGCGCAGATCTTCCGACAAAAGGGCTACCACGCCACTTCCATGCAGGACATCGCTGAGGCGGTGCAACTGCGCAAGTCCAGCCTGTACCATCACATCAACAGCAAGCAGGAGCTGTTGCTGGCCATCCTGGATGAGGCGCTGGACGTGTTGATCGATGACATCCAGGCAGTGGTCGAAGACCCGGCGCCTCCGGAAGAGAAACTGCGCAAGGCCATCCACCGGTACATCGAACGCATCACCACCAACGCCGATTTGGCTGCCGTGCTGCTGCTGGAGCACCGCAACCTGGACGCCGACAGCAGCCGCGAGCACATTGTGCGACGCGATCGCTTCGAGCATTTGTGGCGCCGGATCATCCACGAGGGAGTTGAAAGCGGCGCCTTTCGGACTACCGACGAAACTGTAGTGACCTTTGCGCTTCTGGGAGTGCAGAACTGGCTGGTCACCTGGTATCAGGATGGCGGACGACTGCGGCCGAGGCAGCTGGCGGATCAGTTCTCGGCGCTGTTCCTGAACGGGTTGAGCGCCAACTCGGACGGGCGATGAGTTACGAATTGGAGCCGTTCATCACCCGCGGCGGCTACCGCATCTACCGCATCCCGCTGGAGCTGTTTCCCGATCTGCGCGGCTTCGTGCATCTGGTCATCGCCGACGAACTGCAGGTGCTGGTCGACGTTGGATCCGGATTCGGCGACTGCAATCAGCAGCTGGAGGACGGGCTGCACCGGGTGGCCAGCGAGTACGGCGAGCCGGTGGATTGGCAGTCCCTCACCCACGTGCTGATCACCCATGGACACATCGACCACCACGGGGGTCTGCACTTCGTCCGCGAGCGCAGCCCGGCCGCGGTCGGTGTACACGAGCTCGACTTGCGGGTGCTGACCGGCTACGAGGAGCGGGTGGCCACCATGGCCGGTCGGCTGCGAAACTACTTCGTCGAAGCGGGGGTGGAGGCCGAGCAGCGGAAGGAGTTGCTGGAGATGTATCTGCTCGGCAAGCAGCTCTTCCGTTCCAGCGCGGTGGATTTCACCTTTGAAGCAGCCGGCATGCAGCTTGGCCCTCTCCGGCTGAGTCACGTTCCGGGTCACTCTCCGGGGCAGGTCACCGTCACCATCGATGAGATGCTCCTGGCTGCAGACCACGTGCTCCCGGAGACCAGCCCGCACCTGGCGCCGGAACACCTGTCGCTGCACACCGGGATGAGCCACTACCTCGATTCGATCCGCCAGACCTGGCGGTCGGCCGGCGATATCCGGCTGGCATTGGGCGGGCACGAACAGCCCTTCGGCGATCTGGCCGGTCGTATCGGCGAGATCTGGAATTTGTATCGTTCGCGGCTGGGTCGGGTGCTTGAGCTGCTCGAGCAGCCGCAAACGCTATTCGGGCTGGCCGAGCAGTTGTTTGGCGAGACGGCCGGCTACCACCGTTTGCTGGCTTTAGAAGAGGCCGGGGCGTACGTCGAGTATTTGCAGCAGCGCGGCTATCTGGCGATCGACGACCACCAGATGCTCGAGCGCGGGGCTACTGCTCCATGGCGCTATCGGCGTATTGCGGACGAGCGCCTGGCGATCCCGCTGGCGATGGAACCCACCGCACAGTATCGGCGGTCGAGCCGAGTCGCAAGCTAGGAGTGACCCATGTATGGATTTGAGCCCACCGAAGAACAACGGATGCTGATGGAGGCGGTTCGGCGCTACGCGGCCAACGATCTGCGCCCGGCAGCCCACGAAGCCGATGAGGCCGGCGAGCTCCCGCCTGAATTGATCGAAAAGGGATGGGAGCTGGGCGTGCTGCAGGCCAGCATCCCGGAGGAATACGGCGGCTTCGGGGAGCGCTCCGCGGTCACCGGCGTGCTGGCCGCTGAGGAGCTTGCCTGGGGCGATCTATCGGCCGCCCTGGCGGTAATGACTCCCGGAGCCTACGCCCTGCCGCTGCTGCTGGGCGGGAGCGATGAGCAGAAATCCAGCCTGATACCACCGGTGATCGAGGGCGAGTGGAAAGCTTATGCCAGCGCCTTTGTAGAGCCGCAGTACGACTTCTACCCGGGCGAAATGCGCACCACCGCCACCGCGGCAAATGGTGACTATCTCATCAGCGGACACAAGGCGTCGGTCCCATTCGCTGAGTCGGCCGAAAGCCTGCTGGTCTTCGCGCAGCTGAATGGCAAACCGA
>CAZJUE010000062.1:0-10583 GCA_964549025.1 uncultured Anaerolineaceae bacterium | reverse complement strand
TTCGCTGAGTCGGCCGAAAGCCTGCTGGTCTTCGCGCAGCTGAATGGCAAACCGACCGCCTTCGCGGTTCCGCGGGAAAGCGCCGGACTGACCGTTGGCGATCGCGAAAAGCTGCTCGGATTGTATGCCCTGCCGACCTACCCGCTCGAGCTCGAGCAGGTCAAAGTGCCGGCCGCAGCACGGCTGGAGCAGCTGGATTTCGTGGCCACGCTAGCCGCCTACCAGGTCGGTATCGCCGCCCTGGCGGTGGGGGTCAGCCGGGCGGCCCATGAGTACGCGCTGGATTACGCCAAGCAGCGCGAAGCCTTTGGCAGCCCGATTGCCCAGAAGCAGTCGATCGCCTTCATGCTGGCCGAGATGGCGACCGAGATTGACGGGGCGCGCTTGATGGTGTGGGAGGCGGCCTGGGACCTGGACGAAGGTTTGGACGCCAGCCGCACTGCCTACCTGGCGCTCACCAACGCGGCCGATACCGCCATGATGGTGACCGACCGGGCGGTGCAGATTCTGGGCGGCCATGGCTACATACGAGAGCATCCGGTGGAGCGGTGGATGCGCGATGCGCGCGGCATCCCGAACTTCACCGGGCTGGCGATGGTTTGAGGAGTACCCGATGATCAGCTTTGAAACCCCCGAATCGATCCAGGGCACGGTCAACATGATTGAAGCGGTGGCCACCGAGATGATGCGGCCCACCGCCCGCTACTTCGACGAGCACGAACACGAGATCCCCTGGGATTACATCAACTTCATGGACGGCGCACTGAAAGCCGCCGGCGGGATGACCATGGCGCCCAAGCAGGAAAAGGGTGATGGGGACGGGAAGCCGCGGCTGGACTACCAGCAAATGGCCCATTACGTAGAGATGCTGTCCTGGGGCGACGCCGGCTTGTACCTGTGCACGCCGCGGGGTGGGCTGGGCTCGGCGGCGGTGACTGCCGCTGGCACGCCGGAACAGAAGAAAAAGTTCCTGTCCCGCTTCCAAGACGACAAGCCGGTGTTCTCCGCCATGGCGATCACCGAGCCGCACGCCGGCTCCGATACCGCGGCGATCAAGACCCGGGCAGTACGAGATGGCGACGACTGGGTGCTCAACGGCGAGAAGATCTTCGTCACCGGCGGAAAGAAGTCGCTGGTCGATACCCCGGGCTTCGTGGTGGTGTGGGCTACCATCGATCCTGAGGCCGGCCGCAAAGGGATCCGCTCGTTTGTGGTCGAGGCCGGCACGCCGGGGTGCGAGGTCACCAAGGTCGAAAAGAAGCTGGGCATCCGCTCCAGTGACACTGCCTCGATCGTGCTGCAGGATTGTCGGGTGCCGTTCGAGAATATGCTCGGCACGGTGGAGGTCAAGAAGAAGTCCACTGAAGGCTACAAGGGTGTGCTGCGAACTTTTGAAGCCACCCGTCCGTTGGTGTCGGCATCGGCGCTGGGCATCGCTCGTGCGGCGCTGGAATTCATAAAGGAAAAGCTGGCCGAAGAGGGCGTCGAGATCCGCTATGGCCTGCCGCGCAGCCGCATGACCAACCTGGAACGCGAAGTGATCGACATGGAGGTCATGCTACGTTCGGCCTGGCTGCTGACGCTGCGGGCGGTGTGGATGGCCGACAACCGGGTGCCGATCAACGCCGAGGCTTCGATGTCCAAGATCAAGGCTGGCGACGTGGTGGTCAGGATCACCCAGAAAGCTGTCGAGCTGCTCGGGCCAATGGGCTATTCGCGAGAACACCTGTTGGAGAAGTGGTTCCGGGATGCCAAGATCAACGACCTATACGAAGGCACAGGGCAGATCAACCGGCTGGTCGTTGCCCGGCGGATCCTGGACTACAGTAGGCACGAATTGAGTTGAGGCACGCATGACCGAATACAAAATCGAACGGGCGGCGGTCATTGGCGCCGGAACCATGGGGGCGGCGATCGCCGCCCACCTGGCCAACGCCGGGATACGGGTGCGGCTGTTGGACATCGCGCCGAGTGAGCTCAGCGATCAGGAGCAGGCCGCTGGACTAAGCCTGAGCGACCCACAGGTGCGCAATCGCATTGTGCGGGAGGGTTGGGAGCGCTGTTTGAAGGCCAAGCCGGCCAACCTGTTCAGCGCGAAGCGAGCGAAGCTGGTCACGCTGGGCAACCTGGAAGATGACTTCGATTCGCTGACCGAGGCGGACTGGATTATCGAGGCGGTAGTCGAGCGCCTGGCGATCAAGCAGCCGCTGATGGAGCGGCTGGAGGGCGTGCGGCGCGCAAACGCGATCATCAGCACCAACACTTCCGGATTGCCGATCGCTTCCATCTCCGAGGGCCGCTCGCAGGAGTTCCTGGAGCATTTTCTCGGGACGCACTTCTTCAACCCGCCGCGCTACCTGAAGTTGTTGGAGCTGATCCCGGGGGAGCACACCAAGCCCGAGATCCTGGCGGCCATCGAGCAGTTCGCCATCGACCGGCTGGGGAAGGGGGTGATCCGCTGCAAGGACACGCCCAATTTCATCGCCAACCGGCTGTTCAGCATCGTGAACTCCTACACATTGGACTTCAGCTTTGAAAAAGGTTACACGATCGAGGAGGTCGACCGGCTGACCGGCCCGCTGATCGGGCGGCCAAAGACCGCCACCTTCCGGCTGCTGGATCTGGTCGGGTTGGACGTGATGGGCGACGTGCGCGGCCACCTGTACCCAGCGTTGGAGGGCGATCCCTTCCGTGAGGTGCTGGCCAGCGAGCGCAACGAGGCAGCTGTCGCCGGCGCGGTCGAGCGCGGCTGGTTGGGTCGCAAGAGCGGCCAGGGTTTCTACAAGCGGGTGGAGGGCGAGGATGGCCCCGAGTTCTGGTGGCTCGACCCCGAAAGCTTCGAATACCAGCCGCCGTCCACGCCGCGCTTCGATTCGGTCGGCAAACACAAAGACGTCGACGATCCGGGCGAACGGCTCAAACTGTTGGCGGCCGAAGACGACCGGGCAGCTGAGTTTCTGTGGGCCACCACCTCCTTTGGCTTCCGATACGCTGCCAGCCTGGTGCCGCAAGTGGCGCCCGACTTGCTGTCGATCGACCGGGCGATGAAGTGGGGGTTTATGCACGAGCTGGGTCCGTTCGAACTGTGGGACGCGATGGGGGTGGCGGAAGTGGTGGAGCGGATCGAAACCGACGGCGAAACGGTCGCCGACTGGGTCACGCAGATGCTTGGAGAGGGTCACGCTTCCTTTTACCAGCGGGAGGCCGGTATCCCGGTCGGCTACTATGATCCGCGCGCCGGCGAGTACGTGCCGATCCCTGAGGATCCGAAGCAGATTTCGATCGAGCGGCTCAAGGCAGACGGAAAGGAATTGGCCGGCAACGACAGCGCCAGCCTGATCGACATGGGCGACGGTGTGCTGCTGCTCGAGTTCCATAGCCCGGCCGCCAACGCGCTCGACCCGGACATCCTGGAGCTGGCTGCCCAGGCAATGGAAACGCTGGCCGAGCCGACGTGGCAGGCAATGGTGGTCGGCAACCAGGGCAAGCATTTCTGCGCCGGCGCCAACATCTTCACCATGGCGGTGGCGGCCCAGCAGGGCGATCTGGAGCTGATCGATCAAGCCGTCCGGCAGGCGCAGTCGCTGTTTCAGCGGATGCGCGCCAGCCGCAAACCGATCGTGGTAGCGCCGTTTAGCATGGCGCTGGCCGGCGGCACCGAGGTGGTGCTGGCCAGCTCGCGGGTGGTGGCGGCCGCCGAGTCGTACATCGGGTTGATCGAGATGGGGGTCGGCTTGATTCCGGCCGGCACCGGCACCAAGGAGATGATGCGCCGGCTGCTGGGGCCGGTTATGCAGACCGACAACGCCGACGTTCTGCCCCACCTGCAGCGAGTTTTCGAGCTGATCGCATTGGCCAAGGTTTCGGAGAGCGCCGAGCAGGCGCGCGAAATGGGCTTCCTGCGCGAGTCCGACCGCATCGTAATGAATTCCGACCACCTGCTATTCGAGGCCAAGCGGACCGCGCTCGAGCTGGCCGAGGCTGGCTACCAGCCGGAGCCGAGCGACGGCGTGTGGGCCGCGGGCCGCGATGTGCAGGCCGATCTGAAGATGTTGGTGTGGGCGTTGCAGGAAGGCAACTACGCCAGCGAGCACGATGGCCTCATCGCCCGCAAGCTGGCGCGGGTATTGTCCGGTGGCGATCTGAGCGGCCCCGGCTGGGTGCCGGACCAGTACATCCTGGACCTGGAGCGGGAAGCTTTCGTCGAGCTGGCGGCCGAGCCGAAGACTCAGGAGCGAATGTGGCACATGCTGCAGCATCGCAAGCCGTTGCGAAACTGAAAGGAATCTGACCATGGGTAGAGAAGCGGTGATTGTGGGCGCAGTGCGAACTGCGGTGGGGCGGGCCAACAAGGGCAAGACGCGCAACGTCCGGCCCGACGATCTGGCGGTAACCGTGATCCGCGAGCTGCTGCGGCGAACCGATTCGACGCTCGATCCGGCGCGGATCGATGACGTGATTTTGGGCTGCGCGATGCCGGAAGGTGCCCAAGGTTTAAATGTGGCCCGACCGATCAGTTTAATGGCTGGCCTGCCAGTTGAGGTGCCGGCGCAAACCATCAATCGCTTCTGTTCCAGCGGGTTACAGGCAATTGCCATCGGGGCCGAGCGCATTCTGGCCAACGGCGCCGACATCGTGATCGCCGGCGGGGTGGAGTCGATGAGCGCGGTACCGATGGTCGGCTACCACCTCAGACTGAATCCGTGGCTTGTGGAGAACAATCCCGAGGTGTACATGGCGATGGGTTTGACGGCCGAGCGGGTGGCGGAGGAGTTTGCCATCGACCGCGAGTCGCAGGACGAATTTTCCTACCACAGCCATCGCAAGGCGGCTGAAGCGATCGATGCGGGCCGCTTCGATCAAGAAATCGTCCCGCACGAATTCGAAGAGGTGTGGGTCAACGAGGAAGGCCAGCAAGTGCGTGAACCGCGGGTGCTCGATCGTGACGAACATCTACGGCGTGCCACTACAGTAGAGGGACTGGCGAAGCTGAAGCCGGTGTTCAAACAGGGCGGCACGGTCACGGCCGGGAATTCGTCACCGCTGAGCGACGGTGCGGCCGCGGTGCTCGTAATGGAAGCCGCCACTGCCTCCGAGCTCGGACTGGAGCCGATGGCGCGCTTCGTGGGCTTCAATGTGGCCGGCGTGCGCCCGGAGATCATGGGCGTGGGGCCAGTCAACGCCGTCCCGCGGGTGCTATCGCGAACCGGCGTGAAGCTGGATGATATCGAGCTCATTGAGTTAAATGAGGCCTTTGCCTCCCAGGCGGTGGCGGTGATGCGCGAGCTGGAGTTCGATCCCGATCGGGTGAACGTTAACGGTGGCGCGATCGCGCTCGGTCATCCGCTGGGCTGCACCGGCGCTAAACTGACCACCCAGATCCTATACGAGATGAAGCGGCGCAGTACTCACTACGGCATGGTGACCATGTGCATCGGCGGCGGAATGGGCGCCGCCGGCATCTTTGAGAACCTGAATTAGCGAGAAGGCGTGGGCTTGCGCGGCGGGCTGGCCGAAATCAATCGACGATCGAGCGATCGAAGGAGCGTAGATGTCCGAACCACTGACGATTGAGAAACTGATGGAACGCATGCCGGGGGCTTTCCTGCCGGAAAAGGCCGGCGATCTGGCCGCTGATATTCAGTTCCACTTCGTAGGAGACGGGGGCGGTGACTGGGTGGCGCACATCCGCGAAGGCGCCTGCACCACCGAACAGGGCACCACCGAATCGCCCCGGCTGACGCTGACCGCCGGGTCGGATGACTACATCAAGATCATCACCGGAGAGCTCAACGCAATGTCGGCATTTGCCCAGGGAAAGATCAAGCTCAAGGGCGACCTCAGCCTGGCGATGAAATTGATGGATTTCTTCAAGCTGAACTAGGGGGACTGGAGGACCAGCCGGGTGCGGCACGGTACGTACGCCTCGGACTCCAGCTCCAGCGCCCGCAGCACCTCATCGGCGCGGCCGACCGCCCCCGTGCCGGCCGCCAGGCGCATCCACAATACTCCGTCCTGCCGTAGCTCCAGCTCTTCGATCAGTGGACGTAGATCGTAGTCTTTACCCCGCCGCACTCGGTACAGCTGATCGCATTCCAACAGCATTGCCACCCGCTTCCCTATCGCCTGCCACAGCACTTCGGGCAGCCGCACCTCGAAATCTGCTGCCCGGATTTGCGCCTGCAGCTTGGGTGCCTGCTGCTCGATCCGCTCTACTCGTATGAACAGCAATCCCGGTGGCGCGGCGGCTTGCAGTCGCTGAATCAGCCGGTTGGGCTCCAGTTCCTCTGCCAGCCAAACATCGAAAAGATCGGCGGCGGAGGTGCAGCCCAGCGGAAGCGCCTGACCGATATTGATGCGCGGCCGGGGGTTGAAGCCCTCGCTGAACGCCAGTGGTATGTCAGCCCGACGGAATGTGCGCTCCAGGGCCCGATTGAGATCCAGGTGGCCGCTGAAGCGCAGGTCGCCCTGCTCGCCATAGGTGATGCGGTATCGATAGGCGGACATTGGAGAACGCCGGGTGCTCCGTGTCAGTGGCGGCCGCGAAACGATCGGCGGCCACGCCCGCGGACGGGCAGGCCGTAGCTCGCCGCTAGGCCGGTTGCAGAGGGATCGGCTCGAGCTGTTTGCGGCGGCTTGGGGAGCGTACCTCGGGGCACTCCCAGACCTCGCCCGGATTCTGGCGGCGCATCTCGGCGAACTTGGGCAGAATGCCGCAGGCGAAGCAACGCTCGCGGCAGTCGATCCGGGTCCGGCCTTGCAGGCTCCACAGGTAGTCCTCGGTCAGAAAGCGTTTGTGGACCGCGGCGTCGATGTGATCCCAGGGCATCCTTTCGTCGATCGGCCGCTCACGGTGGGTGTAGAAAGCTGGATCCAGTCCGACGTACTGGAAGGCCTGCATCCAGGCCTGGTAGTCGAAGTGCTCGCCCCAGCCATCGAACTTGGCCCCCCGCCGCCATGCATGGTAGATCACCTGACCCATCCGCCGATCGCCGCGTGACAGCCAGGCCTCCAGCATAGTCTCCAGCGGTTCGGTCCAGTTCAACTTCAGTCCGCGCCCGCGCAGCTGCCGCTTGAGCAGTTTCTGCTTGGCGGCGATCTGCTCCAGCGAATCGCAGGGCACCCACTGAAACGGAGTGTGTGGTTTGGGAACGAAGGTGCTCACCCCGGCGGTGACCTTGGCCCGGCCTCCGACTTCCTCCCGTCCGATCGCCAGCACCTGCTTGCACAGCTCGGCAATCGCCTGCACATCTTCGATGGTCTCGGACGGGTGGCCGATCATGAAGTACAGCTTGATGGTGTGCCAGCCGCGCTGGTAGATCGCCCGAGCAGTGTCCAGCAGCTGGGCGGTGGAGACCGGTTTGTTGATGATCTCGCGCATCCGCTCGGTGGCCGCCTCGGGCGCCAGCGTGAAACCGCCGCCGCGGGCGTTGCCGCGCAGCAGGTCCATCAGTTCAACCGAAAAGGTCTCAATGCGCAGCGAAGGCAGCCCGATGTTCAGGTTCTGACCGTCGAAGCGCTCACTGACCGCCTGGACCAATGCGAGCACCTCGTCGTAGTCCGAAGAGGACAACGATAGCAAGCCGACCTCCTCGAAACCGGTCTGACGCAGGCCAGATTCGATCGCCTCGACGACTTCCTCCACCGGGCGCTCGCGCACCGGGCGAGTGATCATCCCTGCCTGGCAGAAACGGCAGCCGCGGGTGCAGCCGCGCATGATCTCGATTGGAAAGCGGTTGAAGGTGATGTCGATCATTGGTACCAGCTGCTTGGTCACCGGCGGCGGCAGAGTGGGAACGATGCGCTTGACCACCGGCAGCCGCGCCTCGGGCGTCAGCGAGTCAACCCGTTCCAGTGTCCCGTCCACGTGGTAGTGAGCCCGGTACAAGGAGGGAACGTAGACCCCCCACAGTTCCGCCAACGCTCGATGCAGCTCGCTGCGAGGCGCGCCGCTGGCCTTCCACCGGGCGACGCACTCCACGATCTCCAGGATAGCGTCCTCGCCTTCTCCGATCAGGAATGCATCGACAAAGTCGGCCATCGGCTCGGGATTGAAAGTCGCATGACCGCCGGCGATCACCACCGGGTCGTGTGTGGTCCGTTCGCTGGCCAGCAGCGGAATGGCGGCCAGGTCGAGCAGATTCAGGGTATTGGTGTACAGGTTTTCGTAGGGGAGCGATATGCCCAACAGGTCGAATTCAGCCAGCGGCCGTTTGGACTCCAGCGTGAACAGCGGAATCCCATCGGCTCGCATCGCGGCTTCCATATCGGTCCACGGCAGATACACTCGCTCGGCCAGCAGTTCCGGCTGGGCGTTGATGATGTCGTACAGCACCGCCAGACCGAGGTTTGACATGCCGAGCTCGTAGATGTCGGGAAACGCCAGCGCAGCTCGCAGCCGGCACGAATCCCAATCCTTGACTACCTGATTGAGCTCGCCTCCGGTGTAGCGGCCCGGCTTCTGGACCTTGGCCAGGTTGCGGTCCAGCCAGCCCTGGATGCGTTCAGCCGACGCTGGCCGGATTGCGGGTTTTTCGGACATTGGCGAGCAACATTATAGCAACCCCGCATGTTAGAATGCTGCGCTGGCCCCCATCGTCTAGTGGACCAGGACGCGGCCCTCTCAAGGCCGAAACCGGGGTTCGAACCCCCGTGGGGGCACCTGGCTCCCGATCCCTCCCGCCCGGCGCGGGAGGTTTTGTCTATTAAATGGAAGTGGACAATATGCAGGGTGTTTGTAAGGCCGTCGCTGGGGTGGCCGCATTATGCTAATTGCGAGCGATTCAGGTCCATATTGATGGCCGCTAGAGAAAATCGGCACAATTCCTCTTCGATGACCACCTTGGAACCAATCATGCTTGCCGACGAATTGCACGACGGTGTGATTCAAGAGCTCTCAGCATTGCTGCTGCAGTTGGAGACCTATGAGCGGCGGCTGTCTTCCGACCCTGAGGCCGCCGCGCAGGACCTGCAGCGCATCAAAGACCAGACCCGCCTGTCGTTGAATCAGCTGCGGGCGCTGGTCACCCGGCTCCGCAGATCCACTGAATAATGGCTGATCAACCCATCCGGATCATCATTGCCGATGATCACGCCGTCGTCCGGCAGGCTTTGCACGTCATGCTGGAGATGGAACCGGGATTCCAGGTGATCGGCGAGGCCGATGACGGCGAACAGGCGCTGGTGCTGGCTGATGAGTTTGCGCCGGACCTGGTGTTGATGGACATCCGGATGGAGGGAATGGACGGGGTCGAGGCCACACGCAGGTTGCGCAAACAGCACCCTGAGGTTTCCGTACTGATTCTGACCGGCTTCGGTGAAGACAAAGTCCTGCTGCAAGCGGTCGAAGCCGGCGCTCAGGGTTTTCTGCTCAAAGACGCCAGCGCCGAAGAAGTCAAGAAGGCAATTTTGCGGGTGGTCGGCGGTGAGTCGCACATGACGCCCGGCCTGCTGCGAAAGCTAATGAACCAGCTGGCGCAGCGCGAGCGACGGCCGGAGCCGGCGCATTCGGAGCTCACCCCGCGCGAGCTGGAGGTTTTGGAGTCGCTAGCGCGCGGGCTGTCAAACGATGAGATCGCGCAGGAACTGGTGATCTCGGAGAAGACCGTAAAGACCCATCTGGGCAGCATTTTCGGCAAGCTGCAGGTAGATGGCCGCGCCCAGGCGATGCTGTACGCGATCCGCGAGGGATTGGTCGAAGTCTAGTCGCCGCGGTCGTAGTACTTAGGACTGAGGCTCATTTACAACCCAGGGCCGATATCCGGATCGGCCTTTGAGCTTGATGAAGTCCATGCACTGTGTGGATGGCGGTGCATGGACCGCGTGAAATAATCCCTAGAGTGGAAACGCCAGCAGCGGGCTTTGTCCGCCGCACTGGCGTTTTTGTGTTGAGGAGAACCATGCGAGGGCCCGAAGACGGGAGACCACATGGAAGTTGAAGCGCTGGATCGCCAAGAGCTGTCGGACAATCCGCAAGCCTGGCGGCGTTTCTACGACGACCTCGATCTAAGGATCGTGGGCACGCTGTCCAAAGGCAAGGGGGCGCGGCTGTCGCTGGCGGTGCTCTCCGCCGAAGGAAGTGATCTCTATACATTTGTACGTGAAACGGCTGATGGCCGTCTGGAGGATTGCGCACAGCTAGACGACGCATGAATCCATCGAACTCTCCCGCCCAACCATACGTGGTGAACTGGACCGCGTGGGGCACTTTCGCGGCGGCGCTCATGCCCATGGCACAGGTGAGCCCGCCGCTGCGGCTATTCGCGGTCATCGCGCTGTTCTTCGGCGGGATGTTTTTCCTGTACGCGCTCAAATACTACCTGAGCATGGCGCTGATCTTGGTTGCCAACGGCAATGGCAACGGGAATGGCAATGGCGCCGCCAGCAGTCTGTTTAACGGCACCGGGAACGGGCACGGACTGCGCAGCCTGGCCCGCAACGGTGAACACCACGAAAAGCTACCCCACAAACCCTTCATCTCCATCCACCTGCCTCTGTACAACGAGGCCTCCGTTGTAGATCGGCTGCTGAAGTCCTGCACAAACCTGAACTACGATGACTATGAAGTCGTCGTAGCGGACGAT
>CAZJUE010000061.1:6053-13151 GCA_964549025.1 uncultured Anaerolineaceae bacterium | reverse complement strand
AGGTCGAGGAGGCGATTGCTGAGAACCCCAAGGTGTTGGAGGTCGGGGTCGCCGGTGTTCCAGACGCCTACCGGGGCGAAACGGTCAAGGCCTGGGTGGTGCTCAAGCCGGGGGAGAGCGCCGACGCCGACGAGATCCGAGCCTGGTGCAAGGAACGTTTGGCGGCCTTCAAAGTCCCGACCCACGTCGAATTCCGCGAGGAACTGCCGAAAACCACGGTAGGAAAGATCCTGCGGAGGGAGTTGATCCGGCAGGACAAGCAGGGGGAGCAAGCACCAGTCGATTAGAGCAAAGGGCCCCGAATGGGGCCCTTGATACGCGGGGGAACGAGCGTTTAGTCGGCCGCAGCGCCGACGGGCTCACAGTCCGTCGGCGCCAGGTTATGTGCTGGCTTAGTCGGCCGCAGCGCCGACGGGAATCGGCGTGCCGCCGTTTTTGGCGCCGACCGGCTCGGCGAACAGATCTTCGAACTGCTTGCGCTCGAGGGTCTCGATCTCGATCAGTCGCTCGGCGATTGAGTCCAGCTGAGCCCGGTATTCCTTCAGGATCGCCAGCGCCCGCTCGTAGGCCGCCTCGACCAAATGGCGCACTTCGCTATCGATCTTTTCGGCGATGCTCTCCGAATAATCGCGTTGCTCGCCGATCTCGCGGCCTAGGAAAACCAGCTCTTCCTTCTGACCGTACACCATCGGACCGAGCTCCTCGCTCATGCCCAAGCGGGTGATCATGTTGCGCGCCAATTGGGTGACCCGCTCTAGATCATTGGAGGCGCCGGAGGTGATGTCGTTGAAGACCAGCGCTTCGGCCGCCCGCCCACCGAGCAATCCGGCCATGTCAGCCTTGATCTTATTGCGCGAAGTCAGCGTGCGGTCTTCTTCCGGTAGCGCCATGGTGAAGCCGCCCATCATGCCGCGGGCGATGATGCTCACCTTGTGCACCGGGTCGGCCTCCGGGATGACGTGCATCACGATGGCGTGACCGGCCTCGTGGTAGGCGACGATCTTCTTTTCTTGTTCACTGATGATGCGGCTCTTGCGCTCCGGCCCGGCGATTACCCGCTCGACCGCTTCCTGGAACTCGTCGTTGCCAATGGTCTTCTTATCGCGGCGAGCGGCCAGGATGGCAGCCTCGTTGACCAAGTTCTCGATGTCTGCGCCGACAAAACCGGGAGTCGATTTGGCGATGGTCTTCAGTTCGACGTCTTCCTCGAGCGGCATGCCCTTAACGTGCACCTTCAGGATCAGCTCGCGGCCGCGCATGTCCGGCCGGTCGAGGATCACCCGTCGGTCGAAGCGTCCGGGGCGCAGCAGCGCGGGATCGCGGATATCGGGCCGATTGGTGGCGGCGACGATGATCACGCTGGTATCGGTGTCGAAACCGTCCATTTCAACCAGCATCTGGTTCAGGGTCTGCTCGCGTTCGTCGTGGCTTCCACCGAGGCCGGCGCCGCGATGACGTCCGACCGCGTCGATTTCGTCGACAAAGACGATGCACGGTGAGTGGCGCTTAGCCTGATCGAATAAGTCGCGCACACGGCTGGCGCCGACGCCGACGAACATTTCCACGAATTCCGAGCCGGAGATCGAGAAGAACGGAACTCCGGCCTCGCCGGAGACCGCCTTGGCCATCAGCGTCTTGCCGGTTCCCGGCGCGCCGATCAGCAGCACGCCCTTCGGGATGCGAGCCCCCAGAGCGATGAATTTCTCCGGCTCCTTGAGGAACTCGACCACCTCCTGCAGCTCTTCTTTGGCTTCGTCCACCCCGGCGACGTCTTCAAAGGTTACCGTGGGCTGGTCACCGGTGAACATGCGCGCCCGGCTCTTGCCGAAGGACAGCGCCTGGTTGTTGGAGCCCTGCGCCTGACGCAGCATAAAGAAGATCAAACCGACCACCAACAAGCCGGGCAGCAGATAGGTCACCAGCGTGATGATCTGGTTAAAGTCGCTGGGCTGTTCGATGATCAGCTCGATCCGATCGGAAGCCAGGTGTTCGGGCGTGACGCCCAGGTCCAGCAGCTGCTCGACTGCTGTCTTGGGCGGCTCGATCCGCGAAATCGCGGTGCTGTTGTCCGGATAGGTGATAGTCAGATCGTTGCCGTCGATCTCCAAAGTGGCGATCTGTCCGGCACGGATCTGTTCGGCTAATTGATTGAGGTTGAGATCCTCCGGCTGCGGCGCGCTGGCACGAAACTGGATCACCAGCACGATCACAATCAGCAGCAGGATCAGTAGTACGACCGAGTTACGACCACGGGGGGAGTTCAAACTTACCTCCTGAATAGCGCCGCGAGCGTTTCCCTGCCGTTCTCCCGCACGCGGCGGGGCCGATTATACCGTACCGCCTACTGCGAAACCAGAAGGGGGTTACTGATAGGTTAACCACACCCACAACCAGAGCGGGATCAGCCCACCCGCTGCCAGGAATGCCAGCAGTCCCAGCCCAACCGCTACCCAGTCCACCTGCTGACCCGGGGCAATGCGTTCCATCATCTGGGTGGCTGCTTCCGGCACCGGGAAGTCCAGGTTGCCGATCTGCACACGCTGTTGGCCGAAGGTGGCCAATACTCGGCCGAACTGGTCGGCGGTGCGGTAGCGTGCCGAGGGCTCCTTGGATAGCACTTTGAGGATGATCTGGTCCAGCGCCGGCGCAATATTGGGATCGAATTGACTGGGCGGCATCGCCGGCGCCAGCTGGTGCAGCTGGGCCAGCGTCTCGCTATCGGGGGCCTCGAAGGGCACCCGCCCGGTAAGCATCTCATACAGCACAATGCCCAGTGAGTACACGTCGCTGGCAGGCGAGGGCGCCGAGCCGGCCGCTTGCTCCGGCGAGAAGTACAGCGGGCTGCCCCAAATGATCTCGCTGCTCTCGTCCACCTCCACCGTCGCCAAGGCGCGGGCGATGCCAAAATCGGTGATTTTGGCCCGCTGGGCGTTGGAGACCAGGATGTTGTGGGGCTTAAGGTCGCAGTGCACCAAGCCAGCCCGGTGCGCATAGCCAACGGCATCGCACACCTGTCGCATGAGGTCCAATGCGGTGGTCTGCTCGATCCGGCTTCGCCGGCGTATCAAAGTCTTGAGGTCGGTGCCTTCCACGTACTCCATTACGATGAAAAGCGATTTTGGCTGCTGGCCGAAGTCGTAAATGGTCACGATGTTGGGATGGGAGAGGTTAGCCGCGGCTCGCGCCTCTTGCAGGAACCGCACCCGGAATGCCGGATCGCGCGAAAAATCCGCCCGCAGCACCTTGATCGCCACCTGGCGCTGCAAATTGAGGTCCTGCGCCAGGTACACGTCGGCCATTCCGCCGCTGCCCAGCTGGCGCACAACCCGGTACCTGCGATCGATCAGCTGTTCTTCCACGGTCAGGGGATTCTATACTGTGCGGGCTATAATGTGTCAGCCTCTCGAAGATTCCCCATGCGCAACGCCAGGTTGATCTACAACCCTGCTGCTGGACGATTTCCGGCCGGCTGGCTGCTGAGCCGGGCGGTCAAGGTGCTCAATGAAGCCGGCTGGCGCCTGGAAGTCCAGGAATCGCATGAGGGTCGAGAGCTGGAGACGTTGGCCCGCGAGGCGGTGCGCAACGGATGTGAGGCGGTGTTTGTGGCCGGCGGAGACGGTACGGTCGGCCGGGTAGCAGCGGCGTTGGCTGGTTCGGAGGTGGCCTTGGGCGTACTGCCCTCCGGCACCGCAAACGTTTGGGCGCGAGAGATCGGGCTCGACCGGCTGGATTGGGTGAACCTGTTTGCGCTGGAGAAGGCGGCCGAGAGCCTGGCCCGAGGAGTGGTCCGTAAGGTAGACATGGGCCAGGCAAACGCGCAGCAATTCTTGCTGTGGGCCGGCATCGGCCTGGACGCCAAGATCGTGAGCAGCCTGGAACCGCGCGGCCGTTGGGAGAAAACCTTCGGCACCGTGCATTACGGGCTTCTGGGTTTGTGGAATTCGATCGGATGGGAAGGTGTGGATCTGCGGGTAAGCGCCAATGGCGAGCATTGGGAGGGACGCTACCTGGTGGCAATCGCCAGCAACATCCGCAAATACGCTGGCGGGCTGCTCGAGCTGACCCCTGAGGCGCGCTTCGACGACGGCAAGCTGGATTTCTGGTTGATCGGCGGGAAGAACCTGCGGGATGCGGTGATGCGGGTGGTGCAGATCTTGCTGGGAGCTCACCGGGATAACCCCGCCGTGGTGCACTTCCAGGCTGCCACCGCGACTTTCGAAGCGGATGCAGACATCACCATGCACTTCGACGGTGAACCGCTAACGGTCGGTACCACCTTGCACTTCAAAACCAACAAGCGCTCGCTGAACGTGTTGATGCCCAGTTCGACGCCCGAGGTGGCGGCCAATTGAACACTCGCCGGCTGAGCATGGCGGCGGCCTTCACGGCGTCCAACCCGGTGGTGAGGGCAACGACCAGTTGAGACATAACCCGCTTGGTTGGGCGCTTGGCGGCGCATTGCTGGGGCTGGCGTTGGCAGTGGCACTGCTGGTGCTCAGCCGGTTGCTCAGCCCGGAGGCTGCCCCGCCGCTGCCCGAACTGACGATCATTCCGCTGCCCAGCGCCACCGCTACCGCCACCCCCGCTCCCACCAGCACCCCAATGCCAACCGCGATAGAGACGCCGGTCGACGAGCTCGGCGGACCACGGGATTTCGCTGCGGGTCAGTTGGTGTTGATCTCCGGCACCGGCGGCGAGGGTTTGCGGTTGCGTGAAGCGCCAGGACTGGAATCCGCCGTCCGGCTGGTTGCGCTCGAAAGCGAGGTCTTTGAGGTAGTGGACGGCCCGGTGCCTTCGGACGGCTTCAATTGGTGGCTGCTGATCAATCCATACGATCGCGGCAAGGAGGGTTGGGCGGCGGATCTTTACCTGCAAAGGCTGGAATCGTGAGCGCGGTTCCGCGGCCCAGCAGTATCACCGCCTCGCGATCCAGGAAGGTCGTGACCATCGACTGGGAAGACGGCTTGCAGTGCGAGTATCCATTTCAGGGATTGCGCTCGGCCTGTCCGTGCGCCGAGTGCCGGGGCGGCCATGAGAACATGGGTGGTCCAGGCAGTCCGGAGATGCTGGAGATCCCGATCACGCCGATGCAATCGGCCGAGCTGGATCGCATCGAGCCGGTTGGCCGCTACGCGATCCAGTTGATCTGGAAGGACGGCCATGCGTATGGGATTTACACTTGGGAGTACCTGCGGCAGCTGTGTCCGCCGGCGAGCCAAACTTCAGGGGATTGATTCCCGGAGAACTATTCCAGGTGGTCTTTGAGGTTGTGTTCGACGGCGTAAGCGGCGGCTTCTGCCCGGTTGCGCACGTTGAGCTTGGATAGGATGCTGCTGACGTAATTCCGCACTGTGCCTTCGCCCAGATAGAGCATCTCAGCGATCTGGCGATTGGTGCGACCCTCAGATACCAGCTTCAGCACATGCATTTCCTGCTCGGTGAGTTCGGCGAAGGCCGAAGCCTCCTCTTTGCGGGCGGCTTTGCGGACCTGTTGGAACACCCGCTGGGTGACGGCTGGATCGAGCAACGCTTCTCCCCGGCCCACGGCCTCGATGGCCTGCACCAGGTCGTCACCGCCGATCTGCTTGAGCACGTAGCCGGCCGCACCTGCTCGAATGGCGGCGAACAGCATTTCGTCTTCGGCATATGAGGTCAACATGATGACCTTGGTGTCCGGGTATTCTTCGGTGATCGAGGCAGTCGCCTCCACCCCGGAGCCGCCCTTCAGCCGGATGTCCATCACCACCACGTCCGGGCGATAGTCGCGCACTTTCTCCAGCGCTTCGCTGGCCGCGCTGGCCTCCGCTACCACTTCGAAGCTTTCTTGCTTCTCCAACAGGGTGCGCAACCCCAGCCGTACCACCTCGTGGTCGTCGACCAGCAGGATTCTTTGACGTGTCATCCGCAGGAATTCTATTCGATCACGTGGTCCGGCTCAAGCTTGCGGCCGGTAGCCGGCCGGTGCGATTCTTGAGCTTCGACTCAGCCCGTCGGTTGCTCGCGGTTGTAGTCGATGAAACGATAGCCGACCCCTCGCTCGGTCAAGATGTAGTGGGGATTGCTGGGATCGGCCTCCAACTTGCTGCGAAGATAGTTGATATACAGCCGCAGGTAGTGGGTTTCTTCCCGGTATTCATAGCCCCACACTTTCGCCAGCAGCTGATCATGTGGCACAACCCAGCCTGCGTTCTGCACCAGGTGATAGAGTAATTTAAACTCGGTCGGACGCAGCGCGACCTGCTGTCCGTCGACGAAAACTTCCCGACGATCGAAGTCGATGGTCAGGCGGTCGTCGACCTCGATCGGCTCGTGCGGCGGAGCGCTGGGCAATTCGGTTCGCCGCAAAACCGCCTTGACTCGGCTAACCATCTCGCGCGGGCTGAAGGGCTTGGAGATGTAATCATCAGCGCCCAGTTCCAGCCCGCGCACTCGATCGTCTTCCTCGCCCTTGGCGGTGAGCATGATCACCGGCACGGTCGAGATATCGCGGATCAGCTGCAGCGTCTCGAAGCCGTCCATCTCCGGCATCATCACATCCAATAGGATCAGGTCCGGCAATCGATCGCGCAGCGCCTCCATGGCCTCGGTTCCGGAGCTGGCTTCGATGACCTCGAACCCGTCGTGCTCAAGGTTGAGTCGTATGAAATGGATCATCCGCGGCTCGTCGTCGACAACCAGCACGCGGCGTTTGCTACTCGCGGACAAAGCCGATCAGTTCTTCTTCCTCGGCAGTGGGCAACATCTCGATGAAGTTGACCCGATGCATCGGCCAGACCACCCTCACCACGTTGCCGTCCAGGTAGGGCAAATCCTTCCCGTCACGGCGCCTGGGATTGTTGACGGTGATGGTGGTGTCGGTGGGGGTGGGGTGCTCCTCGATCTCCCCCAACACCGGGTCTTCCCCGGAGAGATGAAGAAGTACAGTTGTTGGCATGTTGTTCCCTGGCTACCTTCGGATTCGCGAAATAACCTGGAGCTTTAATTGCCCCAGCTGGATAATGTCTTTGTGTCGCAGGGGCGCGGGCTTTTGCGGCTCCAGGCGCTTACCGTTCACCAGCGTCCCGTTGACTGAATCTAAGTCGACCACCCGCAGACCAT
>CAZJUE010000061.1:0-6043 GCA_964549025.1 uncultured Anaerolineaceae bacterium | reverse complement strand
GAGCCGAATTTCGGCGTGCAATCTGGAGATGCCCTGGTCCTGTGCACCATACGAGTCCAGATCGACGTCTGGCACGATAGCCTGGTTGCCGGCCGACCGACCCAAAGTGTAATTGTCCCGGCCGACCAGCGATACCATATCGCCAGTTGCTAGTACCCGCAAGCCAAAGACTGCGCCGGCTACCAGCCCGCGGGTGGTCGGAAAACCGTTGGCAGTGTCGACCGTGTCGATATCGACCAGTTCGCCTCCCGGTCCGATCGGCGCGGTGTGCACCAGCCGGGTTCCGCACTCGCTGCAGTACAGCGTGCCTACGAACTCCTGGTGCCGGCAATTCGGGCACTCGATCACGGGTCGCCGCCTCCGGCGCGGGCCGGCAGCATCAGTGCCCGGGTCCCGTACTTGAGCACCTTCTCCCCTACGCTCGAGAGCCGGCGAGAATGCGAGAGGCGATCGGCTTCGCTGAGCGCGGCCTTGGCCAGCTCGCGTTCACCACTGGCCAGCAATTGGGTGGCCAGGTTTTCCAGGCGGCGTGCGGCCTGGGCCGACTGGCCGAGCTCAGCTTCATGGCGGGCCTTCTCCTGCATGCGGTAGAGCGAGATCTGGCTGAGCGCTGCGGTGATTTGCTCAGGCGGTGGTTCAGCGTCCGGTTCATCCGAGACCGGGATGCGCACCTGCAGCGGCAGCGCCACGCTGGATTCCCCCTGGCCGAGGATGTCGCCATCCACAGTGAAATGGGCCAGGGTGAGCTCGGTGATGTTGCCGATCGGATGAATCACCATCTCCAGCAACACCCGCACCACGCCGTCCTTGGGCAGGTTCCCGAGGGTCATCGGGAGGCTATCGCCCATCGGCATCGGTTCCGGCAGCAGGCGGAAGGAGGATCGCAGGTCCACCTGCTGGGCCACTGATCCTTCCAGCCGTAGCCGGCTGGCTACTGTGCGCCCCAAACCCTCGAAGATCTCTTCCATAACCTGCACGATCGCGGTCGGCGAGTCCAGGAAGGCGACATTGCCGCCGGTCCGGGTGGCGATATCATCCAACAGCCGGTCGCTCCAGTCGCTGCCGATCCCGACGCCGTGGATGGTGACGCCTTTTTGCGCCGCCCGTTCGGAAAGCTCAATGCACTCGTTTTCGTCGCCGTAAGTGCGGCCATCGGTGAGCAAGATCAGGTGATTCACGCCGTCGCGCGAGAAGTTGCGCTCGATCTCCACCAGGCCCAGGCGCAGCCCCTGGCCGATTTCGGTGCCGCCGCCGGCCTGCATCAAGCTCAGCCGGGCGCGGGCCACCGACATGTCGCGCGCCTGGGCTGGCGAAACCACCAACTCGGCCCGGTCGCTGAATGAAACGATCGAGGTGTTGTCGGACCTGGTCATGTTCTGCAGGATCTTCAGGGTGGCCGAGCGCAGCTGGTCCAGCCGCGGACCGCGCATCGAGGTCGAGCGGTCGATCACCACCGACAGGTTGATGGCCGGACGAGATTCGGGCAAATCCTCACTGGGCTCGATATCCACCAGTAGATAGTGCACCTGCGGCTCGTCCAGCGACAGCAGCCGTCGGCGGCTCTGAACTACTGAGGCCTGGAAGGTGGCGGTCTTGACCAGCTCCGCTTCGAATTTGGCCAGATGCTCGTCGTAACTGCCCCGCTGCTCAGCATCGCTGAGGATCTCGTAGGCCTTATTGACCTTGAGGAATAGCTCGGTCGCCTCTGGGCCGGCGTTCTTGTCTGGGTGCAGCCGCAAGGCCGCCTCGCGATAGGCGCGACGAATGTCTTCGACCGAGGCGTTGCGAGGCACGCCTAGGATTGCGTAATAGTCAAGATCTTCCGTCACGGGGCGCCCACCTTACGCGGGCGGGAAGTACACCAGAATGGCGGTGATATTGTCCGGCCCCCCGGCCGCGTTGGCGGCCCGGACCAATTCGTCACAAGCCTCCTGAGGATGCGCTGCTCCCCAGCATATCTTCTCGATCTCTTCGTCGTCAACCACCCCCCAAAGGCCATCCGAGCAAATCAGCAAGAAGCCATTGCGGGGGACCGGATGCGAGAGCACATCGACCTCCAGGTTGTGACCCTGGCCGATGGCTTTGTACAGCACGTTGCGCTGCGGATGAATGGCGGCTTCAGCTTCGGTCAGCTGTCCCAGCTCTTCCAGCCGCTTGACCAGCGAGTGATCGCGAGTCAGGACCTTGGTTTCCGTTTCGGTGAGGATGTAAGCGCGGCTGTCGCCGACATGCCCGATGGTGAGCTGGTGCCCAAGCAGCAGCACCGCGGTTAAAGTGGTTCCGCCGCCGGGAACCTGATTGACCACCGAGCGATTAGCATCCTGCAAGGCGCCGCGTACCGCGTCCTGCAGCGGTTGGCCGTTGGGATTTGGCTCGTTTTCGAACAGCTCCAGCAGCGATTCGCGTGCCAGCCGCAGGGCGACTGCCCGCACCGAAATCGAACTGGCCACCTCGCCGGAGCGGTGGCCGCCCATGCCGTCGGCCACCACAAACAGCCCGAAATCCGGCACCGAGCGCTCGCCGGCAGCGTTGCCGATCAGTGAGAACAGTGCGTCCTCGTTGTGCGCTCGCTCCACCCCGGTTGACTGCGAGCTGCCGATCAATATGCGGGAGCCTAGCGCCGCTCCTTCGATCGCGGCTGAATCGAGCGGAGCGGTCTCGACGTTGTCCTGAATCGAGGCGTCGGTGTGCGCATTGCCCCTACCGAAGATGCGTTGTAGGAAGGTCATTGCCTAGGTCAGCAACGCGTAGACCCGATGGTCCGTCGAGCCGAAATAGAGCCGATTATCGGCAACTGTGGGCGTGCTGGTGATCGGACCGCCGGTCTGGAATTGCCAGCGCTTTCTGCCGGAACGCATGTCCAGGCAGTACATCGATCCATCGACCGAACCACAGAACAGAGAGTCCTCGAAGATCGCCGGGGAACCGGTGACCTGGTGTTCGGTCTGGAAATGCCAGATTTCACGGCCGCCCCGCGAGTCGATGGCATAGACCCGGCCGTCAGCGCAGCCGGTATAGATGCGGCCTTCGGCAAACACCGGGGTGGATATGGTCGGCCGGCCCATGCGGAATTTCCACATCTGCCAGCCGGCCTCGGCTTCCAGCGCGTACAGCGACCAATCCAGACAGCCGAAGTACAGCATGCCCTCCACCAGGATTGCCGAGGAGGTGATGGCTCGCTTGGCTTTGCCAAAGCGCCATTTGAGTTCGCCCTTGAAGTCGTAGCAGTAGAAATCGCTGCTTTCACAGCCGAAATACACCCGATCATCGGAAACCAGCGGTGTGGACCGCACCGGCCCAGCGACTTCTTGCTTCCAGGAGGCGTTGCCGTTGAACATGTTGACCACGTGCAGCCGGGCGTCGTCGCCGCCGACGAAAATGTGGCCTTCCGATATGACCGGAGAGGAGCGGATCGGCCCACCGGCATAATAGACCCAAGCCTGCTGGCCTTTATCTGCCGAAACTGCGTACAGTCGTGTGTCTTCTGAAGCGATGTAGATCAGCTCACCGTCGCTAGCCGGGGTGGTTGGAATGCCGCCTTCGGTGGCGAACTTCCACATGAACTCGCCGGTCTTGGCGTCCAGCGCATACAGGTTATTGTCGTAGCAGCCGATGAACACCATGCCGTTCATCACCAGCGGCGATCCGCGGATCTCGTCCTCGCACTCGAACGACCAGATCTCCTGCACATCGCTGGCCGGTTTGCCCACCGTCGCCGCGGTGCGTGGCGAAACCAGGATGCCGGTCTCCCGCGCCACCGACATCAGGGCGGTCTTCATCGCTTCTGCAGACGGGAACCGGTCATCCGGGTCGTAGGAGAGCGCCGAATTGATCGCGGCCTCCAGCTCGGCCGACACCTTCTCGTTGATTCCGCGGATCGGGCGTTCTGCAAACGAGAATGGCGGCTCGGCGCGTGGATCGCGGTTAGTCAGCAGATGGTGCAACGTGGCGCCCAGCGCGTAGAGATCGCCGGCCGGTGAGGCTTCGCCGCGATACTGCTCGGGCGGAGCATAGCCGTCGGTGCCAATCATGGTGCCCTTCTGGCCAGGCTGGAAAACCCGGGCGATGCCGAAGTCGATCAGCCGAATGCTGCCATGGTTATCAACCATGATGTTGGATGGCTTGACGTCGCGAAAGATCACAGGTTGCGGCTTCTGATGGTGCAGGTAATGTAGCACGTCGCAGATCTCGATCGCCCATTTGATGACCCGGTCTTCCGGCAAATAGCTTTCCGTCTGCCGCAGTACGGCTTCTAGGTCTTTGCCTTCGATGAACTCCATCACCAGGTAGGAGTTGTTCTCCTGGGTGAAGTAGTCATAAATGCGCGGTATGGCGGGGTGGGAAAGGGTGGCCAGCAGGTCGGCTTCGCGCTCGAAGTTGCGCACCACCATCTCGTGCATCGTCGGATCGGTGGCCATGTTGATCATTTCCTTAACGGCCACCTGTTTGGTCACGTTGGGGAAGTGCAGGTCGCGCGCTCGGTAGACGGTGCTCATCCCGCCGGCGCCGTGAAGCTCGAGCACCAGGTAGCGGTCCTGAAGCGTAACTCCAGGCTCCAGCTGCCCGAGCTGACTGGTATCCGCGCCCTGCGCATCCTTTAGGGCTTTGGTAGTTCTCTTCATAACAGAATGCTCCTTTAAGCTTGCAAAGGAGCGACCGCGCAGATTATAGCACGCAGGGGATTCGACGCAATGAAACCGTGTTGCTAGGCATCCACGGAGCGCTCAAGGGGGGCCAAAAGGGGCGCGGCGTGGCGGTGGACGAGCGCTCGGCCGACCAGCCGAGATGCGGGGATTCTGGCAGGGTTCGGGGCGCTAATACCTCAGGCTTGGCGCTCGAGCAGTCGATCGGCCAGCCCGCGCAGCGCTTCGCCAGCCGTGACGGACGGCTGAGCATGCTCCAATTGGGACAATGCGGTCTGGGTGTGCTCGGCGGCCGCTGCCTGGGCCGCCTGGCGGGCTTGCACCGCATCCAAGGCCTCGATCATCGAGCTGACTGCAGCGGTTGGCTCCGCCCATAAGGCGGCAAACTCGGACGAGTTGCGCAGTCCGTACAGCGCCGGGTAGGTCGGCTTGCGGGCGGCCAGGTCGTCGTCCACCGATTTGCCGGTGGCGTCCTGCATACCCCAGGTGCCTAGGACGTCGTCCATGATCTGGAAGGCGAGCCCCAGATGCAGCCCGTACTCACGCAGCGCCGCCACCCGCTCCGGAGAGCCCCCGGCAACCAATGCGCCGGCCGCACAACTGGCGGCCAACAGCGATGAAGTCTTGGCTTCGATCATATCCAGGTAGCGCTCCAGCCGATTCGGGGTACTGACGTCGAAGGCCAGATCCAGGTGCTGTCCCTTGGTGAGCTCCAAACAGGCTTGGTCGATCCAGTGCAGGATTTTGAGCACCCGCTGGGGATCGACTCCCAGCTCGGGCAGTCGGTGAGCAGACAATCGAGCCAGAGCGAATAGCGCGTCCCCGGTGTTGATCGCCTGCGCAGCGCCCCAGAGCTTCCACACGGTTGGCCGGTGCCGGCGCATCGCACTTTGATCTTGAATGTCGTCGTGAATCAGCGAGAAGTTATGAATCAACTCGATGCTGCTGGCTGCGGGCACCGCCCGATGCCAATCGTTATCGAGCGCCGCGCAGGCCAGCGTACACATGAGCGGCCGGATGCCTTTGCCGGACCCCTTTCCGTCCAGCCAGCCGAAGTGATGGGCGACCATTTCCTGCAGCTCGGCTGGATCGAGTTGCCCGACGATCTCACGCAAGTCGGCTTCCACCGCCTGCGACATTTGCTCGATCAATCGCTGAGGCTCGCTCAACGGAGGTTTGCGGCCACCCGCCGCGGAGCCGAAATGAAAGTCATGCAGCGCCCACCAGCGTGGCCTCGCGCAGCGCCCGAAGATCGGGCGAGCCGGTAGCGAACATGCAAGTGCGGACAACTTGGCTGGTATGGTCGATCAACTCGATCACCGCTTCCGGCGATTCGGCGGCGGCTCGCAAGAATGGCCCCGCCATACCGCCCAGGTCAGCGCCCAGGGCGATGCACTTTG
>CAZJUE010000060.1:10299-13247 GCA_964549025.1 uncultured Anaerolineaceae bacterium | reverse complement strand
TCCTTAGCCAGGTTCAGGCCCAGGTAGCCGACGTTCAAGCCAGGGTTGTAGACCACCTGCAAGTTCGGGTCGTCCTTGGCTGCTTCGATGTCGTCCGGGCTGGGGCTGGCCCACATGCTCAGCGCATCGATCTCGCCGGACTGCAGCGCCAGGAAGGCGGCCGAGGTGTCCGGGATCACCCGGTAGACGATCTTGTCCAGGCTCGGCGCCTCGCCCCAGTAGTCGTCGTAGCGAGCCAGGGTGAGGTGATCTTCCTTGACCCACTCGTCAACCATGAAGGGGCCGGTGCCAACTGCCTGACCCTCAGCGGTGCCGTAGTTCTCGCCCTGCTCCTCAACGGCTGTCGGGCTGGCAAAGCGGAAGTTCTCCATGGTCAATGTATTGAGCAAGCTGGCGTTCGGGACGCTGAGCGTCAGCTGCACCGTCATGTCATCAACGGCCTCGACCCCAGCGAGCACGCTGGTGTCGCTGCCCTTGAAGCCCTGGAACATGTAGTCCCAGTAGATGAACTGGTCGGCTCCCAGGTTGTAGGGATTGTCGGTGTCCCACCAGCGCTCGAAGTTGAAGACCACCGCATCGGCGTTGAAGTCGGTCCCGTCGTGGAACGTCACGCCCTCACGCAGGTTGAACGTCCACTCCAGGCCATCCGCTGAGGCATCCCAACTGACCGCCAAACTGGGGACCGGATTGGTGGTTCCAGGCTCGAAGCCGGTCAGCCCTTCGTAGATATGGCTGGCCGGAGCCAAGCTGTTGGCGCTGGTCTCCAGCGCCGGGTCCAGCGTGCCGGCATCGGCCGACTGAGCAAAGGTCAGGATCGACTCTTCGCCGCCGTCACCCGCCGCCTGGCATCCGCTGATGACCAGAACCACTAGGCCGATCAATAGCACTAGATTTCGGCGTTTCACTTGTTAACTCCTCCTTGAGTCGTTCGGTTTTCAGATGATGCGCTCGCTGCTGTTATGGCTTTTTCCAAGTCACCTCCCATGCGCTGAGTTGCCGGACAACAAACTGCGCCTCGGAACAACCAAGGCGCGATCACACGGCTAGTTGGGGCTCCGGCGTCCAAATGGTAACAGATTCTATCGGCTGCGGATGGGGCAGTCAACGCTCACCCAAAATCGTGGGAATAACGTGCCCCAGTAGCCAACATCGCCGTTTGCGCAGCCCGCGCTTGCCGGTACCACTGGTAAAGTAGCGCCTGTGCCACAGCTTGAAATGCCTACCCAGCCCCCGCTGCTGGAGGTTCACGGCCTGGCAGTCAGCTATCGGACCAATTCACAGCGCCGAAGAGCACTCGACGGCGTCGATCTGCAGGTGTTTTCCGGCGAAGTGTACGGGCTGGTCGGCGAATCCGGCAGCGGAAAGACCACCCTGGCGCTGGCGATTCTGGGGCTGATTGAACCCCCGGGGCAGGTGGAGGACGGTCAAGTGACCTTCGATGGGCGCTCGTTGCTTGAGCTGTCAGAGCGCCAGCTCGATGAGGTGCGCGGAGGCCAGATCGGCCTGATCTTCCAAAACGCCCGCGCTAGCCTCAATCCGACCTTTTCGCTGGGTTCCCAGCTGGCCGAGGTGCTGCAGGTGCATCGCGGCTTCAGCCGAGCGCGGGCCAAGCGGCAGGCGGCCACCTGGTTGGCTCGGGTAGGGCTGGATGGTTTTGAACGCAACTACCCGCATGAGTTGTCCTCCGGCCAGGCGCAACGGGCGATGATCGCGCTGGCACTGTCGCCCAAGCCGCAGCTGTTGATCGCCGACGAGCCGACCTCGGCGTTGGACGTCACCGTTCAGTCGCGGATCGTGCGCCTAATCCACGAACTGACCGGGCCAGCCGGCACCACGTTGCTGCTGATCACCCACGATCTGGGATTGCTGGCACAGACCGCCCAACGGGTCGGTGTGCTGCACCACGGCCGGGTGGTCGAGCAGCAACCAGTGGAGCAGCTGTTCGCCGAGCCTCAGCACGATTACACTCGCCAGATGATCGCCGCGCTGCCGCGCCCGGAACTGTGGCCTCATCCCGACAGCCGCCACAACCCGTAGGCCAGCAGGGCCCCCACGCCCCCTGCTAGCAGATTTACTTGATCGTTCCCGAGCCAGCGCCAGCCACTCACATAGACTGTGGTTGCACCGCACCCGTGGGTGGGATGTGCTTCGGTCGAGCGGTCGCACTGCGGGCAGTGGTAGCTGGCCTGAACGGTAGCCCCGAGCACGCTGTCGATCGTGCTGGCAACCACGCCTGCCAAGCTGATCGCCAGTAACAGCTCGATGGCGCCGGCCTGCAGCAGCTCGGAGCGGCCAGACATCAGAGCCACCGCGGCTGCGATCAACCCGGCGCCACCCAGCGAAGCCAGGCTGCCCAGCGCACTGATTGCTCCCGAGCTGCCGGGCTCAACCGCCTGCCCGGTAGTGATCAGCCTGGGGAGGCTGGGCGAAAGCACCCCTAGTTCGGTTCCCCAGGTATCGGCATTAGCCGCCGCCAGCGCGCCAGCTGCTCCCAGCAGCCAGCCCACCTCGCCGCCCAGTCCGTATCCCACGCTCAGAACTGCGACCAACGCCCCGTTGGCCAACACTTGGCCGTGATCGCGTGCGCCGGACTTCTGGATACTCGCCGCCAAGGCCCGCTTGCTTGCCTTTCCCACCGAAGACAGCAAGCTGGACGAGCTAAAAAACAGCAACAGCAGCAGCGTCGGACGAATTCCACCGAACCCGAAAGTGACCGCCCCAACCGCCGTCGCCGCCAGCGCTCCGCTCCAGGTCAGCGCGCCTAGCCAGCGGGCCAGCAGGCTGACTGCTGCCGCCAATACCAGGCTGATGGCCGCCACGGTCAGCCCGCTCAACGTTTGCCTCGATGTCTGCCGGTCATCCGTCGCATCACAGCGCGGTGAACCGCAGCGCAGCTCCAGCCAGCAGCAGCCCGATAACTACCGCGCCTGCCCACAGCACATACGCCA
>CAZJUE010000060.1:6707-10199 GCA_964549025.1 uncultured Anaerolineaceae bacterium | reverse complement strand
GGCGTTGGTGTAGCCGGCCTGAAAAGCCTCCGCATCCGGCGGGGTGATCGCTAGCAAACGCTCTTGGCCGAGCTCAACCAGCAGTAGCTCTCCCACGGTGGCGAAGAACTCGACCGAGCCGAGCCCTTCCACGGCCGCGCTGCCCACCCGGCAGCCCGGCCACCAAAAGCCCAGGCGGGGTTGCAGCGATTGCCGCGCTCTGCGCAGGCTGCGAATCGCGCCGATCGGCACCTGTTCGTAGGCCAGTCCCCAGCGCACATACAGCCCGTCACGGTCCAGCCGATAGCGTGCGGTCAGCAGGCCGTACATCCGGTTTAACAGCAGCAGGGTCAGCGGCAGCGCCAGCAGCATCAGCCCGATCCACAGCAGGCTGGTCACCGATACCACCTCCGCTCCAAGCCGCGATAGGCTGATCCAAAACACCCCAGTGATCGCGCCCAGCAGCGCCAACCCGAGCAGCAGTCCGGGCAGCCGGCGCGGAGTGAGCTCCACCTAACCCGCCATCGCCTGAAGATCCATGCCCCAAATATAAAAGACCCCCGGAATCTCCGGGGGTCTGAATCTGACTTGAGGGATCGATCGCGCCTTGGGCGACCTGACCCGGGCGGTCCGATCCAGAGGCCTACTGGCCGGCGGGCACCGCCTCGGGCTGGTAGACCGGCTCGGTCCAGGCGCTGTAGGCCGGCAGCTTGCCGCGCACCAGGTCGTCGTACAGACCGCGCAACTTGCTGGTGACCGGCCCCATCTGGCCCGAACCAATCCGGCGGAAGTCGACCTTGGTCACCGCCGTGATTTGGGCTGCGGTGCCGACCAGGAAGAACTCATCTGCCAAATAGACTTCGGTCCGGTCGATCGGCCGCTCCAACACCTCCAGGCCGAGCTCTTCGCGAGCCAGCTTGATCACCGTGCGACGGGTAATTCCTTCTAGGATGTTCTCAGTGATCGGCGGGGTGATCAGCCTCCCCGATCGCACCATAAAGGCGTTCTCGGCGCTGCCCTCCGCCAGGTGTCCAGCTTCGTTGAGCACCAGCGCCTCATCGAAACCGGCGCGCAGCGCATCGGTCTTGACGAAGGCGGTGCTGACGTATGCACCGGTTATCTTGCCGCGAGCCGGGATGGCATTGTCATCGATGCGACGCCAAGAAGAAAAGGTGACGTGCGCTTGATCGTCGCGCTCGACGTACTTGCGGAACGGCACCGCCACCATCGCGAATTCATCGGTTAAATCGTGCAACTTGACCCCAATGATTTCGTCCGCTTTGTATAAAAGCGGACGAAGGTAACAATCTTCTCTTAGCCCCTCCTCACGGAGCAGCTCGAGCGCAATGTCCCTAAGCTGTTCTTTGGTAAAGCTGTGGTCGGCGCACAGCAGTTTGGCCGAATTCAGCAACCGCTCGAAATGATCCAGCGGTCGGAAGACGTAGAGCTGGTGTTGTTCATCGTTCCAGTAACCTCGCACACCGCCGAAGGCCGCGGTCCCGTAGTTGAACGCGTGGGTAAGCAGGCCGATCTTGGCCTCGGCGTAGGGGACAATCTCGCCTTGAAAATACGCGAAGTGGGGAAGGTTCACTCTGGCATACCTCCTATTGGCGCCGGGATCGGTTGCACTATCATATCGTGCGATTCTCGCCGATGTCTAGGAAGGCTAACCTCCTAGTACCGGAAAAACTGTCAATTTCCGGCTTCCAGCTTGTCATCCACCGACCGCACTCCGGTGACCTGGCTGGCAGCGCTCACCACGTCCTGGCGCAGCGATTCGTCGGGCAGTTTCCCCAAAAGCGTGATCACGCCTAGATGGCCATGCACCGCGATCTGGCCTGGCGGCAGTCGCTGGATGCCAGCCAACCTGCGCGCGACCTCGGTCTCCAATTGCGGATCGGTCACGATCTGGTCAACCACCTGTCTTATGCCGGGCACCGCCTGCACCACCTCGATCACGCCATCACGGATCGAGCGGCTTCGTACGTGGCCGCTGACCGCCACGCTGGCGTCCGGTTTCACCACCGCTCGCAGCTCCCACAGTGCGCCGCGCACCGGGTCGTAGCGCCACAGCGCCTCGTCGACTGCGACCTGCAGGTCTTCTAACTCGCGCGGCTGCATGCTGGTCAGCGTCGATTCCATCGTTGGCGATTATAGCCTTGTTGTTGGTTCAGACGGTGCACGAGCCATGACACTTACCAAAAAGCGGGCCGATGGCTTGCCATCGGCCCGCTTCATTGTCTGCGATCTGCTCCAGCTTACGCCTCGCGGAACTCCCCCTCGACCACATCGTCCTCTTGCTCGCCATCCTCTTTGCCGTCGCCCTGGCCTTCGGCGGCGCCTTCAGGCTGCTCAGCCTCGGATTGCTGTGCGTAAAGCTGCTGGCTGAGCGCGTAGCTCGCCTGCTGAACCTCTTCAGACAGCTTCTTGATCTGGGCCAGATCGTCGCCCTCCAGGGCCTCCCTCAATTCCTTGACCTTGCCCTGGATGTTTTCGCGATCGGAATCCGGCACCTTGTCCCCCAGCTCGCTCAAGGTCTTCTCCGCCTGGTAGGCGAGCTGGTCGCCGGCGTTGCGGGCGTCGACAAGCTCCTTACGCGCCGCATCTTCGGAGGCGTGCTCCTTGGCCTCCTGCACCATCTTCTCCACGTCGTCTTTGCTCAGGTTGGTGGAGGCGGTGATGGTGACCGATTGCTCCTTGCCGGTGGCCTTGTCCTGGGCCTTGACGTTCAGGATGCCATTGGCGTCAATGTCAAATGTGACCTCCACCTGCGGTATCCCGCGTGGCGCCGGCGGGATGCCCTCCAGCCGGAAGCGACCTAGCGTGTTGTTATCCGCCGCAAGCGAACGCTCGCCCTGCAGCACATGGATGTCGACCGCGGTCTGGTTGTCCTCGGCGGTCGAGAACACCTCCTGCTTCTTGATCGGAATCGTGGTGTTGCGCTCGATCAAGGTAGTCATCACTCCGCCGAGCGTCTCCACACCCAGCGAAAGCGGGGTCACGTCGAGCAGCAGCACGTCTTTCACGTCACCGGCCAGCACGCCGGCCTGGATGGCGGCGCCTACCGCCACCACCTCGTCAGGGTTGACGCCCTTATGCGGCTCCTTGCCGGTCAGAGAACGCACCAGTTCCTGCACCATCGGCATACGGGTGGCACCGCCAACCAGAACAACTTCGTCAACTTCGCTAGCCTGAATGCTGGCGTCCTTCAAAACCGCGTCGAATGGACCGCGGATGCGATTGACCAGGTCTTCGCTCATCTGCTCGAACTTCGAGCGGCTGAGCTTCATCTGCAAGTGCTTCGGGCCGGAGGCGTCAGCCGACACGTAGGGCAGGTTGATCTCGGTCTCGGTGACCGAGGTCAACTCGATCTTGGCCTTCTCGGCCGCCTCGCGTAGCCGCTGCAATGCCTGACGATCCTCGCGCAGATCGATGCCCTGGTCCTTCTTGAACTCGTCGGCGATCCAGTTGAGGATTTTCTGGTCCCAGTCGTCGCCTCCCAGGTGGGTATCG
>CAZJUE010000060.1:0-6697 GCA_964549025.1 uncultured Anaerolineaceae bacterium | reverse complement strand
GTTGCCTTGACTTCCACCACGCCGTCGCCGACTTCCAGCAGGCTGACGTCGAAGGTCCCGCCGCCGAGGTCGAAGACCAGGATGGTTTCGTTGTCAACCTTGTCCAGGCCGTAGGCCAGCGCAGCGGCGGTCGGCTCATTGATGATCCGCATGACCTCCAGGCCGGCGATCTTGCCGGCATCTTTGGTGGCCTGCCGCTGCGAATCGTTGAAGTAGGCCGGCACGGTGATGACCGCCCTGCTGACGCTCTCGCCCAGATAGGACTCAGCGTCCTTCTTGAGCTTGCCGAGCACCATCGCCGAGATTTCCTGCGGCGTGTACTCGCGGTCGTTGACCGGGATCTTCACCCGCACGTCGTCGCTGGCACCTTTAACCGTTTCGAAGGAAACCATCTTGCGCTCGGTCTCGACCTCGTCCCAGCGCCGCCCCATGAAGCGCTTGATGGAATACACCGTGTTTTCGGAGTTGACCACCGCCTGGCGCTTGGCGGTTTGCCCTACCAGCCGCTCACCGCCCTTGGTGAACGCCACAACGGAAGGGCACAACCGTCCGCCTTCAGCGGTCGTGATAACGACCGGGTCGCCACCTTCCATAACCGCCACTACGCTGTTGGTGGTACCCAGGTCGATGCCAATGATCTTCGCCATTCGTTTTCACCTCACCACAATATTGAGAGCGCTCATATGATACTCGAGCCATACAAGAGGAGCGTTAACGGTATGCTGCGGAGGCGCTCCGGGACTTCAGTAAGAAGCACTTTGCTGAAATCGTCCAAGCATTCTGAGCGCCCGCGCCATGTCGGCGGCTCCCCGAAGTAAGCCCGGAAAATTGAGCACATCAGGAGGTCGAATGTCGCAACTAGAGCAATTCCGCGAGGAGAAGGACGAGTTCTTTCGTGAGAGTCACCACAGTCCGCTGCTACCCGAACAGAGAGCCGATTTCGGTGGACTGAAATACTTCCCCGAGAATCCGGAACTCCGCCTGGAGGTCGAAGTAGCTGAATTCGACGAACAGGACGAGCTCCAAATCCAGACCAACACCGGGGAGGTCCAGACCTACCGGCGCTTCGGCCGCTTTCAATTCGAGGTCGAGGGCCAGACCGCTGAACTGACCATCCTGGAAAACGATAATGGCTTCTTCCTGCCGTTTCGCGATTCACAGGCCGGGCAAGAGACCTATGGGGCGGGCCGCTACCTGGAGCCAACGCCGATCCCGGGAGGCAAGTTCGAGATCGACTTCAACCTGGCCTACAATCCGTACTGCGCCTATAACGAGCGATGGTCCTGCCCACTGACGCCTCCGGAAAACCGGCTTGCCGTTCCCATTCGTGCAGGAGAGAAGGTGTTCGACGAAACCAAGGAGTTGCCGGCTTTGGATTGAGACTGCTCCGACTGCGGCTGCAATTTGACAGTCGCGGGCATGCGGTTTAAGCTTTTCCGCCGTGGCCCGGATCGATAACCCCAATCCGCCTGAGGAATTCGCCCACCCCATCGAAGCCGAGTTCGCCCGGCTGCTGGACTTCTATAAAATCCGGTGGGAGTACGAACCGACCACCTTCCCGCTTGCGGAGGACGACGACGGCAATATCACCAAAGCGTTTACGCCTGACTTCTACTTGCCGGCCCAAGATCTGTACATCGAGCTCACGACCCGCAAGCAGGAACTGATCACCAAGAAAAACCGCAAGATCCGCGCCCTGCGGGAACGCTACCCTGAGGTCAACATCAAATTGCTCAACCGGCGAGACATGCAGTCGCTGCTAGTCAAGTACGGCATGGGAGCGGAAACCCCCAACCTAATCGGCAACCCGCTGACGAATGACCGGGACAGCTAAGGCCGCAGCCGCCTCGCTGCCCGGATTGGGCGACATCGCCTTTTCTGAACAACAAATCCAGGACCGGGTCACCGAGCTCGGCAAGCAGATCTCACACGATTACGCCGGGAAGGAGCTCTTGCTGATCGGTGTGCTCAAGGGGACCTTGTTCTTTCTGGCCGACTTGATCCGCGCCCTGACGATTCCCTCGATGGTCGATTTCATGGCCATTTCGCGGTTTGGCCCCTCGGCCGACACGCACGGCCAGGCCCGGCTGCTTAAGGACCTGGAGCTCCCGCTCGATGGACGCCATACGCTGATCGTCGAAGACATCGTAGATACCGGTTTCACCCTCAGCTACCTGATGCGCACCCTCAAAGCACGCAATCCCGCCTCGCTGGAGGCTTGCATTTTGCTGAACCGGGCCCGGCGTCGCCTGATCGACCTACCGCTGAAGTACGTTGGCTTCGAGGCCCCGGAGGAGTTCATCGTAGGCTACGGACTGGGGCTGGATGAACGCTACCGCGGGCTTCGGTACATCGCCTACTTCGATCCGGAACAAGCAGGCTAGCAGCTCAGGATTAGCGAATCCGTCACGATTCGAGAGCTCGATACCTGGCTCCACGGATTCAACGCAAAATGCCCCGGTCGTACGACCGGGGCATTAAATGGCCAGGAGGGATTCCCAGTAACTTCCTGACCTCAAGTTTCCACCCACCTACTTGCTGTCGGCTCAGAGAACCTTCAGCTCCCTACGCCGGCCCCCGCTCAACTCCCGAAGGAGGGTTGCGCTGATTGGCTTCTTCGGCCTCACGGCCTTTTCACCAACTCACGGCGACGCTCCGAAGAGCATTACCGCCCGCCAGCTTCAGTTTGTTTTCAGTGAGTTTCCCCTCGAAGCCTCTCGGCTTCTAGGATTCCCTCCCAGCAAAAACATCGTAGCACTTCACGAGGGGCGGAGTCAATGCCCAAAAGCTTAAAACGCTTGCGGGGGTGAGGGTCGTGATACACTGCGGCGATTCCGGGAAACACCGGCATGTTTCGCAACCTGCGGCTTAAGCGGGAACCACAGAAATTCGCCCCCGATCCACTGCAGATCTCGATCGATGAGATCATCAGTGACCCAAGCATTCCGGTATCCATCCGCTCGATCAACAATCTCCCCGAAAACGCAAAACGCCGACTGTATCGATCACTGATCCCGCTGGGCTTGCTCACCCGATTCGGTGTCAACCCCCGGACCTGGCGCGGCCCCAACGGGGAAGAACAGGTCGAGCTGATTGCCGATCCACAAAGCGGTCTGGTCAAGTTGAGTGCCTGGGTCGGCCAGGCTCGAGACGACCCGTTCTATACCGTTCAGTTGGAGGACAACAGCCTCAATGGGATTGACCTGGATTTGTTGGTGCTAAGCGATCCCCATGCAGAGCGCTACCAGACCGACACCGACGAGGGCGGAGCTCCCACTGAATTCGGCACGGTTCGCCGCAACCTGGCGGCCGAAGAACAGGCTTTGCGGGCCGGCCTAGCGCCCGGCCAGACCCGGGCGGGGCTGCGCGCTTCCTCCGGTGTGTTTGGACACCTGGAGGGCTTTCTGACGCTGCTGGCCCACCACGCCTATTTTCTTGAGCCGCTTTCCTATGCCTCCGCCTGGATTTTCGAACGACGGGGGTTCGCCTATGTGCGGGGGCACCAACTGATGGACCAGATCCAGCAGGAATTCCAGCCAGGGGGAGCTCTACATGCCGAACTGGATGGAAGCACGCCGTTTCGGGCGGACCATCAATGGAACTCCGTCCGCGGCCGTGCCTGGGCGATTCACGACGGCATTCTGGAGGCGATCGAACAGCGATGGGACGGCCTGCGCATGATCAAACAGGTCGGTCGCCATGCCGGAGTCGAAACCTTTCCACAGGCGGCCTACTAGCGATGAGAGTGCAAACGACCCGGGCAGCCGAACTCGAGACGCTGAGCGCTTTCCGGCAGTTCATAGGCGAAGCCTGCGGGCGGGCCGGCATCGATGACGAGATCAGCCACGACCTCCAACTGGCGGTCGATGAAGCTTGCACCAATGTAATCGAGCATGGCTACGCCGGAATGAACCCGGGCTCGATCATGCTGGCGCTGGAGTTCTTGCCCGATCAGATTACGGTTGAGATCACCGACTTCGGGCGCCCCTTCGAGCCGACCGAACCGGATGCCCCCGATCCGCAGCAGACGATGGATGACCCAGGCTCCAGCGGATTCGGGCTGTATTTCATCTACCAAACGATGGATGAGATCCGCTATCGGTCAGGGGAGGACGGCAACTTGCTGACCTTCATCAAGCAGCTCTCTGACTAGATCAGCTCGCTGGGGAAGCGTGGCTGCCAGCTACCGTCCCTCCGGGCTCGCTTTGGAAGCTAACCACTGCGGTTTCGACATCCGGGAACTGCTGGAAGATGCTGGTCACTCCGGCCATGTCCAGAACCTTATTGACGGCACCCTGTACCGCTGCCAGCCGCAGATCGCCTCCTAGCTCGCGGCTTGCCTTGGCCGCCAACAGCAATACCCGCAATCCAGCGCTGCTGGTGTAATCAAGCCCTGCCAGATCGGCCACCATGCTCGCTGCTCCAGCCTCGATTTGCCGGTCGAACACCTGACCCAGATCCGGGGCGGTCAGGCCATCCAGGCTCCCGACCACCGTCACCACCACCACCTGACCGATCTGTTCGCTTGTGATCTGCATCATTCACCGCCAGTCTTGCAGGTATCGCTGGCGATAGCGTAACACGCCCAGCAGCAGCACGAATTGCACCGTGGCAGCAATGAGGGTGGAGAACTGCTGGAAGTAAAAGGTGAGCAGGTTCACCACCGCCAATGACAGCAGCAGCGCAATATAGGCCAATCCGACCCCAAGCCGATCTTTCCTCGCCAGCAACAGCACCGCCGCCGCGATCAGCAGCAAGCCAACGCTGCCTTCCAGCGTCACCTGGGTGGAAAACAGCTGCGCTCCAGTGATGCTGCCGACCCGTCCAGCCAGGATCAATTCGCTGAGTTCGCGCTGCAATCTTCCCGAAGCGTAGACTCCGCCCAGCAATTGCACGGCCCGCAGCAGCGAGACCGCGCCCAGTGCGCCCAACCCGCCCACCAACGCCGCCCGGTGACGCAGTTGGGTGACCAGGCGATCCTCGACGGAGAGCAGCCAGCCCTGCAGGCGCTCGAACCAGCTGTACCGGTCTGGGGCGAGTTTCAGCTGCTCAGAATCCAGAAACTCCCGTAGCTGCCTGGCTAATTCGGCATGAGCCGGTAGGTCCTGATCTTGTTCGATCCTTGCCAAGCGATCGTGCAAGCGAGCCAGCTCTTCACCCTCCAAATCATGATCCAAGACCTCTTCCATGGCTTCCAACGCACGATAAAGCTCGGCGCGCGAGTCGTTGGAGATCGGACGCCGCACCCGGAAGTACACCACTACCGTGAGCAGGAAGAACACATAGATGATCGGCGCCGCCGGTGGGTAGAAGTAATCGTTGGTCTGCGTTATGAACTTCCCCACCTCATCGATGAACAGTCCGACCCCAATCCCAGCCAGCACCGCTCCCAGATCGTATACCCAACGATTGGCGTAGATGAGCGGCAGCAGCGCCGCTACAAACAACAGCAGTCCGCCCCACAAAACGTGGGCGATGTGCAGTTCGCTGTTGCCCAGCTGCGGATAGCCGGTCAGCTCCAGAAACAGGCGGGTGACCGCCACCGAAGCGGCGAAACTGAGCAGGGTCAGCAGCAGATGGCGCTGCGCCCCGCCGCGGCGGACCGGGCGACGCACCCGACCAATCAACCTGTTAGTAGGTTTCATAGCTGCACCAGCTGCCAGTGTCGCCGAACGGCGTGCCTTTCGACTCGATTTGCCCCTCTGGGGCGGTCGTACGCAAGTCTTCAGCGAATCTCAACAAAGCCAAGTTCTTGCGCGGCGCCGAGCATCTGCCGAATGTCGCCATAGTCGACGTCCGTGATCGGCACAAAACGCTCGACCAGCGCCTGATCCATGACCTGACGCGAGTCTCGACTGGAGCCCAACACGGTCAACACCTGTTGCACAACGGCGCGTACCTCCGCCGGCAGCGACCCGGAAGCAACTACCGGCTGGATGGTCGACGGCCCCAAGATATCGATCACCCGCAGCTGTTCGGCCAGCTCTGGGTGGTTTCGAAGCTCCAGCTCGAGCACCTGGCTATCGATAGCGGAAGCATCGACCTTGCCTGACGCCACCATCCGGATCGAGCGTTGATGGAAACCGGCTTCGATCACCTGGCCGAAGAACCCCCGAGTTTCGCCCATCTCCAGCAGTTTGTGCCGCACGATTCCATAGCCAGAGTGCGAGAGCGGTTCGTTGTACGCCCAGCTTCGGCCGCGCAGCTCGGCGAAGCTGTGCAGCGGACTATCCCGCTGCACGATCACATCGGAGAAGTAGATCGGCCGGCCCTGGTAGCGTTCGCCTTGCAGCACCGGCGCGGCGATGGCCTTCATGGACCCGGGATGCTGCTGATTCAAGGCGACGTAGGGTAGACCGCAGATGAAGCCGACATCCATGCTTCCGTCCACCGCCAGCTGGTAATCGGTGCCAACCACCAGCTCCGTCGGTCGCTGCAAGCGACGACCCACCTCATCGGCGATGAGCTGATACAGCGGCTTGACACTCGGAGCCAAGAATGTGATGAAGCGAAGCGGTTTCACTGCAGTCGAATCCTGGGGTTGAGCGAAGCGTACAACAGATCGGCGGCCAGGTTGGCCAAGGCAAACACCAGCACGGTGACCATGGCCACCGCCTGGATCAGCGGGATGTCGCGCCGATCGATGGCAAAGATCATCAATCGCCCCAGTCCTGGATAGTTGAACACGTTTTCGATC
>CAZJUE010000059.1:0-13255 GCA_964549025.1 uncultured Anaerolineaceae bacterium | reverse complement strand
CCCGCGTGAGATACTCACAGCGGGGTTTTTGACGTCCGATAACCGTTTATATGTCAACTAAGGGACACGGGCCGCACAGGCGATCACCGCCTCGAGCTCAACCCAACCAGACCCCTGTGCGCAAAACACACACTACCCCCCCCCTAAAACACATAAATAAACGTAAATATTGACGATTACGTGACGCTTTCCGGATGCCTTTGACGAAATCACTGCCACGCCTCAATGTTTATTGTGGCTCGCTCCACTTAGGAGCACCAGTAACCTAAAATCAGGGAGGACCACGTATGGCGTGGACAAACAAGCACTTCGCAGCCTTGGTAGGCACCACTATGCTCGCGGGATGCCTCGCGACCGGATGCTCTCAGCCTACAGAACCCCAATCCGCGCAAGGCGCTGCGCAATCCGTGGACCTGCCACTTCTTCCTGATACCGTACAATATGGCGAGGGCATCAACCTCACCGGTACCGACGGCACAGGCAACGTCTGTATGGACACGGCCACTCAATTGACCCCACCAAAGGTGGACACCACGCCTGGAACGGCCATCTACGAAGAAGAGACGCGTTATAACGAACCGTTCCATCGCGCATTCTGGGTCCACTCGAAAGACCAGTACGAGCGCCGATTGATCCAGGCTACCGCGATCGAAAATGGCGAAGTCTTCGACTTCGAAGACTTCGACCAAGTTGCGGCAGACCACTACAACCAGGTGTTTGATGGCTATGACGGACCGGTTCTCTCCATCGTATCCGTAATCCCAACGGCAGATATCACCGCTGCCCCCAAAGAGCTTGAGTGTGAAGCTGGCGCAACGGACCTCGAACAGTGGATCAACGACTGCGGTGTCCGCTACTTGGGCGAGCGCAAGCTCGGTCGATACCTCATTATGTCGGCAAAGGTCCCCGACCTGAATCAGGTCATCAACGAGGACACCGACTGGTCAGTGCTCTACCGAACTCTGGATGTAGAGTCCTATACCAATCACTTCAGCGACGAAGCATTCGAGATCATCGACTCAACCTATCCAGGCATTGAGTTCACGTACCACATGCGTACCGGAGACGGCACAATCACGCTTGAGGAGTGGTTCGATCTGCGTGACGACATCTACACGGCCGTGGAACAAGAAGAAGGCGACCCATATGGCGTAACCATTTGGGAGCGAACGCCCGTGTACGACGCCACAGGGGCACTAGAAGAGGTATGCATCCAAGACGAAATCACCGGAGCGTTTCTTTGCTACCAACGATTCGAGTACTGGAGCCAACGAGCACGGAAAAGCGCTCAGGGTAAGCTCACCGTCGTCGAAGACGCCTATCAGAACCCCTCAGATTACGAACCGGTCACAGATACCGAGCGCGACAACTATGAGTCGGTATTGGTCGATTTCGACCAGCTCCTCAACGGAGCAAACCCGACAATCGACCAGATGACTCAGGACTGCGTGAACTCGTTGGCGACTGCCAATGAAAACACCATCTGCAGTGAATGTGGTGATGCGGCCGATGAGCTCCAAGGGCTCGTCAATCGACTTGACCAAATTTCGGAGCCCGAGCTCCTGCCCCCACCGGGGCAAAACTTTGGAATCCCTACCGAACCAAGCTTTACTGTCGAAGAAATCGAACTGGATAAGAACAGCCCGGCAACCTACCGCGACTTCTACGACAAGATCTGCATGCTCAGCCGAGTCAGTGGCGAGTTCGCTGGTGGCGGAGAAGCAGTTGCCATCACAGCGAACAAGTCATCGGGCGACTGGCTCATGGAAGTAGCTTCCCAACGAAACAACGGCTCACAGCGCGTCACCGGCACCTTCACGTGTTCCGATGGATTTACCCGGGACGCCTGCGGCGGTGTCTACTGCAAACACTACCAAGAGTGCGATACGAACACGAACACCTGCGTGACGGACTCGACGTTCTTTAGTTCACTGGAAAACTTCGACTCAACGGTGAACAATGGCCTGAACACCGAACAAGTTTATCCGCCATCTCCCTTCAACACGCTGCCCTACATCGCCCCGCTCTCGGGGATATCTGGAAAAATGAACGGATTAGGCGAGGGTGCGTGGACGACTCATCAAAGCCCACGTCTACTCAGGGCTGAATCGCAGGTCGGCTACCTCCGAGGATTTAGCACAGGCATGCGTCTATTCGGCGATTCTACCAACCACGTTTTTCCTGCAATTGATCCAACAGACCCAACAACGCCGGAAGAATTCACCATTGAAACAGACTTCGACACGGCGGACCGCATCGATGAAACGCTTTTGTCTTCGACTGAGGCCTTCTGCTACGTCGTACACATCAAGGGCGACTTCGATGGCGCGGGTGAAAACGTAGGTGTCGAAAACGTCAACGGCACCTGGGTGCTTCGCGCAAAAGTTGGGCGAAAGGACAATTGCGGATTCTTTTCAGCCAACAACTGCGAACCCAAACCCGTGCGAGTGAAGGCCCGATGCGTCCGCTACTGAAATTGGCCATTGGCGTCCTACTAGCGACAGGTCTGATGGGCTGTGGAGATGAGCCCAAGGATCCCTACAAGCCATCAGACCTGTCGCAGTGGTGCGACTTCGAACGTCCCAGGCAAGACTGTACTTTCGAAGAGGCGCTACTGATTAAGGAAGTGTCCGACATCGAACCGGTATGCGCCTCACCTTGCACGCGGGCACGTAATCTTCTCTTCGAGAACGACGGCACCCGTGCGTTGGCGGGACTCCAAGGGTTTGTAGAGATTGATTATCTCACAATTTCAACCCCCGATAATGGGCCAACCAACCTGGAGGGCCTTCAAGACCTAGAGCGAGTCGATAGCTTTCTCGATCTTTCGTCGAATCGGAGCCTGCAGAACCTGCAAGGACTGACCAACCTCAAAAGTGTGGGCAATCCTGACACCAATTCAGGCTTTTTGATCGTGGACAGCTCAGTATCCAGCCTGGATGGTCTGGACTCGCTGGAGACGCTTCAAGCCCTGGAGATCAGCAATTCGCCCATAGATTCGCTTGCCCCCCTCGAAGGTGTTGAGATCAGGGAAGGCCTGGGAATCACGTTCACCGAAGTAGGGAGTGTCACTGGCATTACGTTTGACGACACTGAGCTAAGAGCAGTCGACATTTCGAACAACGACAAGCTAACTAGCATCCCTGCGCTCGAAGGGGTTCGTAGTGTTTCGGGCGGAGTTGTTTTCCAGTCTAACCCAAGGCTATCTCGTTGTGATATCGACGCATTCGTTGACGGGCTTGAAACAAAGCCATCCGCGGAGTGGATTCGTATCTCAGGAAACATGCCTTGTGAGCCATGAGAGCTAGCTGTGAATTCCAGGCAAAAAGCGTGCACCCGCTTCGGGGCACGCTTCTTTTTTATCGCCTCTATCGCGGGTGAATAACTCATCATCGCCCCATCTCTCGATCCTTACTTTTGGCTCTGGCACGCAACCCACCGTCGGGGCCTCGCTCGGCATAGACCACGACGTCCTTGTTGTACCTGGCCTTGAGTGATGGCGTGCTCGGGGTCACAAGGATTTCTCGGTCGTTCTCCACCAGGGCGAGTTCTTCGCCTGCGACCATAGTTGTTCCGAGCATCCGACCCTCGAAGGCCCGCTGATGCGACAGATTGACGACCGGCTTTTGGGCGGTGTTCGCGAGAAACTGCTTGTACTCACGCACCGTCAGTTCTTCCCCGGAAGTCTTTGCGGGCTCCTGTACTCGCTGCAGGGGCGTCACTTCGAGCGACGATGTGTTGAATCGCACATCGACCTGTTGGCCGCGCATCGCCTCGTGGTCCTCCGGCGCATAGAACGCCACCAGCTCGTCATCAGCGGTCTGCACAAACGCAAACGTACGTCTCCCGCACACGGCAGGATCTCGGTCGAGATAGAGACCTGTGGCAGGCTCGTGGGTTGTAAGCCGCCGCACTCTCAGGCGATCGGCAACTCGTTCTTGAATCCCCTCTAAGTAGGCCTGTTCTCGTTCCGCCTGGGCAAGATACCCCTGCGCATCTCGTTCAAGCGCCTGTGCGACCATGTCGTAGTCGCTCGTATAGTGTTCGGCCTCCCACGCGAGCAGCTCCTCGTGGGTCATATCATCCTCTTCAGCGGCGCCGGCCTCGCTGGACACCTCAACCGCCGGCGGCGGTGACTCGATGGTATCCGCATCAAACGGCGAGGCGTCTCTGGCGACGCCCTCAGCCCCCTCCGGACGCTGCCCAGGCTTCATTCGCCCACGTAATGCCTCTATGTGCGCACGCTGCTGCGATGCTCGAGCTGCTGCCTGTCGCGCTTCCATCTCTTTGCGCCGCTGGGCCCGCTCGGCCTCAATCGCCTCCCACCGTTCAAGTCGCGGCGTCACGACACCCTTTCGCTCCATCACCTTCGTCGTCACCCCGAGGTGGATCTGGGGGATACGCCGCGCGTGCTCGGGCTTGTCCTTGTCCTGGTCGGCGTAACTTCGGCAGTCGATTTGCGCGCGCTCGCCGGCGAGCTCCAGCGCGGTGTTCGCCGCAAGCTCCCAGTCGGCTCGCACCTTGTGGACCCACGCCGGCCCGTTGAGCTCCGAGACTTTCGCCGCGCCGCCCTTCGATGGCTCAGCTTTGTTCGCCCGCTTAAACCACTGCTCCCTTTCGCGTTCAAAGCCGTCGTCCTGACGGTCGCACCACATCATGTGCGCGTGCGGGTTGTGGCCATCTTCGTCATGAATCGCTAGCGTGTACGCAAGTCCATGCTCGGCAGTGAAGTCGCGAGCGAAATCCTGCGCGAGTTTCACCTGGGCATCGCGGTCGAGTTCGCGCGGAAGCGCAAACTCGGCTTCGCGATAGACCCGAGCGTTTTTTCGCTCGAGCTCGTCGGCCGACGACCAAAAGTCGTCGCGCCCGTCCGACCACCCGGGCAAGTTCGACGACTCACAAAAAACGAGGTCGTCTCGGTCGGCGAACGCGCCGGACCGGGTGAGGTACGCGGCGCGCGTCGCCGCGACCTTGCCCTTCGACTTTGAGCCGTTCGAAATGGTGAAGTGGTAGATGGCCACGGCAGCTTTGAGCGAAAGTTCCCCGACAGGGGCGCACGGTGTTTCGGGTCAACCTCGCCTCGCTTGCGAGTCGAGGTGAAAAGAAACATGTAAGTGCGCACCTGAATTCTCAGGTGATTCTAAACCGCCTCGACCCTCCGGGTCAAAGGCGGTTTGTCGTCGCGACCAACCCACCCTTCGTGGGGTGGTCGCGAAGGTGTTCACGGCCGTGAACCACCGGAACGTGTCTCTTCGAACAAGGGTTGTCGGTCGTCCCGGTCCGCCTCAAAACGTCATCTGGCAGACCGCCAGATGACCGTTTGAAGGTCGCCGACATCACGAAAGTCGCGTTCAAGGAGAGGGTCTACATCGCGAATTCGTCGGTCGAGACCCCCGGTCTGGAACGCAAAGATCGCCTTCGCTTCGACCGTCGCGAACGCTTCGACTTGCCCGTCTGGAACGCGTTCTTTGCCATCGATTCGCGAGCAAAAGGCCCGTCGACTTGCCCGTTCCATCCCAGAGGTTTGCCTCAATCCTTGCCCGAAATCGGTCCGAGTTCGACCGAATCCTTGCCTCAAAACCGCCCGACTTTGCCCCAATCCTCGCCTCGAATTCGTCCGACTGACGCCCTTCGGTTGTCTCCACGCTCGTCGTATCGACGGCCTCAAACGTCGCGAACGGCGACGTTTGAAGACCTGGTGTCGACACTCCTCGCCGTGGTCTAATCCTTCGTCTCGTAGCGCTCAATGACCTGCTCCGGAGACAACGCGACCACCTCCAGACCACACACCTGGGCCATCAAGTCGGCGTGTTGCTGGCGCAGCCAGCTCGCACAGAAGTCGTCCGGAGCCATCCCGACAAGCGTTCCGTCGACACACTCGAGCGGCACAAACGGCTCAAACCAACGCCGCAACAGGTGCTCGCTCACCATCGCCGATAGTTCTCCAATCCCCTCGGCCCAAACCTGCTCGGCCCGACGTCGGCCAAGTGGCGTGGCCCCCGAATGGGCAAGGGCCAGCGCCTCTTCGGTCGGCGGCGGCGTCCACAAGCTCGACTCCGACGATGCCTCGTCGACGGGTTCTCCTCGGTGTTCGATGGGGAGTTGGTCGTCGTGCAGACCCGGCGGCGGCGTCCATTCATCGACGTCGGCCGTCAGGAATCGTATGACCTGGCCGGTCGAAAAGCCGTCGCCGAAGAGCCGCGTCAGCTTCTCATCGAGGGTTTCGGCCAGCGCTTCGGGCCATGCGCCGCGCTCGAGATAGCATTTGGCAAGTCGCGAGGCGCATCCGGGGTCCAGGCGCCGCTCGAACTGGGCAAACATCGCGATGAAGACCCGCTTGAGCCGTCGGTACGCGTCGAGCTCGACGGTGGTCTCTGCCTCGGTCGTCTCGGGTTCGACCAAAACCGGCCCTGAACCACTTTGATTTTGGTCGGTGGGAGGGGTTTCGCCCCGAGCCTCGCGCGTGCGCGTGAGGTCCGAACTATCTCCGCCCTCCAAAGGTCTTTCTGTAGGTTCTCTATATAAGGAGAAGGCAGTTTGACCTTTTGGCAGATTGCAGTTTGACCTTTTGCCAAAATCGTCCTCTGGAAGAGGGGTCTCATCCCACAGTTTTTGGAGCGCTTCAGGCGGGTCTTCACAGACCACACCACACTCCCGGAAGGTCACCTGGTCTGGGTCACAACCCGACTCGAGCGCGGCCAGCTCACGCTCAAGCTCGTCGGAGTCTTCTTCGAACGACTCAAGCGCCACCTGGCGCTTCCATTCTTTCAAAACGGCCGGCAGCACGTTTTTACGAATGTGGGAGGCAAACTCCCGAGACTGGAACTTGCTGATTTCTCGAAGCGAATAGGCCGCGTACTCCAGCGCGTCGAAGACGTCCCACTCGGGAAACTTCAGCACGAAGTAGCGCTGAGGGCCGCACCCCGAGTCGACCTGGAGCAGATACCCCATGTCGACGAATCGATCGCGCCACCGGGCAAAGGTCCGGTAGCTCACGCCGGCGTCGGCCGTCAGATTCTCCTGGGTGCGCCAGACGACCGAGCAGAAGAGGTTTTCATCGGGGCGACACCTCCCGACGGTCTCTTTGAACACTTCGGCGATGGTGCGGCCGGACACACGAACGTCGTCCCGTACCCGTTGGTACCACTCGAGCTTGCTCAAGTGCTGCGGCTTGGAGGTGGATGCGGGGTGAGTTTGGTAGGCGTAAGCGGTGGACATGGTCGATTCTCCTTCCGTGGAGAGTCGGACTGCCGCTCTTGCGTGTCGTGGAAAGTATTGACGTACCGTGGCTGCGGTACTACCTTCTACAACATAGGCGGAAGGGCGAAAGTCCGACCGGTTGCACCTCACGCTTCGCTGTCCAGGCCGCTAAACCGAACAAGCGTTGCGAAAGGATTTCGAAGAGCCTCGACCCTGTGTCGGGGCTTTTCGCGTTCTTGGAACGAGTTCCAAGCTACGCGATGAACGCACGTCTCGACAAGCCTACGCGCGGTCAAGAGAGTCTGTGGCATCGACCACCGTCCCAATTTAAAGTTTGCGGGGGCGACAGAGGGCGACATAGACTGGCGACAATGACGCTAGCGACAGGGAGGCGACAGGATGTCTAATTCTCTTACACTCAAGGCTCAGCGATGGATGCGCCGCGAGGAGATGTGCAAGCTCCTCAACGTAACGCCAAGGACCGTTCAACGCAGGGTAGACGGGGGTGACATCAAGCGTCAGGAGCGTGAAGACGGTATACCTACTTATCGAGTAGTGAACCTTGAGTATCTGGCGACACGGCTGGCGACACGCGAGGACGAGGGGGCGACAGGGGGCGACTTTACGGGCGACAAAACCGCCTTCTTGCTCGCATCAACGAACGCGAAGCTGGTGGATCAACTCGCCGAGGCACGTGCTGAGCTCGACCAGTGGCGTACGCGAGCAGAAGAGGCCGAGCACGAAGCCATCACCTGGCGAGCCCGGTACCACGTGGCGCGCGGCCGGGTGGAAATGGACGGCGAATGACCCTGTTCAGAAGGTCTTAAGCCGGGTCGAAAAGTTGTCAGACAATGGGGGGCGGATAAGGCCGAATCAGGGCGCACCCCCTCGTGAGGCACGCACAGCGGGGTTTTTGACGTCCGATAACTCTTTATATGTCAACTAAGGGACACGGGCCGCACAGGCGATCACCGCCTCGAGCTCAACCCAACCAGACCCCTGTGCGCAAAACACACACTACCCCCCCCCTAAAACACATAAATAAACGTAAATATTGACGATTACGTGACGCTTTCCGGATGCCTTTGACGAAATCACTGCCACGCCTCAATGTTTATTGTGGCTCGCTCCACTTAGGAGCACCAGTAACCTAAAATCAGGGAGGACCACGTATGGCGTGGACAAACAAGCACTTCGCAGCCTTGGTAGGCACCACTATGCTCGCGGGATGCCTCGCGACCGGATGCTCTCAGCCTACAGAACCCCAATCCGCGCAAGGCGCTGCGCAATCCGTGGACCTGCCACTTCTTCCTGATACCGTACAATATGGCGAGGGCATCAACCTCACCGGTACCGACGGCACAGGCAACGTCTGTATGGACACGGCCACTCAATTGACCCCACCAAAGGTGGACACCACGCCTGGAACGGCCATCTACGAAGAAGAGACGCGTTATAACGAACCGTTCCATCGCGCATTCTGGGTCCACTCGAAAGACCAGTACGAGCGCCGATTGATCCAGGCTACCGCGATCGAAAATGGCGAAGTCTTCGACTTCGAAGACTTCGACCAAGTTGCGGCAGACCACTACAACCAGGTGTTTGATGGCTATGACGGACCGGTTCTCTCCATCGTATCCGTAATCCCAACGGCAGATATCACCGCTGCCCCCAAAGAGCTTGAGTGTGAAGCTGGCGCAACGGACCTCGAACAGTGGATCAACGACTGCGGTGTCCGCTACTTGGGCGAGCGCAAGCTCGGTCGATACCTCATTATGTCGGCAAAGGTCCCCGACCTGAATCAGGTCATCAACGAGGACACCGACTGGTCAGTGCTCTACCGAACTCTGGATGTAGAGTCCTATACCAATCACTTCAGCGACGAAGCATTCGAGATCATCGACTCAACCTATCCAGGCATTGAGTTCACGTACCACATGCGTACCGGAGACGGCACAATCACGCTTGAGGAGTGGTTCGATCTGCGTGACGACATCTACACGGCCGTGGAACAAGAAGAAGGCGACCCATATGGCGTAACCATTTGGGAGCGAACGCCCGTGTACGACGCCACAGGGGCACTAGAAGAGGTATGCATCCAAGACGAAATCACCGGAGCGTTTCTTTGCTACCAACGATTCGAGTACTGGAGCCAACGAGCACGGAAAAGCGCTCAGGGTAAGCTCACCGTCGTCGAAGACGCCTATCAGAACCCCTCAGATTACGAACCGGTCACAGATACCGAGCGCGACAACTATGAGTCGGTATTGGTCGATTTCGACCAGCTCCTCAACGGAGCAAACCCGACAATCGACCAGATGACTCAGGACTGCGTGAACTCGTTGGCGACTGCCAATGAAAACACCATCTGCAGTGAATGTGGTGATGCGGCCGATGAGCTCCAAGGGCTCGTCAATCGACTTGACCAAATTTCGGAGCCCGAGCTCCTGCCCCCACCGGGGCAAAACTTTGGAATCCCTACCGAACCAAGCTTTACTGTCGAAGAAATCGAACTGGATAAGAACAGCCCGGCAACCTACCGCGACTTCTACGACAAGATCTGCATGCTCAGCCGAGTCAGTGGCGAGTTCGCTGGTGGCGGAGAAGCAGTTGCCATCACAGCGAACAAGTCATCGGGCGACTGGCTCATGGAAGTAGCTTCCCAACGAAACAACGGCTCACAGCGCGTCACCGGCACCTTCACGTGTTCCGATGGATTTACCCGGGACGCCTGCGGCGGTGTCTACTGCAAACACTACCAAGAGTGCGATACGAACACGAACACCTGCGTGACGGACTCGACGTTCTTTAGTTCACTGGAAAACTTCGACTCAACGGTGAACAATGGCCTGAACACCGAACAAGTTTATCCGCCATCTCCCTTCAACACGCTGCCCTACATCGCCCCGCTCTCGGGGATATCTGGAAAAATGAACGGATTAGGCGAGGGTGCGTGGACGACTCATCAAAGCCCACGTCTACTCAGGGCTGAATCGCAGGTCGGCTACCTCCGAGGATTTAGCACAGGCATGCGTCTATTCGGCGATTCTACCAACCACGTTTTTCCTGCAATTGATCCAACAGACCCAACAACGCCGGAAGAATTCACCATTGAAACAGACTTCGACACGGCGGACCGCATCGATGAAACGCTTTTGTCTTCGACTGAGGCCTTCTGCTACGTCGTACACATCAAGGGCGACTTCGATGGCGCGGGTGAAAACGTAGGTGTCGAAAACGTCAACGGCACCTGGGTGCTTCGCGCAAAAGTTGGGCGAAAGGACAATTGCGGATTCTTTTCAGCCAACAACTGCGAACCCAAACCCGTGCGAGTGAAGGCCCGATGCGTCCGCTACTGAAATTGGCCATTGGCGTCCTACTAGCGACAGGTCTGATGGGCTGTGGAGATGAGCCCAAGGATCCCTACAAGCCATCAGACCTGTCGCAGTGGTGCGACTTCGAACGTCCCAGGCAAGACTGTACTTTCGAAGAGGCGCTACTGATTAAGGAAGTGTCCGACATCGAACCGGTATGCGCCTCACCTTGCACGCGGGCACGTAATCTTCTCTTCGAGAACGACGGCACCCGTGCGTTGGCGGGACTCCAAGGGTTTGTAGAGATTGATTATCTCACAATTTCAACCCCCGATAATGGGCCAACCAACCTGGAGGGCCTTCAAGACCTAGAGCGAGTCGATAGCTTTCTCGATCTTTCGTCGAATCGGAGCCTGCAGAACCTGCAAGGACTGACCAACCTCAAAAGTGTGGGCAATCCTGACACCAATTCAGGCTTTTTGATCGTGGACAGCTCAGTATCCAGCCTGGATGGTCTGGACTCGCTGGAGACGCTTCAAGCCCTGGAGATCAGCAATTCGCCCATAGATTCGCTTGCCCCCCTCGAAGGTGTTGAGATCAGGGAAGGCCTGGGAATCACGTTCACCGAAGTAGGGAGTGTCACTGGCATTACGTTTGACGACACTGAGCTAAGAGCAGTCGACATTTCGAACAACGACAAGCTAACTAGCATCCCTGCGCTCGAAGGGGTTCGTAGTGTTTCGGGCGGAGTTGTTTTCCAGTCTAACCCAAGGCTATCTCGTTGTGATATCGACGCATTCGTTGACGGGCTTGAAACAAAGCCATCCGCGGAGTGGATTCGTATCTCAGGAAACATGCCTTGTGAGCCATGAGAGCTAGCTGTGAATTCCAGGCAAAAAGCGTGCACCCGCTTCGGGGCACGCTTCTTTTTTATCGCCTCTATCGCGGGTGAATAACTCATCATCGCCCCATCTCTCGATCCTTACTTTTGGCTCTGGCACGCAACCCACCGTCGGGGCCTCGCTCGGCATAGACCACGACGTCCTTGTTGTACCTGGCCTTGAGTGATGGCGTGCTCGGGGTCACAAGGATTTCTCGGTCGTTCTCCACCAGGGCGAGTTCTTCGCCTGCGACCATAGTTGTTCCGAGCATCCGACCCTCGAAGGCCCGCTGATGCGACAGATTGACGACCGGCTTTTGGGCGGTGTTCGCGAGAAACTGCTTGTACTCACGCACCGTCAGTTCTTCCCCGGAAGTCTTTGCGGGCTCCTGTACTCGCTGCAGGGGCGTCACTTCGAGCGACGATGTGTTGAATCGCACATCGACCTGTTGGCCGCGCATCGCCTCGTGGTCCTCCGGCGCATAGAACGCCACCAGCTCGTCATCAGCGGTCTGCACAAACGCAAACGTACGTCTCCCGCACACGGCAGGATCTCGGTCGAGATAGAGACCTGTGGCAGGCTCGTGGGTTGTAAGCCGCCGCACTCTCAGGCGATCGGCAACTCGTTCTTGAATCCCCTCTAAGTAGGCCTGTTCTCGTTCCGCCTGGGCAAGATACCCCTGCGCATCTCGTTCAAGCGCCTGTGCGACCATGTCGTAGTCGCTCGTATAGTGTTCGGCCTCCCACGCGAGCAGCTCCTCGTGGGTCATATCATCCTCTTCAGCGGCGCCGGCCTCGCTGGACACCTCAACCGCCGGCGGCGGTGACTCGATGGTATCCGCATCAAACGGCGAGGCGTCTCTGGCGACGCCCTCAGCCCCCTCCGGACGCTGCCCAGGCTTCATTCGCCCACGTAATGCCTCTATGTGCGCACGCTGCTGCGATGCTCGAGCTGCTGCCTGTCGCGCTTCCATCTCTTTGCGCCGCTGGGCCCGCTCGGCCTCAATCGCCTCCCACCGTTCAAGTCGCGGCGTCACGACACCCTTTCGCTCCATCACCTTCGTCGTCACCCCGAGGTGGATCTGGGGGATACGCCGCGCGTGCTCGGGCTTGTCCTTGTCCTGGTCGGCGTAACTTCGGCAGTCGATTTGCGCGCGCTCGCCGGCGAGCTCCAGCGCGGTGTTCGCCGCAAGCTCCCAGTCGGCTCGCACCTTGTGGACCCACGCCGGCCCGTTGAGCTCCGAGACTTTCGCCGCGCCGCCCTTCGATGGCTCAGCTTTGTTCGCCCGCTTAAACCACTGCTCCCTTTCGCGTTCAAAGCCGTCGTCCTGACGGTCGCACCACATCATGTGCGCGTGCGGGTTGTGGCCATCTTCGTCATGAATCGCTAGCGTGTACGCAAGTCCATGCTCGGCAGTGAAGTCGCGAGCGAAATCCTGCGCGAGTTTCACCTGGGCATCGCGGTCGAGTTCGCGCGGAAGCGCAAACTCGGCTTCGCGATAGACCCGAGCGTTTTTTCGCTCGAGCTCGTCGGCCGACGACCAAAAGTCGTCGCGCCCGTCCGACCACCCGGGCAAGTTCGACGACTCACAAAAAACGAGGTCGTCTCGGTCGGCGAACGCGCCGGACCGGGTGAGGTACGCGGCGCGCGTCGCCGCGACCTTGCCCTTCGACTTTGAGCCGTTCGAAATGGTGAAGTGGTAGATGGCCACGGCAGCTTTGAGCGAAAGTTCCCCGACAGGGGCGCACGGTGTTTCGGGTCAACCTCGCCTCGCTTGCGAGTCGAGGTGAAAAGAAACATGTAAGTGCGCACTCCAATTCTGGAGTGGATTTTAACCGCCCTTGCCCCTTCGGGTCAAAG
>CAZJUE010000058.1:0-13277 GCA_964549025.1 uncultured Anaerolineaceae bacterium | reverse complement strand
TCCGTACTCGCTGCCAAAGAAGCTAGGCCAGCGCCGGTATCAGCATCGCCACCACGTAGCCGACGCCCATCAGCAGCCCGGTCAGCAGGTGGGCGAAGATGGTGTTGGCGTTGGCCGGGATCAACCTGTAGGGAAAGGCGTGGTGTCGCCGCAGCGTCTTGAGCGCGTTCCAGGCCATCGGAATGGTCAGCAAGCCTAGCACCGTCGCCAGCGGCAGAGCTCCCACCAGCACGCCAAGCACGATCGCCAAGTAGGCGGCCCCCATCAACACCCCGTAGCCGGTGATCGAAGCTTCAGGGGACAGCCGGGTCACCAGCGTGCGCTTGCCGGCCTTGGCGTCCCAGTAGCGATCCGGGATCTCATTGATGAACAGCACCGCCGCGATCAGCAATCCGACCGGGATAGAGGCCAGCAGCGCGTCGGTGCTCCAGGCTTGCGCCTGCACCCAGTAGGCGCCGGTCACCACCACCGGGCCAAACCCCAGTCCGACTGCGATCTCACCCAGGCCGCGGTGCACCAGCCGGATCGGCGGGGCGGTGTACAGGTAGCCCAGCAGGAACCCGGCGGCGCCGAACCAGGCCAGCTCCCAGCCGCGCAGCACTGCCAGCAGCACGCCGATCAGCGTACCGGTCAGGTAGAAACCTCTCGCCAGGCGCCGGAGCGCAGCCGGCTCGATCAGCCCGCGCTGGATCAAGCGCGATCCGCCGGCAAACGGCGTGGGGGTCAGGTTGGCCTCATCGGCTCCGCTGACATGGTCGAAGTAATCGTTGATCACGTTGGTGCCCAGGTGGAACGCCGCCGCGCCGGCCAGCGTCAGCAGGAATAGCCCTAAGTTGAAGGCGCCGTCCCGCCAAGCGGCCGCAGTACCGATCAGCACCGGCACCACGGTCGCAGTCAGAAACGGCAGCCGGGTGGCGTTGACGAACAACGCCCAGCGAGAGGCAGCCGGCGTCTCGGTGCGCACCTCCCAGCTGACGTGGTATTCATCGCCGTGCTTCTCGATCTCGGCCTCAGCGCCGACGATATCGACGAAGCCTTCGATCAGACCGACCTTGAAGCCCTCCAATAGCCCGTTGTCCAAGCGCAGCACGAAGTGATCGGGTGCCGACTCGACGATCTCGCTAGCGCCCAGGTCGTTCAGGAAATAGGGATGCACTTCGGTACAGAAGATCTCCATCATCTTCTGCGGCCGCCCCTGCAGCTGCGCCACCAGGTTGCGGAAAATACTGGCCCAGCGATCGACCGAAGCCACCGTGATCTCCTCGATCATGGCGCCGTCGCCGTTGCCGAGCTCCCGGTCGATGTAAGCCACCGCTGCATTGAAAGGCCGCATGGGGCAATATTCGACCGAGTCCATCTTGAGGAAGTCGGGCGCACCGACCGTTTGGGCAAGTTCATCCCAACCCTCCCTGCCCAACTTGCGTCGGTAGTTCCCGTACACCATCTGCCAGGAAAGCGCTTTGACAGTCTGCTGCTCAATCGGTTTCATCTTCTTCTCCTTTGGCGCTCGCTCCGGCTTGCTGCCGGCCCGTGACCCCGGCCTTCAACTCACCCACCACCCGGAGCTCTACCGGAATCCCCTCAATCTCCTGTGGAACCAAATCGGCCGCAGCCAATTGGTGGCGCGGCAGCTTGTGCGTGACCATCACCACCAGCGTCAGGTCGCCACTCTGCGTGGATCCTACGCCAACCCCCACCACGTTGGCCTTGCCCAGCAGATCACGGGCGTGGGCCCGCGATACCCGCCGGACAGCTTCCAGGCGCTTTGGGTCGTAACTCACAATTGGCGTTCCTTTACCCGGCTGGCCGTCCGACCCTCTCCCCCGCCTTTGGCAGTTAGATCTCGATCTGTAGCTGCTGCAGCACCGCTGAGATCGGATTAAAGATCGTTGCCTGAGTGGATCCAGCAAACAGCAAGCCGACCGCTTGCAGCGAGTCGCCGGCAACCAGCAACGATCCCGAATCGCCGCCCTGTGACATTGGGCCGCTCACTAACTGCCCCTCGAACTGAGCGGTGCGGTTCTCGCCGTAGCTAACGCTGACGCTGGCGTCCAGCACGGTGATCTGTCCGGTGGTGAAGGCAGTGGTGCGCCCGGACTTGCGGACCGCCATTCCGAGCTCAGCCTCCAGCGTGCCGCTCACTTCTCCGACGTCCAGGATCTCCCTCAGCACATCGTTCGGATCACGCGGGCGCGCCAGCGCGGCATCCACCTGGTTAACCGCTTGCGGATCCTCCATTACCGCCCGTAAGCGATGCTTGGATCCCAGCAAGCCGGCCACGAAGTTCGCCGCTCCGGCCACCCCGCTGGCGATACTACAGCTCGGTGGCGCCAGGTTGAAATCGATCGGTACGAAGCGCAGCAGCTCGGCGATGGTGTCGGTGCTGGTATTTCCGCCGTCGATCGCTCCAGGCTGCAAAATCGGGTCGCCGAGGGTGGCCTGGTTGCTGTTGGCCAGCACATGGTTGTTGGAGAGGATCAACCGCTCCCCGCTGGCGGCATCGCGTACGACGCTGCCCAATGTCCCGGCGGTGACCTGATAGTGACCGATGCTGACACCGCCCGGCGCGGGCCGCCAACGGTCGGTACGCGCCTGCAGCGCAGTCAGCTGGCCGACTTGCACCACGTCGGTCGTTATCCCCTCCAGCCGCTCCGGCACCAGGTCCTCCGGCAGCAGCCCAGCCTTGGGGACCTTGACCCGCACCAGCGCGACCACGCACAGTTCCTCCGTGCGCTGCCCGCTTCTTTCCTTGTAGCCCACTCCCACACCGACCACGTTGGACTTGCGCATCAGCTTGGGGGCGGAAACCGCTTTGGCCCGTTTAACTTCCTGAATTCCCGCCATCACCTCGCTCCTCGAGAGCAACCCATTTGCGGTTCAGCTCTCCACTATACGCCGCCCGCGGCCGGATCAGCTTGGCCTCGGCGATCTGCTCCAGAATGTGGGCGGTCCAGCCGCCCACCCGCCCGACCGCGAAGGTGGGGCTGAACAACGCCGGCTCGAGCCCCACGCCGTGCAGCACCAGCGCGGTGTAGAACTCGACGTTGGTGCGCAGGTCGCGTCCCGGCTTGAGCTCCTCCAGCACCCGCACCACCACCTGCTCGACCGCCTCGGCGTCCTGCTTCAGTGAGAGATCGCCGGCGCGCTCGAACAGCTTTTCGGCCGCCGCGCCCAATACGTCGGCCCGCGGGTCGCGCACCTTGTAGACCCGGTGCCCAAACCCCATGATCCGCTCTCCGGATTCGACCACCTCCCGCACATAGGCCTCCGCCTCCTCACCAATATCCTTCCCGGAAGCATCCGCCCGCTTGCGCAGCTCGAACACCATGTCCAGCGCCGGCCCGGGGGCGCCTCCGTGCCAGGGACCCTTGAGCGAACCGATGGCGCCCACCACCGCCGACAGCACATCGGAGCGAGTGCTGATGATCACCCGGGCGGTGAAGGTGGAGTTGTTCATCCCATGGTCGACCACCGAATTGATGTAGGTCTCGAGGCCGCGCACCTCGTCTACATGAGCATGCTCACCGCGCAGCATGTACAGATAGTTGCCGGCATGCCCGATCTCTGGGTCCGGCTCAACCGGTTGTTCGCCGTGCAGCAAGCGCCAGTAGGACGCCACCACGGTTGGGATGCGGGCCACCACCGACTTGATCCGCCGCATATCGGCTTCCAACGTAAGGTCGTCGGGGTCGGGATCGACCAGGCTAAGCGTGTCGGCGCCCATGCGCAAGGCGTCCATGGTGGGCAGGGACTTGTCGGCGCATGCCTGTAGAACATAGCGGGTTGGTTCGGGAAGCGCCCGCATGCCGGCCAGCTGATTGCGCAACTCGCTCAATTCTGATGCGTTCGGCAATCGATCGTGCCACAGCACGTGCAGCACTTCTTCAAAGCTGGCGTTAGGCGCCAGCTCGGCCAGTGGGAAGCCGCCAATGGTCAGCTCGCCGGCTTCGCCGTCGACCTTGCTCAGACGGGTGTGGGTGGCCAGCACCCCATCGAGGCCGCGGACCACCCCGGAATCAGTTGCTCCGCTCAATTCTCCTCCTTTGCCCCTCCGGCGTGTGTTTGGGATTCAGATGTGGATGGCCGCGCCCTCTGCGGCGTGGGCGGCCTCCGCGAGCACCTCACTCAAGGTTGGGTGGGCATGCACGTTACGGGCAATTTCGGCCGGTGTGAGCTCCATCATTTGCGCGATGGTGAGCTCGGGCAGCAGTTCGGTGACTTCGGGCCCAATTAGGTGAGCCCCCAGGATCTCCCCATAACGGGCGTCCGCGATCAACTTGATCCACCCGGCAGTCTCGCCCATGCCCAAGGCTCTCCCGTTGGGTTGAAATGGGAAGCGACCGATGCGCAACTCATAACCGCGCTCGGCAGCCTGCGTTTCGGTCAACCCGAAGGTAGCCACCTGCGGCTGACAATAGGTCGCCCGCGGCAGCATCTCGTAGTCCAGCTCGATGGTCTCAACCCCGCCGATGTTCTCGGCGCAGACGATCCCCATCGCCATTGCTACGTGGGCCAACTGCAGCTTGCCGGTCAGGTCGCCGATCGCCCACACTCCGGGCACGTTGGTGGCCATGCGCCCGTCGATCTCCACCATGCCCCGCTCACTGACCGCCACGCCGACTTCTTCCAGCCCCAGTCCCGCGCTGTTGGGCTTGAATCCGACCGCGACCAGCGCTTGCTCTGCGTCCAGCACCTGCTGCTCCTCGCCAGTCGCGACAGTGGCCTTGATCTTCGTTTTGAGCACCTCGATGCCCTCGACCCTGGCCTCGATCATCAGCCTAATGCCCCGCCGACGGAACTGCTTTGCCAATTCCGCGCTGACCTCTTCGTCTTCCAGCGGGGCAATCCGCGGCAGCATCTCCACCACGTTGACCTCCACACCGTAGCTGCTCCACAGCGTGGCGAATTCCAGGCCGACCGCGCCGGAGCCAACAATCAACACCGACTTAGGCGCTTCGGTCTGTAGGATGGCCTCCCGATAGGTCAGCACGCGTTCCCCATCGATATCGACGCCAGGAATGCTGGCCGCGCTGGCACCGGTGGCCAACACGATGTTCTTGGCGCCCAGCTCGCTGGTGCTGCCGTCCTCGGCGCTGACTTGCAGCGAATTGGCGCCGGTGAGCACCGCTTGGCCCATGTGAACATCGATCTCGTTCTTCTTCATCAAGAATCCCACGCCATTGACCAGACGATCGGCAACCTGGCGGCTGCGCTCAACTGCCTTGGCGTAGTCCAACGAAAGCCCCTCGAAGGCGATCCCGAATTCCTCGGCCCGCTCACGCAGGAGGTGGGCCAGCTCGGCGTTCTTGAGCAGCGCCTTGGACGGAATGCAGCCGATGTTCAGGCACACCCCACCCAACCACTCACGGTCCACGATGGCGGTCTTCATGCCGAGTTGTGCGGCGCGGATGGCGCACACGTACCCGCCAGGGCCGGCGCCGATCACGACGACGTCATAGTCCGCCATAGAACGCTCCTCGAAGGTTCAGTTCCAGCTCTGCAAAGACCTGATCACCGTGGCCAGGAATTGATCGCCGATAGCTCCGTCGATGATGCGGTGGTCGAAGGTCAGCGTCAGATAGGTCATCGGTCGCACGGCGATCGTGTCGCTGATCTCGCCGGTCGGCCCGGTCGATTCGACCACCACCGGCCGCTTTTGCAGCACGCCGACGCCCAGGATGGCGCACTGCGGCTGGTTGATGATCGGGGTAGCCATCAGCGAGCCGCTCACCCCGTGGTTGGTGATGGTGAAGGTGCCGTCCTGCACTTCGTCCGGCTGCAATTGACGGTCCCGAGCGCGTGTGGATAGGTCGTTCACCGCCCGGGCGATTGCCAGCAGCGACAACTGATCGGCGCCTTTGACCACCGGGACGATCAAGCCCCGTTCGCCCAGCGAAACCGCCACGCCGATGTTGACTTGCTTGTGGAGCAATACTCCGTCATCGGTCCAGGATGAATTGACGATCGGGACCTCTTTCAGCGCTTCGACCGCCGCCGCCACGAAATAGGCGGTAAAGGTCAGGTTGGCGCCGTCGCGAGCGTAGCTGGCTTTGTGCTGGTTGCGATGGGCAATCACCCGTCCCATATCGGCTTCCATCACGGTGGTCACATGAGGGCTGGTGTGCCTGGAGCGCACCATGTGTTCGGCAATCCGGCTGCGCACCGCGTCTAGCTTCATCAGCTCGCCTGTTTGCGGCCGTTCTTGGGCTGTGCCCCGAGCGGCGGGGGCAGGAGCCGGTCGGCTGGGCGCGGCCTTGGCAGCCTCCGGCTCGGCGGCCGGGGCCGGTCTGCGCGAAGAAACGCCGCTCGTCTCCCGATCCTTTTGCGTGCCGAAAACTTCTTCGGTTGGCCGGAAGAGCTCGCCGGAGGCCGGTTCGTCCCACGGGGCGGCTGGGGCAGCGGGCTCCGGCGCAGCTTCCGCCGATCGTTCGTCGTAGGCCAGCACGTCTTTCTTGGTGATCCGGCCGCCGTGCCCGGTGCCTTCGACCTTAGTGAGGTCGATGTTGCGTTCAGCGGCGATGCGCGCCACGACCGGCGATATGAACCCCAAGTCAGCGACCGAGCGCACGCTCTCCACCGGCGACGGTGACTCGGCCTGGGCCGCTGGCGAGGCTTTGGCTGCCGGTGCGGCTCGCTCGGGTGCCTGGCGCGCCTCAGCCGCTGCCGGCGAGGCGCCATCGCCGCCGGCCTCCACTGCCGCTTCTCCGTTTGCGCTGGTCGCCGGACCCTCGGGAACCGGCTCGCCGGGCTCCCCGATGACCGCCAGCAATGTACCGGCTTTGACCGTCTCGCCCTCAGCCACGAACAGCTTGAGCACCGTGCCGGAGGCCGGCGACGGCACCTCGGTGTCCACCTTGTCGGTGTTGATCTCCACCAGCGGCTCGAATTCGTCGATGGCTTCGCCGTCGGATTTCAGCCACTTGGTGACGGTACCTTCCACTACCGACTCGCCAAGCTGGGGCATGATGACTTCAGTTGCCATGCTGTGTACCTCTCCTGCCGCGCTTACTCCTAATTGGTCCTATCAGCATAACCTGCCGGCCGCTGCTAGTAGGCCGCCAACTCCCGGATCGCCTCGGCGATCTTGTCCGGGTCGGGCATGAACCAATCCTGCAGCGGGTGGCTGTAGGGCATGCCGGGAACGTCGGGCCCAGCCAGCCGCCGCACTGGCGCATCCAGGTCGGTGAAGGCCTCCTCGGCCAGAATAGCGGTGATCTCGGCACCGTAGCCGCCAGTCAGGTTGTCTTCATACACGATCAACGCCTTGCCGGTCTTGCCCACCGAGGCCAGCACCGTCTCGCGATCCACCGGCTTCAGCGTACGCAGATCGACCACTTCGACCTCGATGCCCTCCTCTGCCGCCATTTCGGCGGCCTCCAGGCTGTAATGGTGCATCATGCCGTAGGCAAACAGGCTGAGGTCGCGGCCCTCGCGCGAGATCCGCGCCGGGCCGATCGGCACCAGCACTTCACCGTCCTCCGGGACCTCGCCGCGGATCAGCCGATAGCCCTTCTTGGGCTCAAACAACATCACCGGGTCCGGGTCCCGCACCGCCGATTTGAGCAATCCCTTGGCGTCGTAGGGATTGGAGGGGATCACTACTTTCAATCCGGGAACGTGGGCGAAAAAGGCCTCCACCGACTGGGAGTGATACAGGCCGCCGCCGATCCCGCCGCCGTACGGGGCGCGGATCACCATCGGCACGGTCCACTCACCGGCCGAGCGGTAGCGCATGCGGGCCGCCTCGTTGACGATTTGGTTGAAGGCCGGGTGGATGAAATCGGCGAACTGGATCTCGCAGATCGGCCGCAGGCCGTACAGCGCAGCGCCAACGCCGATGCCCACGATCGAGAGCTCGGCCAAAGGTGAGTCCACGATCCGCTGCTCGCCATATTTCTCGTACAGCCCTTGGGTGGCGCGAAACACGCCGCCTCGCGGCCCGACGTCCTCCCCAACGATGAACACCCGTTCATCGCGCTCCAGCTCCTCGTCCATAGCCTGTCGCAGGCCTTCGATCAGCGTGATCTCACTCATTGGGCTGGTCCTCTGCGTACACCGGGTAGGTCGCTTCACTGGTATCGGGATATGGCGCCTCGGTCGCGTACTCCACCGCCGCTTCGACCTCTGCCTTAGCGCGCTCCTGATATTCCTCTTCGGTCTCCTCGGTCAGCACGCCCAGATCGGTCAGTTGCTGGCGGTAGCCAGTCACCGGGTCGCCTTGCTTCATCGCCTCAACCTCGTCGCGCGGCCGATAGGTGCGGTCATCGTCATCCGAGGAATGCGGGGTCATGCGGTGCACCCGGGTCTCGATCACCGTCGCCCCCTGGCCCGCCCGCGCCCGCTCGGCGGCCTGCGCCACACTGCGATACACCACCAGCGGATCCAGCCCGTCCACCGACTCGCCCGGTAGGCCGAGCCCTTTCGCCTTGTCGGAGGCGTGTTCGACCGCCATCTGTCGCTCCTGCCTGACCGAGATGGCGTACACGTTGTTCTCGATCAGGAAGATCACCGGCAGCTTGTGTACCGCCGCCCAGTTGGCTGCTTCGTACCACTCTCCCTGTGAGGTCGATCCTTCGCCGATGGTGGTCAGCACCACCTCGTCGCTCCCCTGTAGCTTGATAGCAAAACCGATGCCGGAGGCGTGGGGGGCCTGCGTGGCCACCGGTGAAGAGTGGCTGACCACATTGGCCCGCCGCAGACTCCAGTGGCTGGGCATCTGGCGGCCGCCTGAGTTCGGTTCGCCTTGCTTGCCCATCAGACCCAGCATGAACTCCTTGGGGGTCATGCCCAAGGCGACCATCATCGCCAGGTCGCGGTAATACGGCACCACCCAGTCGTGGCCCCGACGGAGCGCGAATGCCGCTCCCACTTGGGCTGCTTCGTGGCCAATGCCCGAAATGTGAAAGGCGATTTTGCCCTGCCGGTGCAGCACCCACGATCGCTCGTCCAACCGGCGGGATAGGACCATCAGCCAGTACATCTCGAGCAAATCTTCCGTGCCCAGATCCAGCTGCAGGTCCTGTTCTACTTGCATGTGCGCACTCCTTCAGTCCAGTCGGTCGGCAATGATTTCCGCCAGGTCCCGCACCGGCATCTCATTCCCGGCCGCATCGCTCAGCATTATCATGCAGAACGGGCAGCCAACCGCCAGGGTCGAGGCGCCGGTCTGCTTTGCCTCCCGGATTCGGTTGGCGCTCACCCGTTCTTCGCCCTCTTCTTCCTCTTTCCACATCTGTGCCCCACCCGCTCCGCAGCAAAACGAGTCGCGACGATTGCGCGGCATCTCCACCAGATCGACATCGAAAAGCTTGAGCGAATCGCGCGGCTCTTCGGTCACGCCGTTCTGGCGTCCCAAATAGCACGGGTCGTGCAGCGTGACCGACTCAGCTGGGTGCAGCGCGAAGGAGGGCAAGCGGCCCTGCGCCTCCAGCTCCCCGATCAGCTGCGAGTGATGAATGACAGTGTAGTTGCCGCCGTAGGCCGGATACTCGTTCTTCAGCGTGTGCATGCAGTGCGGGCAGGTGGTCACGATGCGCGGCGGATCGACCGCGTTCAGCACCTCCACGTTGGCGCTGGCCAATTCGTGAAACAGGTACTCGTTGCCAGAGCGGCGCGCCGCGTCGCCGGAGCAGCGCTCCTGCTGGCCCAACACCGCGTAGCTCACGCCGGCGGCCCGCAGCAGCTTGGCAAAGGCCTGCGCGGTGCTTTGTGCCCGCGGATCGGTGGCCGGCGCACAGCCCACCCACCACAGGATCTCGGGCTGGGAATTCTCGGCAACGGTCGGCACCTGCAACCCTGTGGCCCACTTCATCCGCTCCTCGGGGGCGACGTTCCAGGGGTTGGCGGCGCGTTCCATGCCGCGGTAGGCGGTCTGCAGCTGCTCAGGGAAATCGTTCTCCATCAGCACCAGGTGCTGGCGGATCTCCAGGATGTCCCGCATTGGCTCGTTGCCCACCGGGCAAACCTCCACGCAGGCTCCGCAGGCGGTGCAGGCCCAGACCGCCTCACGCGAGATGGCGAATTCGGTCAGCGGCATGCTGCTGTCCGCGCCGCTCGCCAGCGCGGTACCCTCTTGATTCAGGAAATACCGTTTGTTGATCTCCAACGCTGCCGGCGAGAGCACCTTACCGGTCTCGTAGGCCGGGCAGGCCTCCTGACAACGGTTACACATGATGCAGGCGTAGGCATCCAGCAGCCCTTTCCACGAGAGCTGCTCCAACCGCTGCACGCCGAATTGCTCCAGCGATTCGTCCTCGAAATCCCATTTGTCCAGCTCGCCCATCGATCGACGTTCCGGATGCAGCAGGAAGTTGATCGGCGCCATGAACAGGTGAATGTGCTTGGAGTACGGGAAGTAGGGCATGAAGCCCATGATGGTCCCCAGCGCCAGCCACCAGCACACGTGCGCCCCAACTTCGATTGCCTGCGGCGTCAAGTTGGCCCACAGCAGCGCCACGCTGGAGGCGAAAGGCTGCAACGTCGCGCTCCCGGCCTGGGCAATATCAAAACTCTCGCCCAGAAAGCGAGAGCCGACGTGCACCAGGATGAAGGCACCGACGACCGCCGAATCGCGCCGGATGCCGTTGCGTGCTTTGGGGTGGAGTAGGGTCGATTCGCGGACGCCTAGCGCCTGCGGACGCTGGCCGAAGCGGCGGATGAGCAGCCCGATCATCCCCACCAGCGCGCCGACGCTTAATAGATCGGCTCCCAGTCGGTAGACGTCCCCTACCGGTCCCGGCCCGAGGAAGACCAGGTCCGGGACGAAACCCTCCAACACGTCGCCCAGGTTGACTGCCAGGTAATAGATAAAGGCCCAGCCGACCAAACCGTGCAGTAGGCTGGCCCCCAGGCGATTGCGAAAGACCGGCGCAAAGCTCAGCGTTTTCAGCGCTACCGAGATCGCGCGGCGGATGGCCAACCGCCAATCAGGGCGTCCGCGCCCACGCCCAATGATACGCACCAGCCGCAGGATCGCTCGGATTGTGAGATAGATTGTGAGCAGGGTGAAGAAAACGAAGAGGAGTCGTTCCGTAGTGGTGAGCATTCAGGTACTCGCTCGGAGCGGTGAGCGGAGCACGCCTCCTCGGAGCACCGTCAGTTTACCACACGGGGTTTTTTGCCTTCCGCGCGGCTCTCCCGCGCAAAAGCGCGGTGTTTTAAGTCGAGTTGTCGGGGTAACGCAGTCAGGCGGCTTTAGCTACCAGTGGCCAGGCCGCCGGCTGCTTTGGCTGCTTGAGGCCAGGCCTGTTTTTCAGGCCGCTTTAGCCAGCAGCACTGGAAGTTCCTGCTCCAGCTCCTTCTGCAATTCCTGCTGCGCCGACCGGTAGCGCTCCAGAAGCTCGGAATCCGGCCCCTTGTGGCGCCGCAGGGTCTGCAGCGCGCAGGCAGTGCAGCCGCGCATGGCGCGGTAGGAATCAGTCTCACAGGCCAGACAGCCATCCAGCTGGATCATCATCAGCGAGAACGCCAATGCGTCCGGATGGTCTTCCGGCAAGCGTGAGACGTGTTCCACCAGCTGATTCCAGGCTTCCCCTCTGGAATCGAGCAGCTTGGGAATCACATAAGACGGGAACAGTAGTTCGTTTTCGGCGTACATGGACCCCCCGTTCGGCTTGAGCGGCAGTTTCTCAAGAGGGGAGATTCTAGATACGCCTAGCCACGGCGGGGCAGGGTACTTAAGTACCATGCCTTAATCGCGCCGTGGATGGGGCAGTAGGCAGGCGGCCGCGCCTAGTAGTAGGACGGCCAGCGACCTCCCTCGGCGGGAGGTCGGCTTCGTTGTCCGCAGATCAGGGGGGTCAAGCCCCGCCTGGACCGTAGACCGCCGGGTCAGTGGGCGTCTTTCCAGAAGGGTCGAAGACGTAGACCCAGGTGCCCTCTTCAGCGAAATCGAAGATCCAGTTGGCGTCAGCCGGTGCCAGGTTGACGCAGCCACGCGAGGTCGGGGTGCCGAACCGCGAGTGCCAGTAGGTGCCGTGCAGCGCCCGTGCTTGATCGAAGTACAGCACCCAGGGAACCGCTTCCAGGAAGTAGAAGTTGCCGTCCTCGCCAGGGAGCCCGCCGGTCATGTTGTCGACGTCCAGCTTCGCCCAGACCTGAAACAGGCCGGGTCGGGTCCAGAATCCGTTGCGGCCGGTGGACACGGTGGTGGCAAACTTCAGGATTCCGCTTTCATATACCGCGACCGTTTGCTCGTAGAGGTTGACCGAAATCCAGCGCTCGTCTTCCAGCCCCGGAGGCGGGGTCGGGTCGGGATCGACGATTGCCAGCAGGCGCTGCTCGATCCATTGGTCCTGTCCGACCATGTACCAGTCCAGCTCGTCGGCCCGCTCGCTGCCGTAGATCTGCACCACCGAGTGCAAGGTGAAGCAGCGGCCCCTGCTGTAGTCTGGAGGACCGCCCGGCCGGCTGGAGGTGCAAGTGCCGCCGGCGACGATCCATCCGAAGGGGCGGTCTGGGGTACGGGAGAACTCCAGCCCCGGCGATCGCGGCAGCTCCACCCGGCTGACCTCGCCGCCGCTCAGGTAGCCGCTTGGCCCGCCATAAACTGCTGAGTCACCGCGTTCATAGCGATCGTAGTAGCTGAAATACACAAATCCGCCGCCCATGGTTGAACTGCCGTTGCGGCCGGCAAATGCATCGTCCACGCTGGAGTACAGCGAGGTCGAGCCGTCGCCTCCCCTTACGTAGTCAAAGGGCAGGAAACCAAGCCCGGGGTCGCTGGTAACGATCGGCAACGGTTTGGGGGGAAACAAGCCGCTGCGGGCCAGTTCCACCAGTTCGGCGCCGGGTCCGTACTGTGGACAGAGCTGTGGTTGCCGCAGCTGCAGGCGCGGCGCACAGACGTAGGGTCGTGGATCTCCCGCACTCTGTTGCGCTTGCACAGTCGGCTGAAGCGGCCAGCTGCTCAACCCGCCCAAGGCGAGTATCAGGGTCAGAACGCCGTAGAGAAGGGTATTCATTGCACGGCTACAGCGATCAACTTTACCAGAACGGACGACGGAGCGTGAGACGTCACTCGCCAGACTCTGCTTTCGACGGGCCGACGCCGAGCAGGAATCCCAGCAGCATTACAAAACGCCCGCTTCCCACTCCGCTCAGGCTTTGGAGGCGATATCCGCCTGGGCCCGCTCGATGAACCGCTCGACCGACATGGCTCCCAGGTCTTCTTCGCTCCGCAAGCGCACAGACACCCGGTCAGCCTCGACTTCTCGATCGCCGACCACCAGCATGTAGGGCACCTTCTGCAGCTGCGCATCGCGGATTTTGGCGCTCAT
>CAZJUE010000057.1:0-13398 GCA_964549025.1 uncultured Anaerolineaceae bacterium | reverse complement strand
CTCCTCGACCTCACGCGGCCAAACCTGGAAGCCGGAGGGTTTGATCATTTCCTTCTTGCGGTCGACGATGAAGAAGTAGCCTTCTTCATCCATGTAGGCGATGTCGCCCGTGTACAACCAGCCGTCGCGCACCGTGTTGGCGGTCTCGGTAGGCATGTTGTGGTAGCCGCGCATCACGCTGGGGCTTTTGATCACTAGTTCGCCGACCTCACCCGGTTCCAACACCGTTACCTCGTCGTCCAGCGAGATAACGCGGCAATCCACATCGGGGAATGGAACGCCGATCGATCCGACCTTATTCTGTCCGTTGAGCGGGTTGGCGTGGGTGGCGACCAGCGATTCGGTCAGGCCGAAGCCCTCCACCAGCTTGCCGCCGGTGAGTTGTTCGAAGCGGACCTTGGTCTCCCGCAGCAGCGGGGCAGAGCCAGAAATGCAGGCTTTGATCGAGCTCAGGTCGTACTTGCCGGCCTGCACGTCCGGATCGTTGTTGATGGCGTTATACATGGTGGGTACGCCGGGGAAGCTGGTTGGCCGGTACTTGTCGATGCTGGTGAGCACGTCCTTCAAATCGCGCGGGTTGGGGATCATCACCATCGCCGCTGCGCCCTTGACCGCCGCCAGCATACCGACTACCAGGCCGTAGACGTGGAACATCGGGATGGCCATTAGTGTCGACTCCGCCTGGCCCTCCTCGCGTACGCTCTCCAGCCAAGCCCGGCACTGCATCGTATTGGCAACCAGGTTGAAGTGGCTGCCGATGGCGCCTTTCGATGGGCCAGTTGTGCCTCCGGTGTACTGCAAAAGCGCAACGTCGTCCGGGCCGATGTCGATATCCGGTCGCTGGTCCGGCGAATGCGCCGCCAGCACGTCCTGCAGCCACTCATCTCCGTCGCTCAACGTTACACGGTGCCCGTCCTTCCGCTCGCGGGTCAGTGTGAACAGGAAACGCAGGACCGGCGGAAGGTACTCTTTGATGTTGGTGACGATCAAGCTGCGCAGACCGGTCTTGGGCTGCGCCTGCTTCACCAGCGAGTAGAAGTTGCTCATCACCAGCATGACCTGTGCCCCGCAATCGTTCATTTGGTGCTCGATTTCGCGGTGGGTATAGAGCGGATTGGTGGCCACCACCACGCCGCCTGCCTTCAAGATGCCGTAGAAGGCGATGACGAACTGAGGTGAATTGGGCATAAAGATCGCCACCCGATCGCCCTTGCGCACCCCGCGGGCGGCCAAGCCGGCGGCCAGCCGGTCGGTCAGTTCATTCATATCGGCGTAATTGATCTCGGCGCCTTTGAAGACGGTGCAGACCTTATCAGGGTGTTCGCGGGCGGTCTGTTCCAGGATGCCGTGCACGCTGGCTTCGGGGATCTCAACGCTGCGCGGAACGCCGGGGTCGTAGTTCTTGAACCAGATCTTCTCTTCCATGCTGCTCTCCGTTCTTGAGTCGGCGCTCACCTCTAGTTTATACAATGAGTTCGGCTGACGCCCGAGTGATATAATTCGCCGGCTCGCTCGAAAGCCGCCCAATTCCCCCCGAAATGGGCTTACTCCCCCTGTGGAGGTCTCAATTCTGTGAACGCAATCCCCGGCACCAAAGCCCAGGAACTGCTCAAACGCGACCAGAAGGTGATTTCACCCTCATATCCCAGAGCCGCGCCGTTCGTCATGGATCGCGGATCGGGCTCGGAAGTCTGGGATGTCGACGGCAACCGTTTCATCGACTTTGCCGCCGGGATCGCGGTGTGCACCACCGGCCACGCCCACCCAAAGATCGTGGAGGCCATCCACCAGCAGGCGCAGAAGTTCATTCACATTTCCTCGGACTACCACCACCCTCTGTGGATCGAGCTGTCTGAGAAGCTGGCCGGCATTGCGCCGTTCTCGGAACCGGCCAAGGTCTTTCTCGGCAACTCCGGCACCGAGGCGGTCGAGGCAGCGGTAAAGCTTGCCCGCCATCACACCGGCCGCCAGCAGTTCATCGCCTTTCATGGAGCGTTTCACGGTCGCACGATGGGTTCGCTGGCTTTCACCGCCAGCAAGGCGGTGCAGCGTCGCGGGTTCAGTCCGCTGATGCCGGGGGTTACCCACGTTCCCTATCCGGACCCCTATCGCCCGCTGCTGCAGCCGACCAGCGATGACTACGGCGAGACAGTGGTGAACTACATCGAACAGGTGATATTCAAAAGTGTACTTCCTGCCGAAGACTGCGCCGGTATCCTGATCGAACCGATCCAGGGCGAAGGCGGCTACGTAGTCCCCACCGAAGGGTTTTTCCCCGCGCTGCGTGCGCTGTGCGATCGCCACGGTATCCTGCTGATCGCCGACGAGGTACAGTCGGGGGTCGGCCGCACCGGCCGCTGGTGGGCAATCCAACACTGGGCGGTTGAGCCAGATATCGTTTGTTTCGCCAAGGGTGTGGCTTCCGGCGTTCCGCTGGGGGGCATCCTGGCCAAATCCAGCGTGATGAACTGGCCAGAAGGCGCCCATGGCAACACCTACGGTGGCAATCCGCTGGCATGCGCGGCGGCGCTATCTACGCTGGAGATGGTAGAAGAGAAACTGATGCTCAATGCAGCGGCGATGGGAGAGTACGCGCTGGACGCGCTGGCGGAAATCGAGAGCCGACACGCTACGGTCGGCCAGGTGCGCGGTAAGGGCTTGATGATCGGGGTCGAGTTGGTGCAGGACCGGCAGACCAAAGAGCCAGCCGCCGCGCTGCGCGATGCAGTTGTCCAGCGGGCCTTTGAGCGCGGGCTGCTGCTGATTGGGTGCGGAGCCAGCACGGTCCGAATCGCACCCCCACTGAACATCCAGGAGCCGGAGTTGGACGAGGGCCTGCGGATCCTGGAGCAGTCGATCGCTGAAGCCGAGGTCGATGCTTCCTGACTTCCGGGTACGCCAGCGCGACTATCTGCTGGAGATCTCACGCGCGCTAACCGAGGAGCTGGACCTTGAGACGGTGCTGTCACGCATCGTGCGGCTGGCCACTGAGCTGCTTGCAAGCTCGGCCGGCCTGATCGCTTTGCGCGAGCATGAGGGATGGCGTATCGCCTCCACTCATGGCATCAACGCCGATTTCTTGAAACATCTTGACCCGTTGCTGGGAGACATCCCCGACCACGGGGACCCGGCCCGCTTCGCCCTGCCGGAGGTCAATCGCCGTCTGCAGCGCATAACGCAGGCGGCATCGATGGGCTTGCTCACCGGCGTTGGGTTGCCGATGATCGCACGCGACGAGGTCGTCGGCGTGATCTTCATTTTCCGCTCGTATCGCGGCCGGTTCTCGCGGGACGACACTCGATTGTTGAGCGCCTTTGCCTCGCAGGCTGCCATCGCGGTCGCCAATGCCCGGCTGTACACCCAGGTTTCGGATCAAATCCGTCACCTGGACGGCGTTCTCGATTCGTCTGCGGATGGGATCTTCATCCTGGACCCGGGCTTCGCTTTCACCCGAGTCAATCGGGCTTGCTCGCGCCTCACCGGATTTCCAGCCGAGGTTGTCGTTGGCAAGAATCATGCAGAAGTTATCCGCTGGGCCGAGAAGCAGGCTGGTCCTACATTGGAGGACGCCGGCGCAGGCGGTTGGCCGCTCTCTTCCTCGGCCGAGCTTTACGTGGAAGGCGAGCTGATTCGGCGGGACGGCGAGACCGTGTCGGTCGGAATCCGCTATGCTCCGACGTTCTCTGACGACGGACGGCTACTCAATGTGGTAGCCAATCTACGCGACATCACCCGCTTTCGCGAGGCCGAGGAGCTGAAGAGCATCTTCATCTCGATCATCAGCCACGAGCTGCGCACTCCGCTGGCGTTGATCAAAGGCTATGTCGGTACGCTGCGGCGCGATGACGCGCATTGGGACCCGGAGGTGGTGCGGGATAGCCTGGCGGTTATCGAGGAAGAGTCGGACCGGCTTGGGGCCTTGGTCGACGATCTGTTGGCCGCTTCCCAGCTTCAAGCCGGATCGCTGTCGCTAAACATTGCCGATCTGGACCTGCCGCGCCTGGCGAGCGAAATCGCTGAACGGTTCCAGACCCAATCGGAGGCGCACAGGTTCACGGTGGAATTCCCGGACGACTTCCCGGTGGTCCCCGGCGACGAGGAGCGGATGACACAGGTGTTGACCAATCTGATCTCCAATTCGGTCAAGTACGCCAAAGACGGCGGTGAGATCCGAATCAGCGGACGGATCACCGGCAAGGAAGCTATCGTGTGCGTGCAGGACGAAGGCCCGGGAATTGCGCCCGACGACCGGGTTCGAGTATTCGATCGCTTCTACCGGGCGGCAGAACAAGCCGGCTCAACTCAAGGCGCCGGCCTGGGATTGTTCCTGGCCAAATCGGTCGTGGAGGCGCACCGCGGCCGAATCTGGGTGGACGATAAGATCGAGCGCGGCGCGCGAATCTGCTTCTCGCTGCCGCGCGAGCAGCCGGCTCGATCAAGAGACGCCGGATAGAGATACGGAGCTAAATGGCAACCGCAATTCAGTGCCCCAACTGTAAATCACCGATCCAGGCGCAGGTCCAGCAATTGGTGGACGTTGGACAGGATCCGGCTGCGAAGTCGCGCCTGCTCTCTGGAAGCCTCAACGTAATCCAGTGTCAGGTGTGCGGCTATCAGGGTCAGTTGGCCACGCCGATCGTCTATCACGATCCGGCGAACGAGCTGCTGCTGACCTTCATGCCGGTGGAGGTCGGCCTTCCAAAAGACGAGCAAGAAAAACTGCTGGGCAGGCTGATCAACCGGGCGACGGACAGCCTGCCCGCGGACCAGCGCAAGGCCTACCTGCTGCAGCCCCAAGCCGTGCTGACGATGCAGGGCTTGATCGAGCGCATCCTCGAAGCGGACGGGGTTACGCCTGAGCAGCTGGAAGCGCAGCGGGCCAAGATCCGCTTGTTCGAGCAGCTGCTGCGCACCCCGGCCGAACAGCTAGAGGAGTTCGTCAAGGAACATGATGCCGAGCTTGACGAAGCATTCTTCCAGCTCGGGGCGCTGAGCTTGCAGGCGACCGCGGAAGGCCCCGCCCGGCAAGCGGCGACCGAGCGCTTGGAGACCGCGTTGGAGCTTAGCGGCTATGGCGAAGAGCTGGCCGCTCGGGAGGGCGAACTGCGCGCCGCGGCGGACAGCCTGCGCAAGGTGGGCGACCAGCTGACCCGTGAGAAACTGCTGGAAATCGTGATCGAAGCGCCAAATGAAGATCGAGTGCGAGCGCTGGCCAGCCTGGCGCGCCCGGCGATGGATTACCAGTTCTTCCAGCTGCTTTCCGAGCGGATGGACGCCGCCGAAGACTCTCGGAAGCAGAAGCTTGCGGAGCTTCGCAACCTGGTCCTCTCGGTCACTGAAGAGATCGACCAGGCGCAGCAGGCCCAGCTGGACCGTGCTTCATCGCTCCTATCGAGTTTGATGCAAGCGGAGGATCTCGATGAAGCGGTCGCCTCGGCGATGCCGCTGATGGACGAACTGTTTCTCAGCGTGCTGCAAGCCAATCTGAGGGCTGCTCGGGAACAGGGCGAAACCGAAGCGGCTGCCCGCCTGGCCGAGATCGACGCCAAGGTCCGGCAGGCGATCCGGGACAGCTTGCCGCCCAATCTGCAGCTGGCACAAAGCCTGCTAGAAACCGAAGATCAGGCGGAGGCGGAACGTATTCTGGAAGAGTCGGCGGACCAAATCGACGATCAGGTGCTGGGAGCCTTGATGTCGGCCATGCAGCGGCTGGAGCAGGCGGAAGATCAAAGTGGCGCCGAGCGCATGCGGCAGCTGCACCGCAAGGCAATGCGCTTGTCCATGCAGTCCAAGATGAAATCCTGAGCGCCGACGGCCGCTCTAGCTTTCCAGCATCTCCACCAGCTCGGCCTCATCGATGATCTTGACCCCCAGGTCTTGCGCCTTGTCCAGCTTGGAGCCAGCGCTCTCCCCAGCCACCAGGTAATCAGTATTGCCGCTCACACTCCCGGTAACCTTGCCGCCAGCGGCCACGATCTCGGCCTTAGCTTCGGCGCGCTTCAAGTTGGGCAGCGTGCCGGTCAACACAAAGGTCAACCCCTCCAGCGGCTGCGGCCCGGCTTCAATCAGCTCCTGTTCCGGCCAGACTCCAGCGGATTTGAGCTTGCGCAACAGCTGCTGATTGCGCGATTTGGAAAACCAATCGACCACTGCGGCGGCGATGTTGGGCCCAATCCCCTCCAGCTGCTCGAGCTCGCTCTGATCCGCTTTCGCCAGCCTGTCCAGATTGCCAAACCGCTGGGCGAAATCGGCCGCCACCGTCTCCCCAACCCCGCGGATGCCCAGCGCGCCGATCAGCCGGGCCAGCGGCTGCTGTTTGGAAGCCTCGATCGCCGCCAGCAGCTTCTCGGCCTTCTTCTCGGCGAAGCCCTCCAGCGTCAGCAGCTGCTCCTCGGTCAGTCGGTAGATGTCGGCGACGTCTTCCACCAGTTCGCTCTCGACCAGCATCTCCGCCACTTTGCTGCCCAGCCCTTCGATGTCCATCGCCCCACGTGAGGCGAAATGCTCCACGATTCGCACCAGCTGTGCCGGGCAAGAGGCGTTCCCACAATACAACGCCACCTCGCCCTCGATGCGCTTGATCGGCTCGCCGCAGTCGGGGCATTTGGTCGGCAGCTCATAGGGCTTCTCCTTGCCGGTACGAGCCTCCACCACCGGCCCGATCACATAGGGGATCACGTCGCCGGATCGCTTGACCAACACCCGGTCGCCGATCCGCAGGTCCTTCTCCTTGATGAAGTCGAAGTTGTGGAGCGTGGCCTGTTTGACGTTTGCGCCGCCGACATAGATCGGCTTGAGGATCGCATACGGCGTGATCACGCCGGTGCGGCCGATGTTCAGCCCGATGTCTTCCAGCACCGTGGTGGCCACCTCGGCCGGGAACTTGTAGGCGATCGCCGCGCGGGGAGCCTTGCCCACCACCCCCAGCGAATCAGCGACCTCCAGGTCATCGACTTTGATCACCATGCCGTCGATTTCGTACGGAAGCTGCTCGCGCTGATCGATTGCAGCGCCCACGGTCTCGATTACTTCCTCGATGGTTTCGCAGATTCGGGAATTTGGCTGCACCGGGAATCCGACCTGCTGCAGGAATTCGAGCACCTCCGATTGCCGGCTCCAGGATTGCGAGCTGCTGTCCACGACGGCATAGCAGAAGATCCGGATCGGGCGTTCGGCCGTCAACGAGGTATCGACCTGCCTGAGCGAGCCGGCCGCCGTATTGCGCGGATTCACGTACAGCCGCCCGCCTTCCTGCTCGGCAAGCCGATTCATCTCTTCGAAGTCCTTCTTGAAAATGAGCGCTTCGCCGCGGACCGTCAGCTGCCGCGGCACTTCCACTCCGTTGGGGTTGAGCGGAATCCGCAGCGGCAAGGTCTTGACCGTCCGGAGATTGGCAGTGATGTCTTCGCCGTGCTCGCCGTCGCCGCGGGTGGCGCCCTGCACGAATACCCCCTGCTCATACTGCAATACCACCGTCAACCCGTCCAGCTTCGGCTCGACCACGAAGGCGGTTTCTTCCACCCGTTCATCCAGCTTGCTGATCCGTTCGTGCCAGCCTCGCAAGTCATCGGCGTTGAATGCGTTGGAGAGGCTGAGGATCGGCTGCGGGTGCGGCACTCGATCGAATCCCTCCAAAACTGCTCCGCCTACCCGTTGGGTCGGGGAGTCTGGCGTGATCAGCTCTGGATTGTCCTGCTCGAGTTGGCGCAGCTCCTGCAGCAGCTGATCGTACTCCGCATCGCTGATGACCGGATCGTCGAGCACATGGTAGAGGTAGTTGTGGTGGTTGAGTTCGTCTCGCAACTGCGCTGCGCGTTTGCGATTCTGCTTGCTGGCCATGGTCGCCCCTCACTCTTCTCCGGCCAAGGTATCCGGCCAAACCGGATAAAACATCATCCACTGGTCCGGATGCTCACCGATGAACTTCTCGAACTCGACGATCACCCGCTGCGCCAGCGCGGTCTCAGGCTCAGGGTGATCGAGGTAATCCGTCGACTCAATCAAGGCGCACATTCTTCCACGATACAAGCCATCCTGATCTTCGCGCGATGCGCCCACCATGATTGGAGCGCCGGTTCGCAACGCCAGGCGTGCGTGCCCGGTGGGCAGCATGGCTTTGCGCCCAAAGAAGTCCAGCGGCTGCCCCCGTGGATCCGGCCGATCCACTCCGGTCATCACGATGCCGCCCTGCCTGAGATACTGGATGGCGCTGCGCAGCGAGCGGTAGTCGATCGGGGCTAGATCGGCCCCGAACTCCCGCCGGATGCGATTGAGTACCGAGTAGCTGCCTTCGGTTTCCGGATAGGCCAGCACCTGAATGCGATAGGGAAGACTGCCCATCAGCAGAAAGAGGTGGTCGAAGCCGACCGTGTGGCAGCCAACATACAGCAATCCGCCCCCCTGCTCCAAACGAGCTGTCGCTTGATCGAGCAGGCGTTCGTCGAAGGCGCTGGCGGTGGCCAGTCCTTCGTGCCCGCGCCCCATGGTCTCGAAGAGCGATACGAAGCTGCGCGTAGCTCGCCGAAATACGGTCTCGACCGCTCGCTGGACCCGCCCGTCATCCGGCGGCAGCCCGAGCACCACTGAAAGGTTGGCCCGTACCGCCGCCACCGCCGGGCTGTCGGTCTGCCCGGCGATCCGCGTGGCCGCCCAATTGGCCACCCGCCGCGAGAGCCCTGGCCCCAGCAGCCGCACCAGCAGCATACCCGCTCGGGGTCCCCAGCGGCTGTTTGCGAACGAGACCAAGCTCACGTGGATTCGGTTGCGGTGATTGGCTTGCGGACCTGCCGGTAGCCAGAAAGGATGACCGGAGCGCCTCGCACGATGCAGAAGGCCACCGCGATCCAGGCCAGGGTTTGAAATCCGGTCAACACCGAGCCGGAGGCCAGTTGAAACTCGCTGCCTTGCGGAAATCCGGACAGGGCCAGGCCAAGGGTCAAACCACAGAAGGCGGCGATCTTGCTCACGCTGTATCCGGAACGCATCCACGCCGACCGCACCAGGAAGCGGGCCAGAGGCGATTGGTGCTGCTCAAAGGGCGCCTTCCCCTTGCTCACTCCAATGCTGCGCACCGCGTCGGTGAGGGTGGTTCGGGTAATGACGATCAGCGGAATGGCGACCGGGATCGCGCCCTGGTCGGCGAGCGTAACCCATAGCACGAGCTCGTAGACCAGATCGGCGGCGATGTCCAGCACGCTGCCCATCAGGGTGGTCGCCTGGTAGCGCCGCGCCACGATGCCGTCGACGGTGTCGAGCATCAGGGCTACGAACAAATAGGGAACCGATACTAGCTGGACCAGCGGCTCACCCAGGTACAGCATCAGCAAGAAGCCGAGCAGCAGCGGGAACCTGCTGATCGTGATCAGATTGGCCACCGCGGCAATTCTAACGCATCGCTTGCGAACACCCATCCATGCGGCGCGGGCCGCCTGCATTCATGGCTAGGTCAACCCGACGACTTCCCCGGTCTCAGCATCTAAATCGATATCGAAGTAGGCCGGTCGGGTGGCCATGCCGGGCATGGTGCTCATGGTACCCAGCAACGGATAAATGAAACCGGCGCCGATACTTGCCCGCAGCTCTCGCACCGGAAGCTCATAGCCTTCCGGCGCGCCCATGCGTTTTGGATCGTGGGTCAGACTCAGGTGGGTCTTGGCCATACAAATCGGCAGGTCGCCAAATCCGAGCTCTTCAAATCGCTCGATTTGCTGTTCGGCCAGCTCCGAATAGCTTACCGAGCCGGCGCGGTACATCTGGGTGGCGATGGTCTCGATCTTGCGCTTGATGGGCCAGTCGAGCGGGTACAGGAACTCAAATTCGCTAGGCTGCTCGCAGGCCGCTACCACTGCCGCGGCCAACTCGGCCGCCCCGCTGCCTCCTTCCGCCCAGTGTCGGGAGCCTATCGCCGCCTGTGCCCCGTGTTCCTCGGCGTACTGCTGCACCATCTCGATTTCGGCCGGAGTGTCATTGCTGAACTGGTTGATCGCCACCACCACCGGCACCCCAAACCGCCCGGCGTTCTGTATGTGAGCGCCGAGGTTGGCCAGACCAGCCTCCAACAGCTCCAGATTCTCTTCCAGGTATTCAGCCGGCAAACTGGCGCCGGGGCTGATCCCCGGACCGCCGCCGTGCGCCTTCAGCGACCGTACGGTAGCCACCAACACCACCGCGTCGGGCACCAGACCGGATTGGCGGCACTTAATGTCAAAAAACTTCTCCATGCCGATGTCGGCCCCGAAACCGCTTTCGGTCACAACGTAATCGGCCAACCGGAGGGCGATGTAGTCAGCCAGAATGGAAGAGTTGCCATGAGCGATGTTGGCAAACGGGCCGGCGTGCACGAACGCCGGCTGGCCCTCCAGGGTCTGCATCAGATTGGGTTTTATGGCTTCCTTGAGCAATACGGTGACCGCACCGGCAACGTCCAGGTCATCCAGTGTGACCGGCTTGCCGTCGGTGTCGCTGGCGACCACCACCCTGCCGATCCGGGCGCGCAGGTCTCCGAGATCGGTCGCCAGCGCCAGAATCGCCATCAATTCACTGGCAGCCGCGATGTCAAAGCTCGAACTGCGTGGAAACACCGGGCTGGGGGACCCGTCGCGCAGCTGGTCATCGTTGAATCCCAATTTGATGTCACGCAGCGAGCGATCGCAGATGTCAAGTACTCGCGTCCAGGAAACCGTCCCCGGGTCGATCCCGATCCTCTGCACCCCACGCCGATTGAGCGCTTCATCGGTCTGGCGGCTCTCGTGGTACATACGCGTGTCCAGCGCGGCCGCTGCCAGGTTGTGGGCCGCGGCGATCGCGTGGATATCTCCGGTGAAGTGCAGGTTAAGTTCCTCCATCGGCACCACCTGGCTGCGACCCCCTCCTTGACCACCGCCCTTAATGTTGAGCGTCGGCCCAAGGCTGGGCTGCCGGATACAACAGGCAGCGCGTTTTCCCAGCTCACTGCCCAGCGCCTGAGTCAGCCCGATCGTGGTAGTGGTCTTCCCCTCCCCGAATGGCGTCGGCGTGATGGCGGTAACGTCGATGTACTTGCCCAAGGGTCGATCGCCCAGCCGGTCGAGCACCTGCAAATGCACTTTGGCCTTGAACTTGCCGTAGAAGTCAAGCTCGCCTGGCTGCAGGCCAAGCTGGTCAGCGATCTCTGCGATCGGTGCGAGCTGAGCACCTTGGGAGATCTCTAGATCTGAAGCGGGCACGGTTCCTCCTCGTAGGCGTGGGCTTAGTTTGATCTGCGCCTATGGTAAAGCACAAGTGCGAATTCTCACGGAACTCGGCGACATTCCTATCGCATCACAGGCAGCGATCGTTCTTGCGTCTCCGAGCAGACAGCAGCTCGCGCCGCCGCAGCGGTCAGCCGAGCCGGGTTATAATCGCCCCCGCGCCCCCGTAGCTCAATGGATAGAGCGCCTGACTTCGAATCAGTAGGTTGGGAGTTCGAATCTCTCCGGGGGCGCCTGCGTGCAGCAAACCACGGACCTGGCATGGCCAGGTCCGTTTGACTTCCGCTGACGACCCACGCCCAAGACCCCCATCCTCATTTCAATAGCACCCAGGCACAGATGAGTTTGGCGGTCACTTACAGGTTCTTTTCAATTGCAGCAATGCGGTGGATGCCGGTGACACAATCCTATTCGCAGTACTTTGGCCCATCATTGGTAGCTGCTCGGTGCCTAAGTACTACAGGAATTGCGCCAGGCCCGAATTAGACTGTGGCTGGCCCACTCCCAATGCGAATCCGAACGCTCGCTGCTCTGGCTGTCACCTGGCTCGCACTGCTCCAGCCGACCGAAATCGCTTTGTCGGCGGAGGTGTGGTCGCCGGTTACCGACGGAATCGAGTATCGACAATACCTGCTGCCCGGACCCAAACAGGCCTTCGTCGCTCGCATGGACCGCAGCAATCCCAATCTGGTGATCGACAGCATGGTGGCACAGGGTCAACTCGCTTCAGGGACTGAAACCGTTAGCGGAATGGCTCAGCGCTACGACGGGCAGGTCGTGCCATGGGATCATTCCTGGCAACAAGTCGGCAAAGTTGCAGTAGCCATCAATGGAATCTTCTACGATCCGAATACCGGGATCCCGGAGACCGGGATGATCCAATCCGGCTGGTACATCAAGCGCTTCGATGAGCTCGGCGGCACCAGCGGCTTCGCCTTCACTGGCGAGCGCGAAACCTTCCTGGGCGGCTGCATCGCCCACGAGGAATCCGGGCAGAAGGTCAGCTTTCTGGGGACCGGTGAATACCTATGGGTGCAGGAGCTCAACACCAAGCGACCGGCCGCCGGCGTAGGCGTGTTTACCCCGCAATTCGGCCCACAGACCCCTCCTCAGGGTACCGGGGTGGAGCTGCTGGTCGAGATGACCGAACCGGCCGGCATCGTGCCGCAGCCGCGCGGTGCCGAAGGCTACATCCGTCAGATCCGGTTGGAGCAAGGCGAAACGCCAATTCCGTTTGACCACATCGTGATCTCCGCCCGCGGATCGTCCGCTAAGCTGATCCGGGAGAACACCTGGGTCGGGCAACGCATCTCCGTCTCTCAGGAGTTGATGCACCTGGAGCGCGATTGCCGGAAGTCGAATCCTTGGGATTGGTCGAGGACCTTCGCAAGCATCGGGGGTAGCTTCTACTTCCTGACCGATGGCGAGATCGACGAGTACAGCGACAACGCCGGCGCGGTCATTCGCAATCCGCGCACGATGGTCTGCTTCAACGATGACTACATCTTCTTCGCGGTGGTGGACGGCCGCCAATCGGGCTACAGCGTCGGCATGACCGCTGACGAAATGGGCCAATTCTGTCGCGATGAGCTCGGCGCTGACTGGGGGATCAACCAGGACGGCGGAGGTTCGTCGGCGATGTGGGTTAACGGACAGCTGGTCAACCGCCCATCGGATGGCGCCGAGCGGCCGGTAGCAAATGGCCTGATGATGATGGTGCTCGAGCCGGCCGAACAATCTACCAAGTTGTCTACTGGCCAGTCGGTTGAAACCACCGCAGCGGTCGAGGTACGACTCGGACCTGGTGGCTACCCAAGCATCGCCAGCCTGCCCGAGGGCAGCCGCGGCATCGTGTTGCCCCACATCAACGGGCTGAACGGCGTGGAAGTGCGCGGTTCCTATTGGTGGAAGGTTGCCTTCGAGGACGTGCAGGGCTGGGTGCAGCAGGATCGCCTGCACGGTTTGCCGAACTGGGCCATTCGCATCCAGGAGATCCTCGATTCGCTCGACCTCGAGCGCTAGACAGTCCGGCGCCGGCACATTCCAAACAGCGACCCTCCCCAACAGCCGATCTCCAAGCAAGCGACCGCCCAACTCATGCTCAGTTTCTGAGCCTGCGCTACAATCCAGGGCGCTGATGCCCGTTCCGACTCCGCTGCACCCATTTACA
>CAZJUE010000056.1:0-13529 GCA_964549025.1 uncultured Anaerolineaceae bacterium | reverse complement strand
GGCGGAGAGCTAACCGTGCAGACCAAGATCGGCCAGCACAGACTCGACCTGCGACTCGGACAAGCTCTCTCCCTTTGGAAGCTTGCGCAGAGTGGGCTTCAGCTTTTTCACGTGGCAGGCCGGGAACGGAGGCTGATCTGTATTGACCATAGCTTCATGGTGCAGAAAGACGACCAGGGGTTGGACTTCGATGGGGGCACCGATGCGGCTTAGCTTGCGCTGAGCGCGCTCGGATGTAGCGGTCGCATCACGTTCGAGCCCGCGCAACTCCTTTACCCCGCCGCGGCGCAGGAAACCACGCTTATCCACCGTGCGCTGCCAGTTGCCGTCCAGGTACTCGATCTCGCCGTCTTCCAACCTCGGAATCAGGGCTATGACGCCGGCCGGACAGATCAATACGTGGCTGGCGCCTAGGTAGTGATGAAACAGCAGGTAGCGCTTGTCCAGCCCCTTCAAGTGCTCGTCGAGCACCTGGTCGAAGCGCGGCTCTCTGTCCCAACGATTGCGCAGCGGCAACCCGATCTGGGAGGCCAGCATTCCCACCAGCAGGAGCCCGAACACCAGATCGACCGGATACGGCTGGCGCAGCGAGAGCAGCACTGCCACGCCCATCAGGCCCAGTCCGCCAAATGCCAGCGCTCGCGAGAGCCGGGCGTATAGGCGAATGCGGCCATGATTGGTGAAGCTGAGCATCAGACCCGGCGGAGCACCAAGCAAGCGTTCTGGCCGCCGAGGCCAAAGGAGTTGGACAGCACCACCTCCACCTGCTCCTGCCGGGCCTCGCCCGGCACGTAGTCCAGGTCGCACTCCGGGTCCGGATTTTCCAGGTTGATGGTCGGGTGGATCTGCTTTCGATCAAGCGTGAGAGCACAGGCGACGGCTTCGATCGAGCCGGAGGCGCCCATGGCATGCCCGAGCATCGACTTGCTCGAAGAAACCGGAATGTTGTAAGCCTGCTCGCCGAATAGTAGTTTGATGGCCAATGTCTCGACCGAATCGTTGGCCGGTGTAGAGGTGCCGTGGGCGTTGATGTAGCCGACTTCGTCGGCCGGTATTTGCGCGTCTTCCAGCGCCCAGCGCATGGTGCGCAATGCCCCTTTGCCCGACGGATCAGGAGCCGCCATGTGGTAGGCATCGCTGGAGCTGGCATGTCCGGCTATCTCGGCGTAGATGTGGGCGCCGCGCTGCCGAGCGTGCTCGTAGCTCTCCAGCACCAGCGCCGCCGACCCTTCCGAAAAGACGAAACCCTCCCGCAGAGCGTCGAACGGCCGGGAGGCGCGCTCAGGCTGGTGGTTGAAGTTCACCGGCAGCGCTCGCATGGCAGCGAAACCGGCGAACATGAAGTCCTGCACCTGCGCTTCGGTGCCGCCGGCCAATACCACATCCGCCAGGCCGGCCCGAATCATCTCGGCCCCCTCGCCAACCGCCTGCGTGCCTGCCGCGCAGGCGGTAACGATAGTTCGATTGGGGCCAAACGCTCCGAAGCGATCCGCCAGGTGGAAGTTGGAGATGTTATGCATCGCCGAAGGCACGGCGAACGGATTCACCCGGCCGTAGCCTTGCTCCCGAAAGGTCAGGTAGGCCTCGAAGGCTCGATCCAAACCTCCGATGGCGGTGCCAAGGCTGACCCCAACCCGTTCAGGATTGGGTAGCTGCTCGGGCAATCCGCTGTCGGAGATCGCCATGCTGGTGGCGGCCATCGCAATCTGCGAGGCACGCGACATGCGGCGAGCTTCCTTGGATGACATGTAGTCGGTTGGCTCGAAATGCGGGATCTCCCCGGCGACCTGGCTCGGGAAGTCGGTCGGATCAAAGTGGGTGATCCGGCGAACTCCCGAACGACCTTCCAGGAGCCCCTGCCAGAAGCTTTCCAAATCGGAGCCGAGCGCGGTCACCACGCCAAGCCCGGTGATCACGGCCCGGCGGCGATCGTTCTTGTAGAGTGCGCTCACAGGCTACCTGCGATTCCACGACGCATCGCCTCGAGCATGTCACCCTCAACTGCCTGCCTGGCGACATCAATGGCGGTTAGCACAGCGCGGTGGTCGCTGCGTCCATGCCCGATAAAGACCAGGCCATCCACGCCAACCAGCGGCGCGGCCCCATATTCGGCCGGATCAAGCAGCTTGAAAACCCGCCGAAATGCCGGCCGAGCCAAAACGCCGCCAACTGCAGTCAACGGCGATGCGGCGACCTCGGTTCGCATGATATCCACAATCAACGCAGCCACCGCTTCGCTGGTCTTGATAAACACGTTGCCGCTGAATCCGTCAGTGACCACCACATCCACTTCGCCTCCATAGACCTCCTTGGGTTCGACGTTACCGACGAAATTCAACCCGGAGCTTTTCAGCGCTTCAAAGCTCTTGCGAACCAATTCCGTGCCTTTGCCGGCCTCTTCACCGGTCGATAGCAAGCCGACCTTAGGCTCGGGAACGCCCAGCAGCAACTCGGCCTGTATGGCACCCAGAATTGCGAACTGCAGCAGGTGCCCAGGCCGGGACTCGGCGTTAGCCCCGATGTCAAGCATCACCGCCCGGCCGCCTCTGACCGGCAGCACCACGGTCAGCGCCGGCCGCTGCACGCCCTTCAGCCTACCCAGGGTGAACAGTGCGGTAGCCATCGCCGCGCCGGTGTTGCCCATGCTCACGAAGGCATCGGCCTGGCCGTCCTTCAAACGCTGCATGCCGACCGCCATGCTGTTGCGTGCCTTGCGCCGGGCGGCCACCGAAGGCTTGTCGGTACTGGAGATCACCTCCGGCGCGTCGATCAGCTCGATTTGCGAGCGGTCGATTTGCGGCCCAAGAACTCGCTGCGGCCCGCACAGCTGGATCGGCTCGCCCCAGCGCTCAACCGCTTGCGTGGCGGCCTCGACCTCCGGGGTGGGGTGCTCATCCGTGCCCATGGCGTCAAGTATGATGCGTGGCAATCTGGTTAGCCCTTAGCAGCGAACCACAGACCGCCGGCGGGCCGTCAGCGTCCAATTCAGATGGGTGGGAATTGGAGATTGGCGATCTTGAGGCTCAAAACCAGGCCTTGGTTGACTTGCCTAGGCCGTCCGCTATAATACCGCGGATTATCCAAAGCCCCGCGCTGGTGCTGGAACTGGCAGACAGGCATGGTTGAGGGCCATGTGCCGCAAGGCGTGTGGGTTCAACTCCCACCCAGCGCACTGAGCCGGGTTGCCGTAAAAGGCAACCCGTTTTTGTTTGCCTGGGGTTTACTGGCCGCAGGCGTCGGGGGACGCTGGCGGCGCAAACACCAGGATGGAATCGCTATCGAGCGGCTGCAGGCGCAAGTACAGCGTAAACAGCTCCTGCGGTGGGATCGAGCTGTAGGCGTGCTCGGGGATTAGATCCACCAGTGAGTTGAGGTCCATACGGGAGCCGGTATCGGCGGCTCGCTGGCCGAGTGCGATCAGGAATTGCTCCTGGGAGGTCAGCAGGCCGGCCGGGTTCTGATACAGCGTGCGCAGCACCGCGATGACTTGATCGGCTTGCAGCAAGGTACCGTTCAATTCGACGCCGCCAAGCTGCTCGATCAGCAGGCTGAAGGCGAGCTCGTCGGCGACCACGTAGGCACTGGGCGGCCCACCTTCGAAAGCTGCCAGGAATTCGGAGCCGACGCCCTGCTGCGGATCCCAGCCGAACAGCTCATGCAGCGGCGCCTCCCGTCCGTTGCATACCGTCCGATCGACAGGCTGGCCTAGAAGCAGCAGCTCGCGGCCGTCGGCACTGAAGCTGGCCTGCCACACCGAAACCAGGCGCGGCGACGCGGCCGTGAGGTCATCTACTCCCAGCACCAGTACGGTCTGGTTGGCAACCTCGGGAGCGACCTCGCCCGAACTATCGCCCGGCTCGGCTCCCAACAGCACGGTCATCAGGCCGGCCACGAAGAAGACCGCGATGACGAGGAGAACGAAGGTTGGCCGGCGTTGGCTGGTCATCAGAGCTGGGAGGTGGAGCCGCGCATGCGCGAATGCGCCCGGATTGTACTCCGGGCGCGCAGCCGCAGCAATTCGGTGCAGCTCAGGCCGGTCCGCGGGGCGGGCCGGCCGGCTGTGTGCAGGATACGTTGGGTGGTTATCGAATTAGATCGTGAGGATCGCCTGACCGACGACCCGACCCACGAAGTAGGCTGCCGCGCCACCGGCGAATACCGGCGCATAAGCGCGCACCTGGGTCAGACGCTCGCGATGCTGCAGCGCCCACTCTGTGATGGCCACCGTAGCTCGCAGGACGATCAGGTTCAAGATCACGATCGGTCGGTAACGTAGCTTGTTCATTGGTTCACCTCGATGTGCTGATCCGGATCACACGGCCGCTTTCGTCGGCCACGACCCTCACGATTCGCTTCAGTGTCTTGCCGCCCGGCAACTCAGCCTCGCCCTTATAAGTCAGCAAGAACTGGCTGACGCCGTTTCCGGGCACCCCCTGCCGGCGGATCGCCGGCCGCACGCCGTCCAGTTCCGGAAATTGCTCGACGACCCTGCGGGTAATTTCAGTTACCATCTGCTGCTTCATCTCTCAATCCCACCTTCCACTTCCACTCGGAGCGGGGCAGGAGGCCATTATCCACTATCGGCCCCCGGCCAGCGCCCGCTTGCGCAGGAAGGTCGGCAAATCCAGATCGTCGGTGTCGACCGTCAGGTTGTCGATTGCCGGTTTCGTCCGCTCAACTCGAGCTACGGTTTCGACCGCCTGTCCGCCGATGCCGGTGACCACCAGGATCACCTGTACCCGGCCGTCGAGCGTCGGCTCGTGGGTGACCCCCAGGGTCACTTCCGCCTCGTGAGGCAGCGTCTCTCGCAGCAGCTCGATGGCCTGGCCAACCTCCACCAGGCTCAAATCGTCACCGCCGGTGAAGTGCACCAGCGCGCCGCTCGACTGCTCCAGGCTTTCGACCTCCAAAAGCGGGTGGTGCAGCGCCTGCCGCACCGCAAGTTCGGCTTTGTTCTCGCCTTCGCCAAGGCCGATCGCCATCAGCGCTCCGCCACCGCGGCGCATGATCGCGCGCACGTGGGCGAAGTCGACATTAATCAATCCGGGGCGGGTGACCAGCTCAACGATGCCTTGGATGCCTTGCCGCAGCACATCGTCAGCGAACCGAAAAGCCACCTCCAGGCTGGCCTCGCGCGGCACAATCTGCAGCAATCGGTCGTTTGGTACGGTGATTAGCGTGTGGGTGTGCGGCTGCAACCGCTGAATGCCGTCGCTGGCATTGCGGGCGCGCTGGTTCATTTCAAAACCGAAAGGGGTGGTCACGGTAGCGATCACCACAGCTCCAGTCTCGCGCGCGATCTCGGCAGTGATCGGCGCAGCGCCGGTCCCGGTGCCTCCGCCCATACCGGCGGTCAAAAAGACCATGTCGGCGCCGGATAGCGCGTCGGCGATTTGACCGCTGCTCTCCAACGCGGCTGCCGCGCCCACGCGCGGATCCCCGCCGGCTCCCAGTCCGCGGGTAACGTTCGGCCCTAGCTGAATCTTGGTCGGCGCCAGGCTGGATTCCAGTGCCTGGTGGTCGGTGTTGGCGGCAATAAAGCTGACCCCGATCAGTCCTAGCTCGACCATGCGGTTGACCGCATTCGAGCCTGCGCCCCCCAGGCCAATCACTTTGATGCGGGCCTCCCCGACGCCGGAGAGGTCCAGTTCCTGGTTTTCAAAGCTAACCATCGATCTTTTCCCTTCGCATTTGTCGCCAGATGGGGTGCTGTGCAGCGACCCGCTGAACTGACGATCCGCCTTCGACCAGCTTTCGCTCAACCGAGGGTGGGATCGCCGCTTCGTCGCCAATAATGGTTACCTGGCTGGCGTGTGCAGCTTCTTCAGGGGAGCTCCCTACCACGCCGTCCGCCAACAGCTCGCGGATGGAGTTCCAGGCTGCATCGGATAGCCCTTCGGACGGCATCAGTACGTAGTGCTTTAGCAGCTTGGCCACCGCCGGACGCTTGACCGTTTGATTATTGGCTTTAAGCATCCGGGCCACTGCTGAGACGATCGGCTTAGGCTCCTCCGGGCCGGCGTACCAGGCGCTCGGGTATTCGCTGGTGCCGGCTTCAGCCGCCAGCAGGTGGAAGTTAAACGCGATTATCGACTCAGGGATTTGACCGCCCAGTAGCGCCCGCATGGCGCCGGTGATCACTTCGGGGGCCAGCTCGAATGGACCGCTGGAGCCGCCGGCGATCACAATCATGGGCAGCGTTCGGCCGATCACCGACTGGCTGATTTCCTCATACCAGTCGAAGGTTCGGAACCCGCGTTGGTCCTGAGATTCGTCCGCCCCGGCATACGGGTAGCTGTCCCGCCCGGCCGAATATCCGCCGCCGCCCCAGTCGATCGGATGCCCATAGCTCCAGGCGTAGACGGCGATCCGCAGGTCCTCGATCAAGTCGCTGTTTCCGCGGCGCAGCATCGATTGCAGCGCGGCCTGCAAGAAGGCGGTGTCCCAGTAATCGCCACCCGGTTCAAGCGGGGGGAAAACCGGGTGCATCCCCACCGATCGCTGTTGCTGAAGGATTGGCAGCAGACGGTCGATAAATCGTTCGACCAGGCCGGGCCGGCTCCAGGCTGCCGGGCTCCAGCTCGAACGCAGGTTTGGCCTGGGGTAGGCGATCAGTTCGCGCACGCCCCAGCTGCCGTAGCTGCCGATGAGCGGCGCCAGCTCATTGGACCTGGCATCCTCCACTCCGCAGTCCAATTGCACGATCGGCCGGATTCCGGCGTCTATCAGGCCGCGAATGAAGTCCTCCGGTATGGCACGTTCCGGGCCGCTGCGCAGCACCAACCAGCTGGCCGACAGGCGCAGCAGCGCCGGCAGCCAGCGTTCCAGGTCGCGCTGGGTATAGTGGGCGTCGTCTGGGTAGTAGTTGAAACCGAGCCGTGTAGGGGATTCCATTGTCACAGAAGGTGCAACTTCCGTGCCAAAATCCCGGTTTGCGACTAGCGCGAGACGGCCAGTTTGGTGACCTTGCCCTGTGGATCCAGCGTGACGCGAGCGTAATGCGGGTGGACGGTTGCTCCGTCGACCACCACCTTCGATAGCGTCACCACCGTGGCATTCTGACCGCTGCCGACCTTCATTCCGACTTGCTGACTGGGGCAGCAGTGATCGTCGTGTTCGCAGCCTTCGTGCTGGCCGCGCACCCGGCAGTCGGCGTCGCTCATGCTCGGCAGGTACTTGGCCACGATGCTGCGCACCCGGTCAACGGTCACAGAGTCTGGATCGTCATGGAATAGATCTGGCCCACCCAGGGCGCAGGCGGTCTTCATGCTGCTGGGGCGGGAAACCCGCCGGATGATTGTCTTGGGCCGCGCAGAGATCCCCAGCTGACGCGGCGCGAAAAGCGGATCGCCGTAAAGCACGAAGGAGATCAGCGTTTTCTGGTCTTCGCCGTCGAGGTATCCCTGCCGCTGGTGCATCTCTGAAGCCAGCTTGAGCTTGGCGCGCCGCAGCGCCTCACCAGCTGGCAGCCCGCCGCCCAACTCATCCCAGAACAAGCGACCCAACAGGTCGGCGGCGATCAGGGGAGGTGTAACTGATCCGTAGGAGATCTTGGTCGAACCGATCACCGCTCGGCTGCCGCTGTCCAGGAACTTCAGGCTCAGCGCAGTCTCTTTGTCCTTGTTGATGATATTCGCTCCATAGCACGCTTCGCTAAAGACCACTTTAGGAGCCCGCCCGTGGTTCACGACGTCTTGCGGACGCAGCGCGACCGGGAACTCGATATCAATGCCGTGATCGCGGATCGGATCACGCTGACCAAACCACTCCGGGGCATCCTGCAGCCCGTGCAGGTTGAAGTACGAGAGGCCGCTGGGTCGCGTTACGAAGCTGGAGGCGGAGGAAGGCGGTGAGGTAGCTAGCGACCGAGGCGCCCCAATCGGACGGAACACCGCCAGCGAGGCTCTCTTCCAGATACTGGCCGAGAACCCGATCGCTTTGGGTTGTGGCCGGAACAATCGGCCAAACCGGTCGCGCAGCCATACACCGAAATTGCTGAGGCTGGAGATCGGCCGGCGTTCATGCCGGTGGGCGGCGGTAGCGTTGTGCAGCATGCGCACGATGAGATCCGGATCGGTATCGGATGGCAGTCGACCGATTGGCCACTCGGGCGCGAAGTAATTCTCATCGGTGGTGGCGTAGGGATTGTCTGAAGGTATTCCTTCGTCATCGTCGTCAGTTGGATTCGGCAGCAGGTGGAAGGGGATTACCTCCGGCCCGCCGACGATCAACACTGCACCGATCATTTCGCCGCGTTTCTCCAGCACCTGGTCGATGTCCGCCAAACGCAGCTTGATCTGCCAGGCATTTGCCGGATCACAGGGCAGCAGCCCAAAGGGTTTGAGCGAGCGTGGATGGTCGACGTATACCCGGTGTGCTCCCCAGCCGCGCTTGCGGCGAATGGTCTCGACCAGCCGCAGCACCGCCTCGTCGATCCGACGGTAGGCCGGCTCTCCGAACAGCTGTACAAGTCGGGTGTGACTGGACAACACGATATAGGCTGGCTGGCGGCCGTCCTGGTCATCGGACGGCTGCCGAGCATTCAGACGGCTGGCCAGACGATCGAATTCGTTGCGGACTTGCAGCAAGATCTCGCTGGCACTGCCGGAGGGCTGGTCGCCTGAATTCGGTCCCTGATATCCCTCGCCGGGCTCCGGCGAAGGCAGCGAGCGACTCAAGCGCGCTGGTTGCTTGACTGCCGACCCGGCCGGCGCGCCAAGATGGTTGGCGCCCATGACCCCCGAAATCTCGCTCGGCACTGGCCGGCCCAATTCATTCCACATCTCCGCCGGCCACAGGGAGCGATATGGATGATTGACGCCCAGAATCGATTCAGCCACCAGGCCCAATGGATCGGACGCAGCGATTCGGTGCAGCTTGTCGACCGCGGCCGCCGTCTCACCGGCCTCTAAGCTGGCCAGCGCCTGTACCAGCGCGAACGCCACGCATTTTGGCCAACGATCGTGACCGACGTGCGCCAGCTGAACGGCCTGCTGCGATTTGCCTCCGGCGAGCATGGCCCGCATCGCCAGCACGCTGGGCAATGCCAGGCTGGGATCGGAGGTGAGCGCCTCTTGGGCAGCCAGGAGCGCCTGATCATGGTCGCCATCCGCCAAGGCCTGCTGCGCAACCGAAAGCGGATGCGCCCACGCTGGCGCGCTGCTGCGATCCGGTTCGGCATGGGTCAGTACCTGGTAGCAAGCTTCATAGACCGGTGGCCGCAAGTTGTCCCCGGTCTGCCGATAGGCACGCGCAAGTAGATCGTAGGCTTCCGGCGCCTCGGGGTCGATCTCGACCATCTCAAGCAACCGGCGAATGGCTGGCTCGGTGAGGCCGGCTTCCATTTCGATCTGTGCCAGCTGCATGCATACCTCGTTGTCGCCCGGCCAGGAGGTCAGCCATTCAGTTGCCGCGCTGCGGGCGAAGTCCGACCGCTTGGCGATGCGGGCTGCGTGCAACAGGTTGATCAGCGATTCGCGATCCAATCGGTCAGCCATGGACAAGCTCCAATGCCCGCACCGCTGCCAGCTGGTGCAATACTTCTTGATTGACCGGCGCCAGTTCGGCTGCGTGCTTGAGCATCTCGCCGGCGCGACGGTATGCCTTCAGCGTCCGGAGCAACAACCCGGCCCGGTAATAGGCGTCGACGCACTCTGCATCGATCTGGATAGCCTCCCGGTAGGAGTCCAGCGCCCGCGAGTACTCGCGTCGATCCTCATGGACCAGACCGATCTCAACCGCCAGCCGCGCGTCTTCGGGCACGTCTTGGCGGGCCTTGCGCAGCTCTTCAATTGCTCGATCGAGGTTTCCGCTCCGGCGCGAGATGCGGGCCAGCGTCAGTCGGTACTCTGGATTGCGCGGGGCCAGTCGCAGCGCTCGTGCCACGGCCTCGTCTGCGGCGTTGAAGTCAGATTGCGCCTCCAATGCCAGCGCCAATTGGTGCCAGGTTCCGTCGTCGTCTGGATCGGCATCCAGTGCTTGGCGTAGCGAGCCCAGTCCTTCTTCGACCTTGCCTTTTTGCAGCAGCAGCTTGCTCTGTGAGCGGTACACCTCCGCGGCATCGGCACCGGCCTTCAAGGCCTGGGCAAACGCTTGCATGGCGGCGGCGGTCTTGCCGGTTTGCATCAACACTTGGCCCTGCCCGAGCAGCACCTCCGGATTCGCCGGATCCAACTGGATCGCGGCGCGCAGGTGCTTTTCGGCTGCGTGGCGATTGCCGCGAGCTGCCGCAGCACGGGAAGCGCCAATGTGCGCCAGGGCTTCGTCGGGCTCAAGCTCACAGGCGTACTCGAAGCGCTCACTTGCCAGGTCGGCCCGCCCGATTTGCAGTGCTACCTCGCCGGCTAATCGATAGGTCTCGGCGGAGGCACCAGGCGCGGACAGCGTGCGCTGGAAGGCCGATTCCGCCTGTGCCAGGTGGCCACAGGCTTGATAGGCTTTGGCCACCGCCAGCTGGTAAGTTGGGCGATCAGGATCGGCACTGACCGCAGTCTGGAAATGCCCCAGCGCAGAATCGGGGTCGTCCAGTTCTATATACGATCGCCCCAGTTCGAACTGCCATTCCGGCAGGTGCATCCACTCCGCGGCGGCCTTCCCCATGTGCCCCACCGCGCGCTCGAAACTGCCGTGCGCGGCGTACGATCGCCCAAGCAGATGCTGGGCAACCGGCGCTAGCGGCCCGACTTCGCCCGCCCGGCGGAAGGCGGCGCGCGCCTGCTCCGGCCGGTTGTTCGACTCATAGGTGATCCCTTCGAGCAGGTCGAGCCACGCGGAATTCAGATGCAGTTCTCTGACCTCTCCGATCGAGTGCTCTGCCCGCTCCACGGCTCCAGTTCGCAGTTGGCTGACAATTAGCGCGTCGCCCAGCTTTCCTGTCGGGTCGTGCTCGACGTATTCGGCGAGGGCTTCGGGATCGTGCTGCGCAGCCTGCCAGGCGTTAAGTGGTGCCAGCGTGCCGGTGTCGACCTGTTGGGCATGCAGTTGATTCAGCGTGTGTTCGATAGTGGCGGCAATAGGCAGCGATTGCATTGGCTGCTCGATGTCCGCGTAGCTGAGAATCCATCGGGAATCGCGCGCTCGCAGCGCAGCCCGCGCCAATTCGAGCGCGGCCGCCGGGTCGTTGCTCCAGCCCTCCAGCACCTCAAACGCCTGCTCGAATTGAAGGAAGTGTTGCTGGGCCCGCGCCAGCCAGACCGCGTCGTGCGCGCTCTCTGCGGTGGCATTTTCCAACGCCTGGCGGCGGCCAGCTGCCTGGGGATCGACCAGCGCCAGCATTGCCAGGACTCGGGCTGATGTTTCTCCGAGCTCGATCGCCTTCTGCAACGCGTTGGCGGCCTGCTCCGGTTCGTTCAACAGCAGGTAGCCTTCGCCAAGTGCGGCCTGCACTCGGCGTTCGTCGGCAGCCAGCAGCTGTGCGCGCCCAACAAAGCCCAAAGCCTCGCGCGCCGCCCCGGCTTGAAGGGCCGCTTCTGCGGCCTCCATCGCCAATGACACATCGTTTGGTGCTTCTCGCAGCGCGCTGGAATAGGCCTGGATCCCGCGGGTTATCTCACCGCGTCCGATGTAGGCCCCCGCCAATTGGCGGCGCAAACCGGGGCTGTTGGGATTGAGCTGTTGCGCTTGCTCCAGCAGCTCGATCGACTCAACCGATTTGCCCAGCCGCTCAGCACAAGCCGCTGCTTTAAGCAGCGCAAATTCCTGGTTGGACGCCGCGTCCCCGTAATCCATCCAGGCCTGTTGAGCAGCTTCGTATTCGGAGCATCGCTCCAGCAGTTCGGCCTGCTTGCGCAGCAGATTGCCGTCCCTGGGGCGTTTGCCGACTGCGCTTCGCATGGTTCGGATGGCCGAATCGGTGCTTCCGATCGCAGCCAGGCTTTCGGCCGCCTGAGCCAGGTTGAACGCATCAGCGCGACCCTGCCAGAGCGCCTGAGCCAACGACTGCCGCGCGACGTCAAATTGCTTGACGCTGGCAGCCTGCTCAGCAATCTCCAGCCAACCATCGATGTAATGTGGTCGCAGGTGGCTTAGTTTCTCTGCCGCTGAAATCGCCGCATCGAATTCCCCGGCGTCGGCCAAGCTCTCGGCCAGCGCCTCCCAGCCGGCTGGATCGTCGGCATCCAGCTCGACCGCCTCGCGTGCCACCTCTACGGCCTTATCGAGCAGCTTGGCAGTGCGATACACCTGAGCGGTCTGTGCCAGAATGCGCGGGCCGCCGCCGAACGACGTGCGGGCCTGGTCCAGCACCTCCAACGCGGACGCAATCTGCCCGGCTTGGAGCTCGCAGCGCGCGATCCCCAGCGTTGCCTGCTCACGCAGCGCTATCGTTTCAGGGCCAACCAGCTCGAGTGCCCGTGCGTAGTGCTCACTGGCCAATTCGTATTTGCCGGTGCCCTCCAAACCGCGGGCAATCCAGAAATGCAACTCGGGATCTTGGTTGCCGAGCTGCTCAGCTACTCCCAGCGTTTCCAGCGCGGCTTCGGCATCCTGGCCGGCCTGTATCCTGATCTTTCCGGCCCTCAGCCAATCTGCAGATTTCGCCCAGCGAGGCAGCACAGGCAACCGCTGTGCAGCGGAGGCAACATCGCCAGTGCGCGCCAGTGCCTCCGCTGTGGCCAGGCTGACCCGCCAATCCCGCGGCGCCTGGCTGGCGGCCGCATCCAGCTCGGTGAGCGCCGCCTGCAGATGGCCCAACCTCAGCAGCATTTCGACATACTGAATCCGAAACTCCAGGTTGCCGGGGTTCAGCTCGGTTGACCTGGCTGCGGCTTCCATCGCCTCGCTGTCACGCCCTGTGTTGGCCAGCCAATTTGCCAGCTCAGATTGCACCGCCGCATTGCTGGGATCGATCTGGGCGGCCTGCATCAGCGTGCGCCCGGCTTGATCGGACTCGTCATTGCTGTGCTGCCACCGTGCCAGCGCTAGCTGGGGCTCTGCCCGTTCGGGCCCCAGCCGTATGGCTTCCTCGAACGCCGCTCCGGCCGAAGCCTGGTCCCCCCTAAGGGCCAGTATCCGCCCCAGCGCAATGTGGGCGGTCACGGATGACGGATCTTCAGTCAGCATCTGCTCGACGACCGAGCCCGCATATTCAAGCTCACCGGCCTGGATAGCAGTTTCGGCCAGCAGTTTCGGCGCAGTGGCGGCCAGCTGACCGCGCTGTTCTAGCGCAGCTTGATAATCGCCGATGCGCTCGAAGGCCCTCGCCAGCAGCTTACGCGGCCCCACAGCTTGCGGCTCTAAGGTGACCGCCAACGCGGCTCCGTCCAGGCTGCGCTCCCAGTCGCCGGCCTGGTCCAGCAGCGACGTCAGGTTGGCGTAGGCCTGCGCGTCGGCCGGGAAGGCCGCCACCTGCGCCTCAGCGATCACAATTGCCGATTCCAGCTCCCCGCAGGACTGCAGGACATCGCTGAGCTGCAAGTACCAATCGTGCGCAAGCTCACCGGTGTTTTCCAGCACCCGGCCTGTCGCCTGCTTCACTGTCTTTGCCCGCTGTTGATCGACTTGCATCGAGGCCAGCACAATCGACTCTTCGA
>CAZJUE010000055.1:6409-13668 GCA_964549025.1 uncultured Anaerolineaceae bacterium | reverse complement strand
GCAGGTTGAGTTTGTAATCGGAGAACTCAATCGGGATCAGGCCGGTGGATAGCGATTGAACCCGACGGATCTCTTCTTCCTCGAAGTCGGAGACCGTGTTGCCTTCCTCTACCTTGCCCATGCGGTTGAGAGCACCGGTGTGGTAGAGCATCGCCTCCGCCAACGAGGTCTTGCCGGCCCCGCCATGTGCAACGATGGCGACGTTTCGCAGGTATTCGGTTGCGTATTCCTTCATTCAATGAGCTCGAGTGCGGGTGGGTGAGGCATTGTAAAAGAGCGGTATGTGGATGTCAACGAGAGGCGCGATGATACAATCCGCGTGTTGTCTCTGGGACAGTACCTAAACCAGCATTCGTTCACCATCTCAGCCATCGCCGCCTGGGCGCTGCTGGCTATTTGGCTAGTACGGGACGGCATCAAATCCAACGATCTGATCGCCCTGGGCGCCTTGGGGACCGGGCTGCTGATCGCCTACCTGCTATTCAACCCCGGCGCCAGCACCGAAACCGATCCGGAACAGGTGCTGGACCGCATCGGCGCCGGCACCTCGGTGTTGCTGGAATTTCAAAGCCCGTATTGAGGAGCCTGCATGGCAGCGAAGCCCATCGTGGATGGGATCGAACGCGAGCATGGCGCGGCGCTTTCCGTGGTGCGCCTCAACATCCAAGAACCAGCCGCCGAAGCGCTTGCCGATCGGTTCGGCTTTCAGTTCACCCCGACCTTTTTGCTGTTCGACGCCGAAGGTGAGGAGGTCTTCCGCACCGTCGGCTCGATCGACCCAGCGCAGATTCGCCGCGCCCTGGAGGACGCGTGAGCCGGGTGCTGTTCCTGTTTCTGGATGGGGTCGGCGTCGGCAAGGACGACCCATCGGTAAACCCCTTCGCCGTGGCGCAGGTGCCCCACTTGCGTGGACTACTGGATGGACGGCCGCTGGTGGAGGGAGTGGCGCCGCTCGACGGCGAGCGGGCCACACTGGTCGAAGTGGACGCCATCATGGGCGTCGAGGGCACCCCGCAATCAGCCACCGGCCAGGCAGCGCTGCTGACCGGCAAAAACGTAGCGCAGATCGTTGGCGAACATTATGGACCAAAGCCGAACGCCGCGGTGGCAACGGTGATTCGAGAAGACAACTTGTTCCAGCAGGTGGTGCAGCGCGGTGGCTCGGCGGCGCTGCTCAATGGCTATCCCCCGCGCTACTTCGAAGCAGTCGAAAGCGGCCATCGGCTGCTGTCCTCAATCCCGCTGGCGGCGACCAGCGCCGGCCTGCAGCTGATGACTGAGCAGGATATGCGGAACGGCAGCGCATTCTCAGCCGACTTCACCGGCGTCGGCTGGTCTCAGCAGCCGGGCTTCCCCCCTGCCCCGGTTTACGGACCGGAAGAAGCCGGCCGTCTGCTGGCGGCCGCCTCCGAGGCACACGATCTGTCGTGGTTTGACTTCTGGCCCAGCGACTTCGCCGGGCATCGCGGCCAGATGCCCGAGGCGATCGAGCTGCTGGAGAACCTGGATGCGGTGCTCGGAGGGCTTTTCACCGCCTGGGATTCGCGCTCCGATCTAATCGTGATCAGCTCCGACCACGGCAACCTGGAGGACCTTTCCAAGCGCGGCCACACCTTGAATCCGGTGCCGGCTCTGCTGGTCGGTCCTGCGGAGCTGCGCCGGCAGTTTGCGGCGGAATTGAAGTCATTGGCGTCGTTCGCGCCCGCCATCCTCAGCTTGCTGTTTGGTACACCCACCAGCCATCCCTCAGGCAGCCAGCCGGCTGGCGCCTCCGAGACCGAGTAGTTGGCCGAAAAGGCTGATAGCGTGGTTCAGCCCGAACAGCTGCGGTCCGTGCTGCGGCTGTGGGCTTCTGGGGTCACGCTGGTGACCGCCGGGCATGACGGCGTGCTGCACGGCATGACGGTGAGCTCCTTTTCCTCGGTGGCATTGGAGCCGCCGCTGGTTTCGGTCAATATCGAGCGGCGCACCCGCACTCATCAGTTGATGGAAAGCGCTGGCCACTTTGCAGTTTGTGTGTTGACCGACCAGCAAGAGGAGCTGGCTCGCCGGTTTGGCGGGGGCTTGCCGGACGACAGCGACCGCTTCGTCGACCTGCAGTATTCACTGAGTCAGCACGGCGATCCGATTCCAGACAGCTGCCTGGCGGTGCTCGAGTGCCGGATCGTCGGCGCCCATCCGGCCGGCACGCACACAGTGTTCATCGGGCAGGTGCAGGCTGCCAGCAAATCTGACCACGCCGGACCACTGCTCTACTACGATCGCCAGTATCGAGAGTTTGTCGACAATGACTAGCGGCCTTGCCGCGCCTACCTGCTCAGCAGGGGAAACGCCAGCACAAAGAGCAGACTTCCCACAACCACTGTAGCAAGCGCCACAGGAAGCCCAGTGCGACTCCATAGGCCGGCATTGATCGGCGTGTGGGTGCGCTTGGATAGGGAAGCGACAACAATGTTGGCCGCTGACCCTATTGCAGTCGCGTTTCCGCCAAAGCCTGCTCCAAAGACAAGCGCCCACCACAGCGCGCTCACATCAACACCGTTCGCCCGTAGCCCCTCCAAGAGCGATATCACCGCGATCGTAACCGGAATGTTGGCAACCACCGCCGACAGCGCCGCAACGATCCAAATGATCGCAACTCCCAACAGCCGTGGGTTCATCCGGCCCAAACCTGCCAGCGCGTTGGCTATCGGCTCGAAGAAACCAGCCGATTCCAAACCGCCTATGACCACGAACAGTCCGATGAAGAACAACAACATTGACCAGTCGACCCGCTCCAAAACCTCCGGAACATCAGGTTGAACCCATAGCAGCGCCATCGCTGCCGCGCCCAGGGCTATGAAGCCAGAGCCCAAGGAGAGCGGGTCCTGAAGGACGAATAGCAAGATGCCGACGGCCAATACGATCAAGCTTTTGCGAGTTGTCGACCGATCGTGAAGGGCGGAGTCGGCGTCGAGCTTCATCACGGCTTCCAGGTCGGCGGGGCTTTCCATCAGCTCCCGACGGAATAGATAGCGCAGCATGATCAAGGTCAGCACGCCCGCGACCAACACAATCGGCATGGCGTGGGTCAAAAAGTCGGTGAAGCTGTATCCGGAGGCGACGTGGACCAGCACGCTGGCAGGATCGCCTACCGACGTACCGACGTCCATGGTGTCGGACAGCAGTGCCATGGCCATCAGGTAGGGCACTGGGGATAGGCCGAGCAACTCGGTGATCAGGATCGTCACTGGCCCGACCAGCACCACCGTGGTCACGTTGTTGAAGAACATCGAAATCAAGGCAGTTCCGACGCCCAGCAGCAGCAGCAGCCTCCAAGGACTGCCCCGAGAGAGCTGGCCCGCTCGGATCGCGACATACTGAAACAGGCCGGTCGGCTCGAGGATGGACACTATGATCATCATTCCTAACAGCAGGCCCAGCACGTCGAATTCGATAGTATTGAGGACCTGCGTTTCTGTATAAAAACCCAAGAGCCTGCCCGCGGCGAACATCACCACCGCGCCGGCCAGCGCCGCGATCGTCTGGTTCAGCCGATCGGTGAGGATGAACAGCAACGTTCCGCCGGCGATGATTCCGGCAACAACCAGGTTCAATTCCCAGCCTCGTCCTTCTGTACCGCCCCGTAACCCCAATGGGCCAGAAAGGCTCGACCGATGTCCACTTCCGAGGCAATACCGACCAGCACGCCATCGGTCACCACGCACAGGTCGCGCAAATGATGGTTCTCCATTACCGCCAGGGCGCGGGTCAGTGAGGCGGTGCCCTCAACCGAGACCGGCTCCTGCATGATGTCGGCAACCGTCATATCGGAGGCCTTGCGTTTCTGCTCGTTCGAGGGCGACTCCAGATTGCCGTAGTCCTTGATGAAATCGATGTCGACATCCGAAAGCAGCGACACGAAGTCAGGCAAAAAGATCTGGATTAGGTCGCGCAGCTGCGCCACCCCGACCAGAAACCCGGCCTCATCCACCACCGGCAGGGTCCCGATTCGTTTCTCGACTACCAGTTCGGCCGCCTGCTCGATGCTGGTATCGGCGCGCACCGAGATCACGCCCCATTTCATCCAATCCATAATGAGTGGATGTTCAGGCATGGATCACCTCTATTCTTTGGTGTGCCCGGCAAGGTCTGGGCATGGGCGACAAGGCGGTGCTAAATCTGGCGGAAGCTGGCCACGTCTAACACGAAGATCGTGGCGCGTCGCTGGCCGCGGTGTTCCGGCTCGCTCGAATGAACGCGGATCACTTCTATTGCGTCGTCGACTCGCTCATCATCCAGTCCGACCAGCAGAGTCGTATTGCCGCGACGCAGGAAGGCGCCGGTAGAGGAGATACGGGTGGCCCGGAAGTCGGCTTCCACCAGGCCCTGTAAGACCTGCTCGCCGTCGACGTCGTTGAGAATCGCGATAAGCATCTTCATGATCAGATCGCCTCGAAACGCTCGACCGGGAACATGAACACAGTCGCACCTTGCACCCTTACCGACTGCGCCTCCGCCACTGGGGCCTGCTCCATTCCGGGCAGACTGGATACGAATTCCACCCGCTGTTCGGTGGCGGCAGCCAGCCCGGTCACCGCCGATTCCACCTGACGATCACTCAGCCCGATCAATAGCGTGTGGTTGCGTTGGCGTAGGAACCCACCCGTGCTCTTGATCCGGGTGCTGGGTAGGTTGCGCAATGCCAAGGCGTTCGAAACCGCTTCCAGGTCACGCCCCTGGACCACCGCTACCAGCAGCTGGTTGACTTCGGCAGGATCGCCAAAGTCATACAGACCGGCCGGCCAAGTCTCAGCGGTCAGATCGAGCGAGGCGTCGATTTCGGCACCGAGCCGCTCGTAAGTCTCCTCCGAAATCACACCGTCGCGGCGCAGGTTGGCCAGCATGCCGCGTTGCGCACGCAGCTCTTCACGACGGGCGGAGATCAGTTCGTCGGCTTCCAAGCTGGGGGCACGTTTGAGGGCCTCCTGCACCGCGCCGGCCAGCGCGTCGGCCCGCTCTCGCAGCACCGGGCGCACCCGCTCCCAGGAGTGCAGCGAGATCAGCCCGTTCTGATACAGGCTCTGCATGTGCTCAAAGCCCGCCTGTGCCGCCAGCGCCCTTGCGCGGCGCATTTCGTAATCGAGGTGTTCCTCCGTTCGCACCACCAGACGCAGTATGCGGACGACCCAGTCCATCGAGAGGCCTTGAACCAGCAGGGTGAACAGCACCACGCCGAAGGTCATCAGAATCAGGGTCTGGCGCGGTTCACCCAGCTCGACCGGCAAGCTGAGGGCCAGCGCCAACGCGATCGCGCCCCGCAACCCGCCCCAGAACATCACGTGCCGCCAACTCCGCGGAATGTCAGGCCCCAATCGTGAAAGCCCATATATGCCGATTGCCCGGCTGACCAGCACGGCAGCGATGGCCCACAAGATCAGGCGCAGTGACGCCGCCAGTCCGGGCAGATCGATATCGAGCCCGATCAGCAGGAAAACCACTGAGTTCGCTAGGAATGCCACGTATTCCCAAAAATTGAGCACCACAATCCGGGTGGTGGGCGACATGCCCCGCTGGCCGATATTGCCGTTTACCAGTCCGGCGGTCACCACCGCCAGAACCCCACTGACGTGCAGCTGCTCGGCCACGAAGAAGGAGCCGTATGCGACAACGGTGGTGAGGGTGGTTTCAATCAAGTAGTCATCGATGCGTCCGATCAGCTGCAGCGTCACCCAGCCAAAGACCAATCCCACTGCGATTCCACCACCGCCGATCACCGCAAAGTCGATGACACCGTTGACCAAGCTGAACTCGCCGGACACCAGCGCCTGTACCGCCAATCCGAAGATCACGATGGCGGTGCCGTCGTTGAACAGGCTCTCGCTCTCCAGCAGCACTTCGAGCCGCTTTGGAGCTCCCAACCGCCGAAAGATCGCAACAACCGAAACCGGATCGGTGGCGGCGATCAGGGCGCCGAACACCATCGCCAGTCCGATCGGCAATCCGGCACCTAGCGAAAGCATTCCGCCCACGATCAGCATGCTGAGCACCACTCCCGGAATGGCCAACAGCAAGATGGTGGTCAGGTTTTGCCGCAGCTTGTCGAGCTCCAAATGGAAAGCCGCCTCGAAGACCAGTGGAGGCAGCAGGATGAACAGGATCAATTCGGGGGTGAGCTCCAGCTCCAGAGGGGCGCGCAACGAGAGCACCACGCCGGCCAATACCAACGCCACGGTATAGGGGATGCGGAAGCGCCTGACGATAATCGCCACCAGCGAAACGATCAACAGCAGCTGGAGTACCAGCGCCTCAAGTTGTAGCAGATCGGTCATTGCGAATTAGCTTTTGAAGCGGCGCCGCCTGGGCCGAGCAGCCGCCCTAGATACAAGCTCAGGGAACCCGGCGGTCGGAGGGGTTCCCTGCGATGAAGATTATAGCATTTGGGCTTCGGGCAGCCGCTCCACCACTTGCACGTCGGGGCCGCTTACCTGGGCGCGCTCGCCGCTTGGAAATGTCACCCAAGCCAAATCGTCCTGCCACTCGATCTCCAGGCCGCGCCAGCGCAGCTTGATCGGCCAGGCGAATGGGTTTGTGCCGCGCAGGGCGACCTTGTCGGGCGAGATCAGGCGCACGCCCAACACGTACAGCAACAGGCCCAGCGGCGCCACACCGGCTAGGTGGTCGCGCTCACCGATTCCGCCGCGCCCGTCGGCATAGTACGCCCGGCGAAAGCACCCTTCGTGCTTCAAGTTGGAGATGCAGGCTTGCATCAGACGCTCCACCAGTTCGGCCGCCTGCTGCAAATAACCGTAGTCCACCAGTCCCTCACCGATCATGGTGTTCCACCGCATCCAGACAGTGGCCACCCGATCAGCGGCGTAGGCCGGATCGTCGGCTGGAGCGCACGGAACGCCATGTTTGCGCCAAAACGCCTCGGGAAGCAGCAGGCTCCGATCGATCAGCTTGGCGGCCCGGCGAGGGCCTGGTGCGCCGGCCCAGAGTGGGAGCAACCCGGTTTGATGGCGCCGATCGAAGCCCGGCGTGCTCAGCTCCAGCTCAAAAGCCTTGTCCAGACCGCTCACTTCGATCCGGTCGATTTGGCTGTAGCTGCGCGGGGTGGTGACACTACCGATTCCGGCAAACCAGTGAAACTTGCGCTGCGTCAACCGCTCGACCCGCTTTCGGCTGGTGCGTCCCTTTCCATGGATGAAAACATGCAGCTTGGGCTTGGCGTCCACCGGCCCCCGAGCGCGGGCCAGGACCCGCTCTGGAGGATCGAA
>CAZJUE010000055.1:0-6309 GCA_964549025.1 uncultured Anaerolineaceae bacterium | reverse complement strand
AGATAGCTGGCCAGATCGGGGGTCTCTGCGCAGCTGATGTCCAGCCCTTGCCCCCAATCGTTCCATTGGTCGAAGGCTGGCCAGCTGTCGATTCCCGAATGTGGCAGGTGGTCCCACTCCGGATGACCGTCCTGATCGCGGTCATGCTCTTTGGCGAACCACGGCTCGACGTAGTTGACCAACCTGGTATACACCTGCTCCAGGAATTCAAGGTCTTCGGTATGCTGGAAGACGCGCAGCGCCAAGGTGCTCAGCAGCGGAGCACACAGCCAGCCGCTGCGCTGGCCGCCTGGGCCCGGTCGGGCATCGATGGAGCCGTCCGGCGCCTGCGCCGCAAGGAAGTCCAACACCAACCCTTTGGCCAGCTCCGGCGCGCTGGGCAGGATCTGGCCCAGGTGCAGGTAGGCTTCACCAGCGCTGCTGCCATCCCAGCCCGCCCCATGATGGCGGCCGTCCGGCTGTGCGGCGTACCCCGAATTCGGGGCACGGATCAGCACAGGGGTTGGTCGCGGCCGGTCCGCCGTCGAGCCGACAAATGCGGCCAGCGACGCTTTCTGTGTCATGGCCAGCGTCACGTCCCAGTCCGGATCGCCGGTCTCCAGATCCACCCAACCAGCGTTCAGCTGCTCCACCCGGGCTAGTTCGGCATCCCAGTTGCGGGTGATCAAGCCGCGGGCCAGCTCAAACGATTCGCCCAATTGGCCGGCTGCGGCGTGTGACCAGGCAAACTCTTCGCTGGCCTCCGGCTCCAGGATCGGTCGCACCATCAGGCCCGGGTAAGGTGCGATGGCGGCTTGCGCCCCTCCGGCCAAGAACACCAGAGGCACCAGATTGGCGCTGGCACCCTGCAGCACCATCGCCCCCTGACGCGGCGTGCTGCTCATAGACTGCCCACCTTCACCGGGCCGCAGCACCGCGTGCAGCAGCATCGAGGGCTGCAGCGTGTCATCCGAGCTGTTACGCAAACTGAAACGCCCGCCCACCAGGTTGGATTCCGGTACCCAGTATTCGGCGACCACTTCCAGGCCCGGGTAGGGCTCGAAGCTCAGCCGCAAGTAGTTTGGCAAAAACGCCAGCAGTTGTGGAGACTGATGATATTGCTCGGGAGCCAGCAGCGTTTCATCGCCGAGTCGGAATCCGGGGAAGATGCGCATGCTGCGCGCCCGCAACCCATAGGTGGTTTCCAATGCCAGCGCGCTCGGCTCGCCTCCCCCCAGGCGCAATTCCCAGATCTGATCGTCGATGTAGCTGGAGCTGCTGACCCGCGCATCGGCCGCAATCACCAGCGAGAGCGGATCACCGGCCTGAAGCTCCCATTCACGCACACTGAGATTGTACGAGTGTGTGGTGGCAGGTCAAAGTCTGCTGTCGGGGTCGAAGCGCCTCCATTACAATCGCACCGTCTGAACAGGAGATCGAGATGGAGGCACGCCGGGGGTTGTACTACGAGGAGTTCAAAATCGGTTTGCAGATGACCACCGCCGCCCGGACCATCACCGAAGCCGACGTGGTCAATTTCGCCGGCGTGTCGGGTGATTTCAACTCGATCCATACCGACGCAGCCTACTCGAGCGAGTCGTTTTACGAGCAGCGGGTAGCGCACGGGTTGCTGGTGCTCTCGGTGGCTTCCGGCCTGTCGTTCCGCACCGGCATGATGGAAGGCACGGTGATCGCCTGGCGCGATATCGGGGACTGGCGTTTCAGCCAACCTGTGTTCATCGGCGATACGGTGCACGCGGTGCTGGAGGTGGTGGAGCTCAAGCCGATGCCTCGGCTCAACGGCGGCCGGGTGGACCTGGAGGTGCGGGTGCTGAACCAGGACGATAAGGTCGTGATGAAGGGTCGCTGGGGGCTGCTGGTGCTCAGCCTGCCAGAGACATCGCCTGCGGATTCAGCGAAACCGTAAGCCCCAGATAAACTTTACATAACCACGGATTTCTTTGTTTGTTTCCCCCAAGAGCTGCCCGACAGAATCTAACATAAGTGTGATTAAGCCGGCTTTCGGCTGCGTGCTATAATCCCGCCCCATGTTGGACGAGCCGCACGAAAACGCCGAGCGGCCTGCCGGTGAAGACGCCGAACCCGAGCACCAGGATTCCACCCAAGCGGCAAACGCCGGCGACCAACCGATCGATCCTCAGGCAGCGGCGGATAAACCGGAACACATCGCGTCCGGTCCCGATGACGATGCGGACGATGCGCCGGATCCCGGCCAGCAGCTGCGCCGGTTGATTGCCGGTGAGGCTGAGCCCACCGAACCCATCCCACATCGCCACCCCACCGGCTCCCCTGGCCTGACCGGCGGTTGGATGGCCGAGAGTTTCGATGACGACCCCTCGGCGCCGCCCTTCGCTGAGGACCAGCCGATCCCTCCGTTCGAGTCCAGCGAGCAACAGCCCGAGCAGCACGAAATCGGTGACGGTACGACCGCCCCCAGCCACAGCCCGGATACCACGGTGAGCAGTGAGGCCCCGCCGCTGGCGGAAGACCTCCCCCAGCGCGTGCCAGAACGCGATCTGGGCGCCACCCGGGTCGGGCCAGCAGCCTTCGTGCAAGTTTGGCAAGATGATGGGCCGCCGAGTCGCGGCGGCGTCGGCGGTTGTCTGCTACGGATGGCCATCTTGGGTTTGTTTGCGGTGATTGCGGTGGTGATCGGGTTGGCCTCTTTCGGCCTGTACCAGTACTACGCGCTGGCCTCCACCCTGCCCTCGGTCGAGGACTTGCAGCAGCACGCGGCACAGTTCGAAACCACCCAGATCCTGGACCGCGACGGCAACCGACTGTACGAGATCCTGGATCCGCAGGCCGGCCGTCGCACCTACGTACCGCTGGAGCGCGTCTCGCCTTACATGGTGGCCGCAACGATCGCCACCGAAGATGCCGGCTTCTACAGCAATCCCGGCTTCGATCCGGCCGCGCTGGTGCGGGCCATCTGGCAGAACCTGCAGGCCGGTGAGATCGCTTCCGGCGCCTCCACGATCACCCAGCAGATCGCCCGCAGCCTGCTGCTGTCGCCGGAAGAAGCTTCGCAGCGGACGGCGCTGCGCAAAATTCGCGAGATCATGCTGGCGGCAGAGATCGCTCGACGCTACACCAAAGACGAGATCCTGGAGCTGTATCTGAACCAGTTTTATTACGGTCAGCTGGCTTACGGTGTGGAGGCAGCTGCGCAGACCTACTTCGACACCTCGGCGGATAGCCTGACTTTGGGCCAGGCCTCATTCCTGGCCGGACTGGTGCAGGCGCCCTCAGTGTACGACGTCTTCGAGAATCGCGAGGCCACCCTCGATCGGCAGCGCCAGGTGCTGGTGCTGATGGTCAACGCCAGCACCGAACAGGGCTGCATCTTCGTGAGCAATGCTCAGCAGCCGCTGTGCATCACGCCGGAGATGGCCGGGGCCGCCTCGGCAGAACTTACGGAGTACGAGTTCCAACCGCCGGATGTGCAAATCAATTTCCCGCATTGGGTGACCCACGTTCGTTCAGAGTTGGAGCAGTTGTACGATCCGCAGACCATCTATCGTTCGGGGTTCTCGGTGTATACCACCCTGGACCCGCAGCTGCAGGCGGCCGCCGAACAGATCGTGCGCGATCAGCTGGCAGAATTGGCGGAGAACGAGGTAAGCAACGGGGCGCTGGTTGCCATACGCCCGGGCACCGGTGAGATCCTGGCAATGGTCGGTTCGGCGGACTTCAACAACGAGGAGATCGACGGGCAGGTCAACATGGCCACCTCGCCCACCCGCCAGCCGGGTTCATCGATCAAACCGCTGGTGTACGCGGCTGCGTTTGAGAAAGGCTGGACGCCGGCTACCTTGATCTGGGACGTGGAATCCGAATTCCCACCCTACCCGGATCCCCGTGACCCCGAAGAGTTTTACACCCCACGCAATTATGACCGCCGGTTCCACGGACCGGTTTTGGCTCGCGGCGCCCTGGCCAGTTCCTACAATATCCCGGCGGTCAAAACACTGGAATTCGTCGGCATCTATGATGATCCACTGACCCTACAACAGGAGGGTTTCATCGCCTTCGCTAACCGGTTGGGCGTGGAATCGCTCACCCAGAACGGCGATTACGGTATCTCATTGACCCTGGGAGGCGGCGAGGTTTCGCTGCTGGAGATGACCGGCGCGTTTTCGGTGTTCGCCAACCGGGGCGTGCGCATCCCGCCGGTGGCCATCACCCGCATCGAGGATCAAGCCGGCGAGGTGGTCTATGAATATCAGCCGCCGGACGGACAGCGGGTGGTTCGGGAGGCGCATGCCTTCCTGATCACCTCCATCCTATCCGACAACACCGCCCGCACGCCGGCCTTCGGCCCGAACTCCCCACTGCTGTTGCCCTTCCCGGCGGCGGTCAAGACCGGCACCAGCGGCGACGAAGAAGTCCGCGACAACTGGACCCTGGGCTACACCGCCGACCTGGCGGTGGGGGTGTGGGTCGGCAACGCCGACTACACCCCGTTGAAAGACACCTCCGGGGTCACCGGCGCGGCTCCGATCTGGAATGAATTCATGCAGCTGGCCATCGACCGGCTGGCCGGCGGCCGCCCCACCAGCTTCACCCGCCCGGCTGATATCATCGAGCGCCCGATCTGTGCCGTCTCCGGTGCCGAGCCCTCGGAATGGTGTCCAGCGCATCGGGTCGAGTTCTTCGCCGCCGACCAGCCGCCGCTGCCCAAAGAGCTGGACTTATGGAGACAGACCTGGATCGACAGCTATTCGCTGGAGCTGGCCAGCGCCGAGTGTCCCGATTTCGCGGTGGAAAAGCTTGGCCTGTCTGTCGAAGATGAGTGGGGCAGAAAGTGGATCGAGGAATCCGACGATGGCCAGGCTTGGGCTGAGCGCATGGGTTTCGAGGAGCCGGAGCAGCTGTTTTTCATCCCCAGCGAAACCTGCGGGCCGAACAGCCCGCGCCCGATCCTGACCATTACCTCCCCGCTGCAAGGATCGATACTGAGCTCCAGTCCGATCGCGGTTACCGGGCGAGCATCTGCCACCGGCGACTTCCAGGATTGGATCCTCGAGTACGGGGTTGGCTCCGACCCTAGCTTCTGGCCCGATCTGGCCCGCAGCGAAGATCCGGTCGAGCAACCGGACCTGTTATTCGAATGGGATCCTCAATCGATTCCAAACGGGCCGATCTCGCTCCGGCTCGGGGTACGCAGCAAGCGCGGAGGCCTGGCTACCTACCGGTTGCACCTCAATCTGGCGCTGCCGACTCCCACTCCCACGCCGACTTTCACCCCCACGCCGACCTTCACTCCCACGCCGACCAGCACGCCGACCGCCAGCGCCACCCCCAGCGAAACGCCCACTCCGACTCCGACTCCCTGATCGTCAGCCCCCCTGCTGCAAATGCTGCTCCAGGCTGGGATTTGCCCGTACGCAGGCTAGAGCAGCGGCAGTTGGGGATCCTCCGGGCCAGGCGGGTCCAGCGTCAGGCGCTCGGCCAGGTTGCTACGCTCCAGCGTGGTGTCTTCGACCAGTCGACGAACGTGACGAAACTTAAGGATCGTCGGCGGTGACTCCAGCCAGGTCTGCAACAGTGGGTTGCGACGGGCTTTCTCGGCGATCAGCGCGCCGCGGCCGCCGGGAATCACCAGCGCTTGACTCGGATTGGCCCGCTGGTTGGCGGTTACCGGACCAAAGCGTGCCGTCTCGTGGATGCTGAAGACCAGCCGGGTGCCATCCCGCGGATCTTCCCAATAGACCAATCCGTCCTCCCGAACCTCGAAGCCTAATCGGTCACCCAGGCTAACCAACAGGTCGGCGATCTCCGATCGATCGGCGGCGCGCGCATCCGGCTGATCCTCGGGACGCAGCCGCCAGCGGCGGTCGTCAGCGCTGCGCAGCGCGTAGGATTGCAGGCAAGCCATTAGATATCGCCTGTCGGGGGTGAGCAGACCGGGCAATTGCAGGCACAGCTCGGCGTCCAATTCGTCTGCCAGCAGGCTCTCCGTCGAGCGGAGCGCTTCAAGCACCAACCCTTCGACCCGGTCTGCCAGCGGCAGCGCTATCTCCTGAGCGTGAGCGAAGTGCCTGAGGGATTGAGCGTTAGCGAGATCCGCGTGGGACTGAGCGTTGGCGAAGTCCCGTTGAGACTGAGCTTCCGCAGTCTCATCGGGCGATGCTGGATCGGCGCGCCGTCCACCTGGCCGATCGTCGGCCAGCCAATAGTGCCCGCTCTGCGGTTCCTGGCCCCGACCCAGGTGGGCGAACACCTGCTCGTCCCCCAGCATCTGGTCCAAATGCTCCCCCACCACGCTGATCGCGCTGCGGCTCTCGCTCGCTTCAACGTTTGCCA
>CAZJUE010000054.1:2091-13729 GCA_964549025.1 uncultured Anaerolineaceae bacterium | reverse complement strand
CCGCAGTAACCAAGAGTTCTGCCACAAAAACGAAGACCGCCCGGCCGACACTGCCTCGCAGCACTGCAGTTTCTGCAGTCATCCCTTCGAAAAGCGGCTGGCGCAGTTCAGCCAGGATTACCGATGGCAACAGGCTCGCGCCGATCAATCCGATCAGAGCCAACGCCGTCCATGGCCTTTCCGGCAGGGACGGTAACAGCTCAGTGTAAGCCCAGCCTACCGCCGCTCCGCCTGCGCCGGCGATGAGTACGCCCATGGGCGCGATGAACCAGATCGGTCGGATCCAGAAATTGTGAATGGTGAGGAACACTAGCAATCCAACCACGCCGCAGACCACGCCAGCTAGTACGGCGCTGTTCAACTTGGGAATCGCAACGCTGCTCTCCATACGACCACAGTCTGACAATCGGGCGCGACGCGAACGTTACGGCCAATCCTCGGGCAGCTGCCAATCAGGACAGAAAGCCGAGAGATGGGTGACACGCTACAGCGGAGGCCTCGTTATGATCGAGGCATGAAGCTCACCGGCCTGCACCTGCTGCTAACCTACAAGTGCAACCTGGAGTGCGATCATTGCTTCGTCTGGGGCAGTCCCTGGCAGACCGGAGTGATAAGCACCCACCAGATCTGGCAGATCCTCGGCCAGGCTCAGGAACTCGGCTCGCTCGAGTGGATCTACTTCGAAGGCGGCGAGCCATTCCTGTATTACCCGATCCTGCTCAAAGGTGTGCGGCAAGCGGCCCGCCTAGGCTTTCAGGTTGGCGTGGTGTCGAACGGGTATTGGGCCACCAGCGAGGCCGATGCCATGGAGTGGCTGCGCCCGTTGGGTGGGTTGGTGCAGGATCTATCCGTCAGCAGCGACCTGTACCACTGGAGCGATCAGCAAGCGCAGCGCGCACAGCACGCTGAAGCGGCCGCCAAGCGACTGGGCATCCCATTTGGAGCCATCTGCATCGCCCAGCCGGAGGATAGCGCCACCCATGCGGTCGGACAGTTGCCCTCCGGCAATTCGCAGGTGATGTATCGTGGCCGAGCCGCGGCGGAACTGACCGCTCGGGCGCAGCTGCATCCCGCCAAGCGATTTGAGGAGTGTCCCTTCGAGGATCTGCGCGATCCTGGGCGGGTGCACGTGGATCCGTTTGGAAACTTGCACCTCTGCCAGGGGATCTCGCTGGGAAATCTGTTCCAAATCCCGCTGGCAGAAATCTGCGAACGCTACCAGCCGGACTCCCATCCGATCGCCGGGCCGCTGCTGCGCGGTGGGCCGGCGGAACTCGCCCGCCGCCATCAAATCTCACCCAGTCCTGACTATGCCGACGCCTGCCACATGTGCTACCAGGTGCGTGCCCGGCTACGAGAGCGCTATCCAGCCGTGCTGACGCCCGGCGCGATGTACGGCGAATTCGATGGCGCGGCGAACTAGGGCAAGCTTCGCAGGGCACACCACCCTCAAAACCGTCCAACCGGGAGGAAGATCGAAGCCCGAAGCCGTGACAGGCTGCGCATGCCCAACGCGCAGGATCGAAGCGGTCGGATGGATTCCGGCCACTGACGCAAACCGTCGATACAAGAGGAGCCACAAGCATGGATAAGCAGAAGATGATTGACCACCTCAATCAAGACCTGGCAGGTGAGTTGAGCGCGATCATCCAGTACATCACCTACGCCGCCAAGGCCACTGGACCCTACCGACCGGAGCTCTCTGCGTTCTTCCTGGCCGAAGTGGCGGACGAACAGATGCACGCCCAATTCCTGGCCAACAAGATCGTAGCGCTGGACGGCGAGCCGACCACCAAACCGCGACCGGTTCCGGCGGCCAGCTCCAATCGCCAGATGCTAGAGCAGGTGCATGCGGCAGAGCAGCAGGCGATCAAGGACTACACGCAGCGAGCGGCCGAGGCGGACGAATTCGGCGACAAAGGGCTGGTCGTCCAGCTGGAGGATATGGTGCGAGACGAAACCGAGCATTCGGAGGAGAGCGCTCGCATGCTGCGGGATTGGCCGGGCTGACCTCGGCCCTGCGAAAGGCAAGTGCGTCCCCACGCGGTGATCGTTCGCCGGCGTCGATTGTGATGCACGGCGCATTCGTGCGCCTTGAATCGCCTACCGGCGTGATAGATGTCACTTGAATCCGATTAATCTGTCGCAATAGGATTTCCTTACAGCGCCCATTCGTACCTATTGGACCCTATTTGTTAGGGGTGGGCTGCACGTGCCTGGCGGGGATGTGAGGAGGTGAGAGTCAGGTCGTTGTGTTGCCTGTTGGCTTGCCGTATGCAAGCCGCCAGCAACTGAGGATCATCACTGCACAGATAAAGGATGAGACATGATCTCCCGTTCCACAATGGGGGAGATGCTCGAAACAACCAGGTCGCCCGACTTCCTCGGAGGTCGGGCTTTTGTTTTCGCGGAGTGATACGCCTATGCAAGTATTCGCACGCGTCCCGATCGACCTCGAGCAGGTCAGCACCCCTCACGGTCAGGTCTACATCATTCCCGAGCGATGCAAGGGGTGTGAGCTCTGCGTAGAGTTCTGTCCGGAGGAGGTGCTGTACACCTCCGAGCAGATCAACGCCAAGGGCTACCACTATCCGGAGGTGGTGGCCGGCAAGGAAGGTGCCTGCGTGCACTGCGAATTCTGCTCGCTGGTCTGTCCGGAATTCGCCATCTTCACCCTGGCGGTGATTGATGACTGATCGACGCATCCTGACCGGCCAGCACTTCATGCATGGCGACCATGCCTGCGCCGAAGGGGCGATCGCCGCCGGCTGCCGGTTCTTCGCCGGCTACCCGATTACGCCTTCCACCGAAGTGGCCGAGCGGTTGTCGCTGCGGCTGCCGGAGGTGGATGGAGTTTACGTCCAGATGGAAGACGAGCTGGCCTCGATGGCCGCCATCCTGGGAGCCTCGTCGGCCGGCACCCGCGCCATGACCGCCACCTCCGGGCCGGGCTTCAGCCTGATGATGGAGAACATCGGCCTGGGCGTGATGATGGAGACACCCTGCGTGGTGGTGAACATCCAGCGCGGCTCTCCCTCCACCGGCCTGCCCACCGCCCCAGGCCAGTCCGACATCATGCAGGCCCGCTGGGGTTCGCACGGCGACTACGGCATCGTCGCCTACGCGCCGTGCTCACCGCAGGAAATCTTCGACCTGACCATCCACTGCTTCAACGTGGCCGATCGCTACCGCTTGCCGGTGCTGCTGATGTCGGATGAGGTGGTGGGCCACATGGTCGAACGGGTGGTGATCCCTACGCTGGACGAGATCCCGGTCTGGAAGCGCAAGCGCCCCAGCAAGTCGCCCAACGGCGAATCCACCAATGGACGGTTCAAACCGTTTGAAGCGCCGGATGAGGATCTGGTGCCGCCGATGGCGTTCGCTGGGGAAGGCTACAAGATCCATATCTCTGGTCTCACCCACGATGAACGCGGCTATCCGGATCTAACAGCGGACAACCACCAGCGGCTGGTGACCCGCCTTGTAAACAAAATCAAGCGCAACGCCGACGACCTGATCATCACCGAGCAGCGCTATCTGGAGGACGCCCGAATCGTGTTGATCTCCTTCGGCGCCACTGCTAGGTCCGCTCGACGAGCAGTGGATGAGGCGCGGGCAGCGGGCATCCCGGTCGGGTATCTCCGGTTGATCTCAATCTGGCCGTTCCCGGAAGAGCTGATCCTCGAGCTGGCTCAGCAGGCCGACGCCTTTGTGGTGGCGGAGATGAACCTGGGGCAGATCGCTCTGGAGGTCGAGCGACTGGTCAGGCAACCGGTAGCTGGCGTTTTCCACGCCGGTGGAATGATGATGCCTCCGGCGCCGATGCTGGAAAAGATCAAGGAGGTAGCCGGCAATGGCAACCGCCGTCGTCGCTGAAAAGCACCCGCTCGACGATCTGATCCGGGCCGATCGCATGCCGCATATCTGGTGCCCGGGCTGCGGCATCGGCATCGTGATGCGCTGCTACGCTAAGGCCATCCTGGAGTTCGATGCGCCGATCGACAACCACGTGGTGGTCTCGGGGATCGGTTGCACCGGGCGGGTGGCCGGCTACATGGATCTCGACTCGTACCACACCACCCACGGGCGCCCGATTCCATTCGCCACCGGCCTGAAGCTAGCCAACCCTGAACTGCTGGTCACGGTGTTCAGCGGCGATGGCGACCTGGCGGCCATCGGCGGCAATCACTTGATCCACGCCGCCCGCCGCAACGTCGACCTCAAGGTGATCTGTGTCAACAACTTCAATTACGGTATGACCGGCGGACAGTTCGGACCGACCACCCCCTGCGGCGCACGCAGCACCACAACGCCATACGGCAATCCCGAGCTGCCATTCAACCTGCCTTATCTGTTGGCCGCGGCGGGGGCGGGTTTCGTCTCACGCTGGACCACCATCCACGTCCGGCAGATCCTGGAAGACATCCTGTACACCTTCGGGAAACCGGGCTTCAGCTTTATCGAGGTGCTCGCTCCCTGCCCAATCGGATTCGGCAAGTCCAACAACATCAACGAGGGCCTGGACGAGATGCGGCTGTACCGTGAGCGCTGTGTGGTCGACCCGAAGGTCGATATGCGACAGCTAGAGATCGACCTGCGTGAGGAGCGACCGATCTATGTTGGCCGAATGGTCGACCGTGATCAGCGAGCGTATCAGCCGGTACAGCTGGAGGCTGCACAATGAGGCAGGAAATCAAAATCTCAGGCTTCGGCGGGCAGGGGGTGGTGCTGGCCGGTTACATCGTCGGGAAATGTTGTTCGATCTTCGAGGGCATGGAAGCGGCCATGACGCAAGCCTACGGGCCGGAGGCCCGCGGCGGCGCCTCCAGTTCTAATATCGTGGTCTCCGATCGGCCGATCGATTATCCGTTTGTGCAAAATGCCGACATCCTGGTGGCGCTCTCCCAGGAGGCTTACACCAAATTCCGGCCGCAAGCCAAACCGGAGGCACAGGTGCTGATCGACGAGGACCTGGTCACGCCCTTCGACGAAGACAATCCGCTGCGCATCCCGGCCACCCGTCTGGCCGAAGAGCTGGGGCGCCGGATCGTAGCCAACGTAGTCATGTTGGGCTTCTTCACCGCTGCCACCGATCTGGTGAGCCGTGAATCGATGGAGGAAACCATCAGGAGTTCGGTGAAAGAGAAGTTCGTCCCGTTGAATATGAAAGCTTTTGAAGCGGGCTACCAATACGCACAGCCCCACAGGGACTTCGCTGAAGCTCAGCAACCGGAGCCGACCCCATGAGCGATTCGATCCTCGTCATCGGCGGCGGGATTGCCGGCATCCAGGCCTCGCTCGACCTGGCCGAGGCCGGCGCCCGCGTGATCCTGGTCGAAAAGGAAGCCACCATTGGCGGCAAGATGGCGGTGCTGGATAAGAACTTCCCCACGCTGGATTGCTCGATATGCATCGAGGCGCCCAAGATGTCGGAAGTCGATCTGCACCCCAACATCGAAATCATGGCGCTCTCTGAGGTGGTCGGGCTGGAGGGCGAGCCGGGCGACTTCACTGCGCAGATCCGCCAAAAAACCCGCTTCGTGACCGATGAGTGCACTCGATGCGATGACTGCGTAGCCGCCTGTCCGGTGGTATTGCCCAACGAGTACGACTCCGGCATGGCTGCCCGCAAGGCGATCTACACCCCAATTCCACAGGCAGTTCCGGGTCCCTACCTGATCGACATCGACAACTGTCTCAACGATCCGCCCAACTACCTGCCCTGTGATCACTGCAGCACCGCCTGCCTTCCGGGCTGCATCGACTTCATGTTGCCCCGCGAACAGACCGTCACCCGTCGGGTCGGATCGGTGGTGGTGGCCATTGGATACGACAGCTTCGATCCGCGCGGCATGCCGGAATACGGCTTCGGCGGGCATCCGGACATCCTGACCGCGCTCGAGTTCGAGCGGCTGGTCAATTCCGCCGGGCCGACCGGCGGCGAGATCGTTCGCCCCTCCGACGGTAAGCACCCGGACAACATCCTGTTTGTTCTGTGCGTGGGCTCGCGGGATCGGCGCTTCTTCAAGTACTGCTCCCGCTTCTGCTGCATGTACTCGATCAAGCACGCCTACCAGGCCATCGACCACGGGATCGATGACGTAACCGTGCTCTACATGGACGTGCGGGCCTACGGCAAGGGCTTCGACGGCTTCTGGACCCGAACCGATGAAATGGGCGCCAAGTTCGTGCGTGGCCGACCATCCAACATCCACGGCAACGGAAACGGGCGGGTGCAGGTGACCTATGAGTCCACCGAGCTCGCCAAACGCACGGTCGACGAATACGACATGGTGGTGCTGGCTACCGCGGTTACTCCGCCAGCCAGCCTGGGGCGCCTGGCGGACGCATTGGGTATCGAAACCGACGTCGATGGTTTCTTGTTGGCTACCGAAGACATCGGTGGCCTGGTGACCACCACCCGCCCCGGAGTCTACGCTGCCGGCTGCGCCAGCGGACCCAAAGACATTCCCGACAGCGTGGCCGAAGGCAGCGGGGCAGCCGCCCTTGCGCTCAGCCATTTGACCGACCGCTACGAGCCGGTGGTGGCCGAAGTCGAACCAATGCAAGGCATCGAAGAGCCGCGGGTGGGCGTGTTCGTCTGCCACTGCGGCAGCAACATCGCCGGGGTGGTGGACGTCGAGCAGGTGGTGGATTACGCCGAACGCCTGCCGGACGTCGTCTATGCCTCGCATCAGATGTTCTCCTGCGCCGGCAACACCCAGCAGGAGATTGAAGACGCCATCCGCGAGCACCAGATCACCCGGGTGGTGATCGCTGCTTGTTCGCCCAAGACCCACGAGAAGATCTTCCGCGGAGTCATGCAGCGGGCCGGCCTGAATCCCTATTTGCTCGAGATGTCGAACATCCGCAACATGGATTCGTGGGTGCACAAGTACGACAAGGAATCCGCCACGCTCAAAGCCATGGACATGGTGTGGATGAGCGTTGAGAAGGCCCGGCTGCTGGAGCCGTTGGAGTCCTCCGAGCTGCCGCTCACCCGGGCTGCGCTGGTGATCGGCGGCGGCATCGGCGGGATGACCGCCGCGACTGCGGTCGCCCGGCAAGGCATTCGAACCCATCTGGTGGAGAAATCCGACAAGCTCGGCGGCTTGCTCAACCAGCTGCACGACATCTCCCCCGCCAAGCTGGATCCGCAGGACCTGATCGAGGCCCAGACCAAGCAGCTCAAGAAAGCCCGGGTGAAGCTGCATCTGGAAACCACCGTAGAAGAGATCAGCGGCGTAGTGGGCAACTTCGTAGCCACGCTGAGCGACGGCAAGCAGCTGAAGGTTGGGGCCGTGATCGTGGCCACCGGATCCGCTCCCTACGAGCCTCCAGAGAAGGGACTGTGGAGCAACGGCGCCAAGATCACCGCCGGAACAATCACCAATCTCGAGCTGGAACGCATCCTCGCAAAGGGCGGTCCGGAAGAGGCGATCGAGACGGTCACTTTTATCGGCTGTGTTGGATCGCGCAGCGAGCAGATGGGCTGCTCGCGCTACTGCTGCACATCCATGATCGGTCAGGCGCTGAAGCTGCGACAGATGGGCAAGAAGGTGCGGGTGCTGTACAAGGATATCCGGACCTACTCCCGGCAGGCCGAGGAGCTCTACGAGCAGGCCATGGCGGCCGGCGTGCAATTCTTCCGCTACGACCCGGACCACACGCCGGAGGAAGTGGTCAAGGCTGAGGGCAGCTACGTCGAGTTCTACGACCACCTGATCGGGCGCAAAGTGAAGATCCCGACCGACCTGATCGTGCTGGTGGTGGGCCTGCGGCCGGTCGACTCGGTGGCCGCCGAGCAGTTGAAGCTAGCCAAGAGCGAGGACGGCTTCCTGATGGAGTTGCACCCCAAGCTTGGACCGGCCGAAACCGCGGTCCAGGGCGTCTACCTGGCGGGCACTTCACAGGGCGCCAAAGACGTACGTGAGTCGATGGCCCAGGCGATGGCCACCGCCGCTAAAGCCGGCGCGCTGCTCTCCAAGGACCACATCGAGAAAGAGCCGCTGACCGCCCAGGTGGACCTGGAGCTATGCATCGCATGCATGCGCTGCGTCAAGGTGTGTCCATTCGGCGCCATCGAGCAGGTCGGCCCGGTCAAGGACGGCAGCATCATCATCCACGAGGCGGCCTGCATGTCCTGCGGCAATTGCACCGCCGAGTGCAACTTCGAAGCGATCGACATGCCGTACTTCACCAAGGCGCAGATCATGGCCCAGATCGACGCGGCGCTGGCCGACAAGCCGGAAGAGAAATGCATGGTGTTCGCCTGCAACTGGTGCTCATACGCCGGCGCCGATCTGGCCGGGATCGAGAAGCGCCAGTATCCGACCTCCGCCCGGCTGATCCGCACCATGTGCTCGGCCCGGCTGGAAGAGGACTTCATTGCCCGCTCCTTCGAAAAGGGCGCCGGCGCGGTGTTGGTGACCGGCTGTCGGCTGACCGAGACCGGCTCCGACTGCCACTACAACTACGCCAACCAGCAGACCTGGAAACGCTTCAAGCACTGGAAGCGCAAGTACGAGCGCAAGGGGGTCGACCCGGAGCGATTCCAGCTGGAGTGGATCTCGGCAGCAGAAGGCAAGGAGTTCGCGGCCAAGATCCAAGAGATGGACGATGTGATCCGTGAATACGCGCGCCAGCAGCAGGAGGCTGCGCTGGAGGCCGAACCAGCATGAGCGAAGAGACACCAACCACCACACCCGAGCTGGAGCAAAGCGCCCCCGATGCGGAGCTGGAGCCGAGCGCTGACACCGTGGATGGGGGGTCGAACGTCGAGTTAGAGCAGGTCGAGGTTCTACTTCCGGAAGGCGAGGCGGTGGTGCTGGACGACGCGCTATGGGAACAGCTACTTGAGCTGACCGACGGTGCGGTGGCGCCCTGCTACCAGTGCGGTGTCTGCACCGCCACCTGCCCATGGGGCACGGTGCGCGAGCAACCGCTCAGCGTGCGCAGCATGATGCGGCGGGCGCAGGTCGGACTGTTCGAAGAAGACAACGACCTCTGGCTGTGTACTGCCTGCAGCCAGTGTGAAGCTTACTGCCCGCGCGGCGTGCCGATCGCCGATGTCTTTCGCTCCCTGCGCCAAGTCGCCTGGGAACGGCGCGAGGTCCCCGGCGGGTTGCCGTCGGTGTTGTGGTCAGTGTATTGGAACAACAACCCCTGGTTCCAACCACCCTCACAGCGCAGCCAATGGTCCAAGAACGGCCGTCCGGCGGCTTTTGATCCGGAGCTGCACGAGTATCTGCTGTACATCGGCTGCACCTCCTCCTACGACCGGCGGGCCCAGAACGTAGCCCGCTCGGTGGTGGCGCTGCTCGATCGGGCCGGCATCAGCTATGGCGTGCTGGGGGACGACGAGCCGTGCTGCGGCGAATCGGTGCTCAGCATGGGCCACCGGCCGTACTTCGACGAGGTGGCGGCCAAAGCTACCGACCGCTTCATGGAACGCGGCGTGCAGAAGATGGTCGTGGTGTCGCCGCACTGCTACGACGTGTTTGTCAACCACTATCCGGAGCTCCAAGACCAGATCGAGATCCAGCATTACACCCAGCTGCTGGCAGAGCTGGTCGCCGAGGGGCGGCTGAAATTCAGTGCGGCCGAGGGGATCACTGCCACTTTCCACGATCCTTGCCTGCTGGGGCGCGCCAACGGCGAATACGAGGCGCCAAGGCAGGTGTTAGACGCCATTCCCGCAATGCAGCGGGTCGAGATGCGGCATACCGGCATCGACAGCCTGTGTTGCGGCGGTGGCGGCGGCCGCATGTGGCTGGAGACCGAAGCCGGTCAGCGCTTCTCGGATCTCCGGGTGCGGGAGGCGGTCGAGGCCGGCGCCAGTGTGATGGTTACCGCCTGCCCATCCTGCATCGCCTGCCTGGAAGACAGCGTCAAGGCGGAGCGGCTGGAACTCGAAGTCATGGACGTGGCCGAACTAGCGGCTGACGCACTGGCCAAGGGAACCGACGCATGAAAGTGCAGTCTCACTACGGAATCGACGAGGAACAGAAGGCCATCTGGGTCTTCCTCGGGCAGGCCGACGGCCAGCTAGAAGGAGTGGGGCTTGAGCTGCTGGCGCACGGCCGGCGCATGGCCGATGAATCCGGTTGGACCCTGGTCGGCTTGCTGCTCGGCCACCAGATCGGCCAGCTCTCCGAGCATGTCGTCGCCCACGGCGCCGACCAGGTCTGGATCGCCGACCACCCGCGGCTGACCGATTACACCATCGATGCTTACGGGCAAGTGGTGTATGAGGCCATCCTGAAAGGCAAGCCGAGCATATTTCTGGCCGGCGCTACACCCAACGGCCGTGACTTGCTGGGTCGGCTAGCGGTGCGGCTGCGGGCAGGGCTGACCGCCGATTGCACCGACCTGCGGCTGGACGCCGAGCGCGGCGTATTGGTCAGCGAGGTGACCGGCTTCGGCGGCGGCGTGCTGGCGTTGATCGAGGCACCCACTCACCGCCCACAGATGTCGACCGTACGTCCCGGCGTATTTCCGCCGGCCGAGCCAATTGCCGGGCGCCAGGGCGAAGTGATCGAGCTGAAGGTCAAGCTCGATCCCAAAACGCTGCATACCCGGGTCGTCGAGACGGTGGTCGGCGCCGGAGTGGATCTGACCCAAGCCCCGGTGCTGGTGATCGGCGGGCGCGGGATTGAGGGGGATTTCGATATGCTGCGTCGGCTGGCAGAGCTAGTGGAAGGAGATGTCGGCGCCACCCGTCCTCCGGTCGACGATGGCTACATCGAGCGCGAACGGCAGATCGGCCAGACCGGGGTGATCTGTCGGCCGAAGGTGGCGGTGGTGGCGGGCGTCAGCGGAGCCTTCCACTTTGTGGTCGGCATCCTGGAAGCCGACACGGTGATCGCCATCAATTCCGATCCGGAGGCGCCGATCTTCGAGTTTGCCGACTACTGCATTGTCGGCGACGCCGCCCAAGTAGTTCCGGCCATTACCCGTGCGCTTGCTGAAGAGAGGGTGCCTAGTGTCTGAACTGCGCATCGTGGTCTGCATGAAGGTAGTACCCAAGCCAGAAGAGGTCGGGGTCGACCGCGAGAGTATGCGGCTGGATCGCGAGAACGCCAGATCTGAAATGAATCCGCCGGACATGAACGCGCTGGAGATGGCGCTGGAGTTCAAAGATCGTTACGGTGGAACAATCGACATCCTTTCGATGGGGCCTCCGCTGTTTACCGACCACCTGCCGGTGGCCCTGGCAATGGGCGCCCACCACATTTACTTGTTGAGCGACCGGGCCCTGGGCGGCGCCGATACGCTGGCGACCACCTATACGTTGGCACAGGGAATCCGCAAGCTCGGCGGCGCTGACCTGGTTTTCTGCGGCGAAGAGTCGTCCGACGGTGCTACTGGACAGGTGCCTCCCGGCCTGGCCGAGTGGCTCGACTTCCATCAGATCACCTTCGCCCGCAGCGTGGAGTTTGATGCCGAAAGCCGGGTACTGCGCGGCACCCGCGAAATCCCTGGGGGCTACCAGATCGTCGATGTGCCGCTGCCTGCGGTCGTTTCCACGGTAACCGCCTGCAACGAACCACGCTTCATGGACTACCGAATCAAGCCATGGGCGTTCGAGGATGAGCGCGTCACGGTGTGGTCAGCCGAGCAGCTGGAGGCCGACCCG
>CAZJUE010000054.1:0-1991 GCA_964549025.1 uncultured Anaerolineaceae bacterium | reverse complement strand
TTCATCCGGCTGAAATCCGCCTTGAGCCGGCTGCCCTACTTCTATGAGGAGGGCAGCTACGTCTGGCGGGAAATCGACCGCGATTTCCGTCATGACGCTCCTGGCGGATAGCTGAATTCTGCGGCTTCCGTCCAGACCACCCACAGGGTCATCAACGGCGCAGGCCCTTGACGGTTTCCGCCAACGTCGAATCTGGCCATTCGTTCACCCAACGGACTGCATTTATCCTGCTTGTTCCTGCTTTCGCATTCCTAAAATAGAACTTGACGTAGCGAGGTGATGGCAATGCTACATATCGAGCTTGACGCGCCGGTGAGTGAGTTTATGCGGCGCTCGCTGTACTTCTGCAAACCCGAAGATACCTGCGACGCTGCCGCCAAACTGATGAAGGAGCGGGACGTCGGCAGCGTGTTTGTGGCCGAGAATGGAATCCCAATCGGAATCGTCACCGAGCGCGATGTGCTGCGGCGCCTGCTGGGCGAAGGCTTGGATGCCGAGCAGGTCAAGCTCAAGGAGATCATGTCGTCTCCGATCATCAGCGTGCAATCCAGCACCCCGGTGCGCGAGGCGCTTGAAGTCATGGCCCACAATGGCTTCCGACGACTCTTGGTTACCGAGGGGGACAAGCCGGTCGGAATCATTGCCCAACGCTTCACCATCAAAGAAGAAGTCGATTTCCTGCAGACCCGTGCCTATCAGCCGGCCAAAGACGCAATGCGCTTCCACCCGTTCTACAAGGGGAAGGTCGAGATCAACCTGAAGGTCCCGGTGCGCAGCCTGGACGACTTCGCCATCTGGTACACGCCGGGGGTGGCCGAGCCGTGCAAAGAGATCCAGCGCACTCCCGAGCGGGTCTACGATCACACCAACAAAGGCAACACCATTGCCATCGTCACTGACGGCACCCGGGTACTGGGCCTGGGCGATATCGGACCGGAAGCTGCCCTGCCGGTGATGGAGGGCAAGTCGCTGCTGTTCCGCTATTTGGGTGGGGTGGATGCCCATCCGATTTGCCTGAGCGTCAGCAATACCGACGAATTCGTCGAGACCGTGCTACGGTTGCAACCAGCCTACGGCGGGGTGAACCTGGAAGATATCTCGCAGCCCAAGTGCTTTGACATCCTTGATCGGCTGCTGGAAGAAGCTGAGATTCCGGTCTGGCACGACGACCAGCAAGGAACGGCTACCGTGGTGCTGGCCGGGTTCTTGAACGCCCTGAAGCTGGTGGACAAAACGTTGGACCAGGTGAAGGTCACGCTGATCGGGGCCGGCGCCAGCAACATACGCACCGCCCGCCTGATGATGGCGGCCGGGGTCGATCCCAAACACATGATCATGGTGGACAGCACCGGTATTCTGCACCGCCAGCGCGATGACCTGGCGGGCCGCTACCCGCAGAAGTGGGAGATCGCCCAGCTCACCAATGCCGAGGGTCGGACCGGTGGCATCCGCGAGGCGCTGCACGGGGCCGATGCGGTGGTCGCCCTTTCCAGGCCCGGTCCGGCGGTGATCGTCACCGACGATATCCGGGTCATGGCACCGGAGGCGATCGTGTTCGCCTGCGCCAATCCGGTCCCGGAGATCTGGCCGTGGGAGGCGGCAGAAGCCGGCGCCAAGGTGGTTGCGACCGGACGGTCGGACTTCCCCAATCAAGTCAACAACTCGCTAGGCTTCCCTGGCATCTTTCGGGGAGTGCTGGACGTGCGCGCCAGCAGAATCAGCGATGAAATGTGCATCGCGGCGGCCAAGGAGCTGGCGCTGATCGCCGAGGAGAAGGGGCTGGGCTCAAATGCCATCTTGCCGTCGATGAGCGAGTGGGAGGTCTTCCCCCGTGTGGCCACCGCGGTTGGCATGAAGGCCCAGGAGCAGGGACTGGCGCTGAGCACGATCTCCCGTGAAGACCTGTATGAGGGCGCCCATGACCGGATCAAGCGCGCCCGCGCCATCGTCGAAACCAGCATGGAGCGCGGCTTCATCAAGGAGCCGCCGCC
>CAZJUE010000053.1:0-13846 GCA_964549025.1 uncultured Anaerolineaceae bacterium | reverse complement strand
GGCACTGCGGCGAGTGTGGGGAGATCACGGTGGCGCGGGAGACACCGGAGCACTGTGCCCACTGCGATTCGGAGCAGATCGAGCAAGATCCGGACGTGCTCGACACCTGGTTCTCATCCGGGCTGTGGCCGTTTTCGACCGTGGGCTGGCCGGAGGACACTGAAGACCTGCGGCGCTACTACCCGACCACATTGATGGAGACCGGCTACGAGATCCTCTTCTTCTGGGTGGCGCGCATGATCATGCTCGGCTTGCGGTTCACCGGCCAGGTGCCTTTTCGGGTGGTGTACCTGCATGGGATCATCCGCGATTCCGACCATAAGAAGATGAGCAAGACGCTGGGCAACGTCATCAATCCGCTGGAGCTGATGGACGAGTACGGCACCGACGCGCTGCGCTTCACCCTGTTCACCGGCTCGTCGCCGGGCAACGATATGAGCCTGACCACCGAGCGGGTCGAATCCAATCGCAATTTCGCCAACAAGCTGTGGAACGCCGGTCGTTTGATCCTGGATATGGTAGCGGCCTCGCCGGCCAAGCCCGGCGGGCGTCCGGCTCGCACCGACGCCGATCGCTGGATCATGGCCAGCCTGAACCGGTTGATCCGAACCGTGGATCGGTTGTTTGGAAACTATCAGTATGGCGAAGCCGGAAGACAGATCTACGAGTTCTTCTGGGGCGAGTTCGCCGACTGGTACCTGGAAATCGCCAAGCTGCAAGTGGCCGACGGTGAGGCGCCGGCATGGCTGACCTCCAAAGTGCTGGTCCACGTGTACAACAACTGCTTGCGATTGCTGCATCCTTACATGCCGTTCGTGACCGAAGAGCTTTACGGCCTGCTGAAGTCCGCCTGCGAACGGCACCCGGCGAAGTTTGGCCCGGAGGCCGGCTGGGAGGAGGCGCTGATCATCGCTGCTTGGCCCGACGCTGGCCCGGACGAGGACTGGGAGGGCATGTCGATCAACGCCTTTCGGCTGCTGCAGGACCTGGTAACCGCGATTCGCAACGTGCGGGCCGAGCGCCAGGTGCCGGCCGGCCAACGCATCAGCGCGGTGATCGAGGCCGGGGAAGTCACCCGGTTCATCGAACAGAACCACGCTGCGATTGCCTGGCTGGCCCGCCTCGACCCCGAGCGTCTGCAGATCATTGAGCACACCGAAGAGATTCCGGAGAACTCGGTGCCGCTGGTGGTCGGATCGCTGGAGGTCTATTTGCCGCTGGAGGGCATGATCGATCGACCGGCCGAGCGGCAGCGCATCGCCAAGGAGCTCGAGCAGGTGCAATCGCAAATCCGGCGGCTGGAGGAACTGCTGGCCAGCGAGTTCTCGGAGAAGGCGCCGAGCGAGGTAGTGGGAGGCGAGCGCCAGAAGCTGGCCGGATTCCGCCAGTCGGCGCAGGCGCTGGAAGAGCAACTTGGCGCCCTGGGTGCGGAATAGGGCTGCTCAGCGACGGTTGGAGGCCTCGCAATGATATACTCGCTCGCCTATGGGCCGTGATGGACCCAACCTGCTGCGGATCGTGTCGCTTGGTCTGCTGCTCTCCGCTGTCGCCCTTTTTTTCTATCAGCTGATCTCTTACAGTCGGTCTCGGGCACTGCTGCCTGAGGGTCTGACCATCGGCGGGGTGCCGGTCGGCGGGATGAGCCAGGCTACGGCCCTGGAGCGCCTACTGCAGACCTATGGCACGCCGGTCGAGTTGAACTACGAAGGCGAACGGATCGTTCTGTCGCCCTCGCAAGTCGGCTTTCAACTGGACTCGGAGGCAATGATGGCCGGCGGCGAGCTGGCCCGAACCAACACCGATTTTTGGAGCGGTTTCTGGGACTACTTGTGGAACCGCCCCGGCGAGGAGCAGTCGGTGGCGTTGCGGGCAGACATCTCGCAGACCCAGCTGGTGGGCGCATTGCAGGACATCTCAGCTCGCTACGATCAGCCAGCGGTGCCCAGCCGTCCGATCCCGGGCGCGGCCGAGTTTGAGCCCGGGCAGCCCGGGAGGGCGCTGGACATCGAGCGGGCGGCCAGCCTGGTGAGCGAGTTGTTCATGGCGCCCAGCGACCGGCGGGTCGTGCTGCCGGTCTTTGAGAGCAGTCCGGTGCGACCCGGCATGGAAGTGCTCGAAACCCTGCTCAAACAGAACTTGGACGTCGAGCAGTTTGATGGGCTGGCGGTGTTCTACATTCGAGACTTGCGCAGTGGGGAAGAGCTGCACTTCGGCTACTATCAAAATCAGGACATCTCGGTATCGCCCGATATCGCCTTCGACGCAGCCTCGACCATCAAGGTCGCCATCGCCACGGCGTTCTACCGCTACTTCGATCAGCCGCTGGAACCAGAAGCCACCGGATGGCTATCGGACATGATTCGTCTCTCGGGCAACGATTCGGCCAACGCTCTGATGGAATCGATCGACTTTCTACGCGGGCCGGTGATGGTTACCGAGACCATGCAGCAGCTCGGGTTGGGCAGCTCGCTCCCCGGAGGGCAGGGCAACGCGGGCTCGACTTTTATCGTGGCCTGGTTCGAGAATCCACAGCGTTTCACCACCGAGTCGCAGTTGGTGGTGGCTGCCAGCCCGCGTACTCCAGGGAACCAGCGGCCGGACATCAACACCCGTCCCAACCCGTACAATCAGACCACTGCCTCGGAGCTGGGCATGCTGTTGGCCGACCTCTACAGCTGCCGCGAGGGGGGCGGAGGTTTGCTGGCGGCGTTTCCGGAACAGATTGCGCCGGCGGAATGCGGCCACCTCCTGGACCTGCTGGCCGAGAACCGCATCGCTTGGCTGATCGAAGCCAGCGTGCCGGAGGGTACCCGGGTGGCGCACAAGCACGGCTGGACTTCTTCGCCGTTGGACTTCATCAGCGACGCCGGAATCGTGTACTCGCCAGGGGGCGACTACGTGCTTTCACTGTTCATGTGGGACGAGGCTGAGATGATCTGGGAGCCCACCGCGGCGCTGTTCGCCCAGCTCGGGCGAGCGGTGTACAACTACTTCAACCCCTAGATCGGCAAAGGCGATGAGCTTCCCTGGCAGGAATCCGCGGCGGCTGGTGCTGCTGTGAGCCGGAACCCGCCTCGAGGGCGGTGGCGCTGGCTGGCGCTGGCCTGGCTGTTGGGCGGTGGGTTGTTGCTGACCCTGGTCGGCCCGGCCGCTGCATCGCCGCCGGCGCAACCGCCTACGCTGGACTTCCCAACAGTGACCGGCACCCCGCTCGGTCCACAAATCGTCGTGCCCGAGCAAGTCAACGTGCGCTCCGGCCCGAGCACCGGCCCGGAATACGATCTGATCGGCGTGCTGATTGCCGGGCAGCGAGCACCGGCGATCGGACGCTCCGCAGGTGGACTGTGGATCCAGATCGAGTACCCCGGAGTGCCAGGCAACGTCGCCTGGGTGTATGCGCCCTTCGTGGTCATCGAGCCGGCGGCCGCCAACCTGCCGATCGTCGAGCCGCCACCCACCGCCACCCCGCGGGTGACTGCGACCATCGATCCGACCTTTGCCGCCCAGTTCAATTTGAGCGACATCACTCCAACCCGTCTGCCGACCTATACGCCTGCCCCGCCGATCGCCCAGGCGACGTTTACGCCGGCCGACGCCGTGTCGCGCGGCGGGATCCCGCCAATCGCCACCATCGCCGGCCTGGTGCTGATCGGCATGTTTGGCTTGCTGATCTCTGCTCTGCGGGGAGGTTGAGCGGCGGCAATCCGGGCAATCACAGAGCATCCCGTTCTGGCGCTACTCCCTGGGAATCAGGACCTGGCCCGCACCAGCGCCAGGCCCCGGAATCAAAAAGCAGGCCGCCAACGGCGGCCTGCTGGGTTTCAATCGGTAGAGCTAGCAGCAGCCTCCCGAGTGCGAGTGGGAATGTGCTTGCGAAGCCCCCTCGGTGCGGAACGAGTGCCCGCATCCGCAGGAGGACACCGCGTTGGGATTCTCGATCTTGAACCCGCCGGCCATCAGGTCGTCGATGTAGTCGATCGTCGCCCCGGCCAGATAGCTCATCGACATTGGATCCACCACCACCGCCACATCGTCGAATTCGTAGCGCAGGTCATCAGCGCGAGGCTCAGGCTCCAAGCCCATGCCGTACTGCATGCCGGAGCAGCCGCCGCCGGAAACGAACACGCGCAGCGCATGACCGGTGAGCTGTTTCTCTTCGATCAGCGCACGCACGCGCGCCACCGCGCCGTCGGTCAACGTGATCTCGGGCGTCTCGAACTCGGTCTCGGGTGTGTCGGTTAGGGGCAGGTCCGCAATCGCCATCGCTATACCTTTCCGTACCTCTAGCTAGAGTCTAATTCTCACAAGTCAGGTAGAGTTTATCAACCATAAGGGCGGATGTCAATTGGCACTGTAGGTCCTACCGCAAATTCATGCATTATGTAAATTCGTTGTGGGGAGTTTCAGCTGGTGGTATGGAACACGCAGACCAAGTCGTCGTTGACGATCCGCTGTTCCATGCGAATCTCCGAACCCAGCAGCGCCCCGAGCATGGCGCGATCGAAGTGACACAGCGCCGGGTTGGATCTGGCTACTTCCAGGTAGGGGCAGTTGGCCAGCTGGACGGTGACGCCGCCGTCGGTTCGGCGGATGGTTGGGAAGTAGCCGCGCTGCTCGAGCGATCGCTTGACGCCGCGCAATCCGCCAGCCGGTCGCTCGTCGGTCCCAAGCCGATTGCCCAGCCGCTCCAGGACCTGCTCGAGTTCCTCGCCGGAGCGCGCCGTGCCGGCGGCTTCCAGCAAGCAGCTGCACAACTCACCGTAGTTGCGCGGCATCATCCGGTCCGCGGCCGGAGCGGCCCGGTAGATCAACTCCGGCCGCCCCGGGCCGGTTTTCCGTCGGGCGGTCGGGCGGGGCACCAATCCGTCGCCTTGCAGCGCCTCTAGATGGTGGCGAATGGTGACCGGGGTGAGGCCCAATCCGGCGCTCAAATCGGCCACCGATGCCTCGCCCACCCGCTTCAGGTGACGCAGGATGCGTTGGCGTGAGTCCAGGACCATTGGCGCAATGATTCTAGGATTCGGCTGATAATTTGTCAAACCGGGTCTTCTAAATTGGGGCTCAGCTTGACAGTTGTGAAAGCTGGCACGTATAATTCCGCCGGAAGTGCTGCGCTGCGAACCCAGCGTCGAAGGTGGAGCACCTAGGCGCAGTGCCGGAGGGAAAAGGTGAGCGACAACCTCTCGAATTCAGCGCAACCAGACCTCACGAATCCTGACTACCCCGTCCCCGACAGCCTGGCGGGACAGATCGCAATTACCTCGCTCGATCGAATCTACAACTGGAGTCGCCGCTCATCGGTGTGGCCGATGATGTTCGGGCTGGCATGCTGCGCGATTGAGATGATTTGCACCGCAGCCAGCCGCTATGATTTTTCGCGCTTCGGCATGGAGGTCATGCGTCCCAGCCCGCGCCAGGCGGATCTGATGATCGTCTCTGGCACGGTGACCAAGAAGATGATTCCGCAGATTGTGCGGCTCTACAACCAGATGCCCGAGCCCAAATACGTACTGTCGATGGGGGCTTGCGCCTCCGGCGGCGGTCCTTTCAAAGAGGGCTACAACGTGGTCTCCGGGGTGGACAAGTTCGTACCGGTCGATGTCTACGTTCCCGGCTGCCCGCCGACGCCGCAATCCCTGTTGCATGGATTGATTACGCTGCAAGAAAAGATTGACGAGCAGTCGGTGCTGGCAGTCGATTGGTACCGGCCAGGAGCCGAGGAGGCTATCCCGGTGCCGTTGCTTGGCCCGGATCTGGTCGATCCGCGCGACTACCCCGACTGGGATGAGCGGCTCAAGGCCCAGCAAGCGCGCCTCGCCGAGATGGCCCAGGCGGAAGCTGAATGAGGCCGCCAGATGAGCCGATGCCCGAAACGCCGCTTGCTTCATCTCGAAATTCCGGTCCGAGTATTGGCGCATGACTGAACAAGAAGTCTCCAACCAGGCCGAAGAGGCAGCCGAAGAGCGCCAGCCGGACGCCTGGGAGCAGGAATTCGAAGGCGTGCTTGCGCTCGACGAGCGCGAGGGCTATTCCGGCTACCTGGTGCCCAGCAATAAGCTGGTGGAAGTCGCCACCCGCTTGCGGGACGAGTTTGGCTACGACTACCTGTCTTCGCTGACCGGTGTGGATTACCTGCCGGAGGAGATGATGGAGGTGGTGTATCACGCCTACCAGACCTCCGGTGGGCCGGCGTTGGTGTTCAAGACTCAGGTGCCGCGCGACGAACCGGTGGTTCCATCGCTGGTAGGCGTGTGGCCCGGCGCCGATTTCCAGGAGCGCGAAGCCTGGGACCTGCTGGGCATTCGCTTCGCCGGGCATCCCAATCTGCGCCGTATCCTGCTGTGGGAGGGCTTCGAAGGCCACCCGCTGCGCAAGGATTGGCAGGAAGCTTACTACGAAGAAGACGCCAAGCCGTTCGGCAACCGCTGGCCCGGCGGCGAAGTCTATCGCATCGAAGACAAGCTCCCGTTCCACAAGAACGTGAAATACCCGGCGGGCTTCTCGCCTGAGGACTGGATTCCCGAGGGCGACGAAGGCCTATACGCCGGCATGGGACAGATCCAGGCCGGCGGCAACGGCAGCTCGATCAAGACCGATCAGATCGTGGTCAACCTGGGCCCGCAGCACCCGTCCACCCACGGGGTGTTCCGCATGGTAGTCACGCTGGACGGTGAGACGGTGACCGACCTGCAGCCGGTGATGGGTTACCTGCATCGCAACCACGAGCAGATCGGCGAGCGCAACACCTACATCATGAACATGCCGTACACCGATCGGCTGGACTACATCTGCTCGATGGGCAACAATTTCGGCTACGCGCTGACGGTCGAACACTTGATGGGCATCAAGCCGCCCGAGCGCACCGAGTACATCCGGGTGATGATGGCCGAGCTCACCCGCATCGTGAACCACCTGTGGGCGATCGGCTTCCTGCTCAACGACCTGGGCGCCTTCTTCACGCCGGCGCTGTACGCCATCAACGAGCGCGAATTGATTCTGGACGTCTTCGAAGCAGTTTCGGGCTCGCGCATGATGTGCAACTATTTCCGCTTCGGCGGATTGGCCCGTGACCTGCCGCCGGGCACGTTGGAAACCATCCGCGAGCTGGCTTTCGAGCGGCTGCCGCGGCGCATCGACGAGATCGATCTGTATCTGACCGAGAACGAGATCGTGCGCAGCCGCTGCATCGGCGTGGGCGTGCTGACCGCCGAGCAAGCGATCGCCTACTCGACCGCCGGCCCGGTGCTGCGGGCTTCCGGCGTTCCTTACGATGTGCGGCGGGCCGACCCCTACGGCATCTACGATCGCTTTGATTTTGACGTGGCGGTGCGTGAGAACGGCGACGTGTACGATCGCTACGTCATCCGCATCGACGAAATGCGTCAGAGCCTGCGCATCGTGCAGCAGGCCGTGGATCAGATCCCTGAGGGCGAAATCCAGACCGGCAAGCCGGTCTACCAGGTTCGGGTCCCGGCCGGCGAATCCTACGGGCGGGTCGATAACCCGAAGGGCGAGCTCGGCTACTACGTGGTTTCCAACGGCAAGCCCAATCCCTGGCGCTACCACATTCGGGCGCCATCGTTTATCAACCTGACCGCCCTGGGGGAGATGTGCAAAGGGCACAAGGTCGCCGACGTGGTGGCGATCCTTGGCTCGATCGATATCGTGCTCGGGGAGGTCGACCGCTGATGTATGGCGTCGGAATCCTCAAGGGCCTGGGCGTCACCATCAAGCACTTCATCGAGTCCTACGTAGACGACATCCGTTGGCTTGGCCGGCGCTACTACAACCGGGAGGCGTTGGAGGTCCGTCAGGGCCCCAAGGCCCGCGGGGTGTTCACCGTACAGTATCCGGAAGAGAAACTGCCGATCCCAGAGGAGTTTCGGTTCATACCGTTCTTGATCTACGACGAAATGGAAGACGGGACTCGGCAGGACCGATGCACCTCCTGCGGCATCTGCGCCAAGGTGTGCCCGCCGCAGTGCATCTGGATCGTGCGCACCGATGACCCGGAAACGGGACGGCCGATCCCGGAACCGGAAGAGTTCTACATCGATGTCGACATCTGCATGAACTGCGGGCTGTGCGCCGAGTACTGCCCGTTTGAGGCGATCCGCATGGACCACGATTACGAGCTGGCAACCTACGATCGCCTGGACAATCACATATTCAACAAGGAGAAGCTGGACAAGCCGGCCTCCTATTACGCCTCGATCCGACCTCGCCAGTACGCCGTTGACGAGGCGGCGATCGCCGAAAAAGCAGCCAAGAAGGCGGCCCGCGCGCGCAGGTAGCCTGCTCGGCTGGCGCCTGGCGCGGACATTCCGCCGGCGGCCGGCTCCACATATCAATTCTCATGTACTCCAGCGACACCGAGATTCTGTTTCCGATGCGGGTTGCGCCACAGCTGCGCGAACTGCGCGGCGGGCTGTGGCAGGAGACCGTTGACCGGGCGACCCTGGCCGCGGATGCGTCTCCGGAGCAATTGGCGATGAGCCTGGTGATGATCCGCCTGGCGGGGTGTTTGACCTGCCATCCGGATTCCTACCGGGCCATGCGCGGCTGCACGCAGTGCGCCACGGCCACCGTGCGCCGGTTTCGCGGCGAGGACCAGGATTTGGTGGCGCTGATCGAACAGGCGCGGGAAGAGCTGGAGGCAAACGCAGATGGTTGAACACATTGCGCAATTGGCAGCACCGGAGACAGATGGCCATGGCTGAGCAACCCAACAAGGCGACAGTGCTGAAAGCGTTGAGCGCCGTCCAGGAACCGGAACTGCATCAGGACCTGGTATCGCTGGACATGATCAAAGACCTGGCTATCGACCAGGGTCAGGTGAGCTTCACCATCGAATTGACCACGCCGGCCTGCCCGCTGCGCGATCAGATCGAACGCGAAGCTCGCGAGGCGGTGGAGGCGGTCGATGGCGTGGCCGGGGTCGATTTGAAGTTGACGGCCAACGTGCCCAGCTCGCGCGGCTTGATCGATCGTCCGATCCGCAACACTATCGCGGTAGGTTCCGGCAAAGGCGGGGTGGGCAAGTCGACCATCGCGGTCAACCTGGCAGCCTTGTTGGCGAAGGCCGGCGCCAGCGTCGGCCTGCTGGATGCCGACATCTACGGCCCCAACGTGCCGACCATGATGGGTGTCAAGGAGTTGCCGCCTCCGCGGGAGGGCAAGATGTCGCCGGCGGAAGCCTTCGGGGTGAAGCTGGTTTCGATCGCCTTCATGGTCGAGCCTGGCCAGCCGCTGATCTGGCGCGGGCCGATACTGCATTCGGCGGTGCGCCAGTTCATTGCCGACGTGGACTGGGGCAACCTGGATTACCTGGTGGTCGATCTGCCGCCGGGCACCGGCGACGCGCCGCTCAGCTTGTCGCAGTCGATCCCGCTGACCGGTGCGGTGATCGTCACCATGCCGCAGCAGGTGTCGCTGGACGACGCCAGCCGGGCAATGGGCATGTTCCACACTATGAAAGTCCCGATCCTGGGCGTGGTAGAGAACATGAGCTACCTGGAACTGGAAGACGGCAGCCGCATGGATTTGTTCGGCGAGGGCGGAGGCCAGCGATTGGCCGACAGCGCCGAGGTCCCGTTCCTGGGCTCGGTGCCGATCGATCCGCAGGTGCGAACCGGCGGCGACAGCGGCATGCCGGTTGTGCTTTCGCACCCAGATTCGGCGGTCTCCCAGGCTTTGACCATCGTGGCGGAGTCGATCGCCGCCCGGGTCAGCGTGCACGCCTTCCAGGAGCAAGACCTGATTCCGATCGACATGATAGATTGAGCCAAGCGAAACGCCAATGGAATGGGTGGTACCCATTCCGGGCACAAGGAGCCAGAGTTGGTGCACGTGGAACCGTTCTGGCCCGCAAACTGAAACGCAGTAAGATAGGCGATCCCCCATGAGCCCATCGACCGAAGTCGTCGCCATCCGCTTCCAGCCCCTGGGCAAGCTGTATCACTTCGAGAGCACCGGCCATCACGACCTGAAGCCGGGTGATTACGTGCTGGTATCCACCAAGCGCGGGCGCGAGATGGGCGAGGTGGTCGATTTCGTCGACCGCCCCAGGAGGGGTCCGCGCCTCAAGCCGATCGAGCGCCGGGCCACCGCTCAGGAGCTGGTGACGCGCCGCATGTGGCAGCGCAAGGAACTGGAGGTCATGATCGAGTGTCGGGCCAAGGCGGCCGAACTCGGCCTGCAGGGGGTCAAGATCGCCAGGGCCGAGTACTCGTTCGACGGCTCGCGCATTACCTATCTCTACAATTACGACGGCGAGGACAAGGTCGATCTGAGCCGGCTGCGGCGGGCGATGCAAAAGGCCTACCGTGAGAGCCGGGTGGACTTTCGCCAGGTCGGGCCGCGCGATGTGGCCAAGATCATCGGCGGGATGGGGGCCTGTGGCCTGGAGGAACGCTGTTGCTCGATGTTCCTGACCGAGTTCAGCCCAATCTCGATCAAGATGGCCAAGGCGCAAGGCATATCACTCAATCCGCAGGAAATCACCGGGATGTGCGGTCGCCTTCGCTGCTGCCTGGTATACGAATACGAGCAGTATGTGCAGGCCCGCAAACAGCTGCCCAAGGTCAAGAAGAAGGTGGTTACCCCGTTGGGCGAAGGCAAGGTGGTGGATGTCCTGCCGCTCAAGCAGGCAGTGGTGGTGTACCTGGAGGACGAGGGCCGGCGGGTGGAATTCCTCAAGCATGAGCTCGAGCCGTATGACGAGCTCAAGGCGCTGGAAGCTAAAGCCAACGGACCCTGTGACCGGCACGAAAACGGCGGCTGCGATTGCGGCAAGCAGTAGACCGCGACGATTCCAAGGCGCATCGTGCGGGTCGGAGCGGATCGACCCCAACTCCCATTGACCCCGACCGGGTATGTGTGAATAGTAAAGCGACCGCTCGGTCGCTTTTTCATGGCTAAGGAAATGACGCGTTTCGACTCAGAATCGCTGATTCTGGCCTTCGACCAGCCGCCCGGTAAGGTGGTGAGCCTGGTGCCGTCGATGACTGAGACTTTCTTCGATATGGGCGTGGGCGATAAGCTGATCGGCGTTACCGATTATTGTCAACCACCCGAGGATCAGGCGGCGCGGCTGAAGCGAGTGGGCGGCACCAAATCGCCCGATGTATCGATCATCAAACTGATGCGTCCGGACCTGGTGATCGCCAATCAAGAGGAGACCAGCAAGCAGGCCGTCGAAGAGCTGGAGGCTGCCGGGCTGAACGTCTGGCTGAGTTTCCCGCGCAGCACCGCGGAGGCGCTGGAACTGCTGTGGACGATTGTCAAGCTTTATGGGCTGACCGACCACCGCGCCAGCATCGAGACCCTGGCCCGGACGCTGGATTGGACCGAGAAGGCCACCACTGCCCGCCTGGCGATCCCCACTTTTGTTCCGATCTGGATGGCGGAGCAGAGCGACGATCAGCAGTATTTCATGACCTTCAACAACCAGACCTATGCCAGCGACGTCTTGGCCAAGTGCGGCGGCATGAACGTCTTCGCCGGTCGCAAGCGCCGCTACCCGCTGGCAGCTGACTTGAGAACCGCCGACGCTGAAGATCCCGGTGAGCGAGACACCCGCTATCCGCGGGTACCAGTTTCGGAGGTGTTGGAGGCAAAGCCGGACATCATCCTGCTGCCCAGTGAACCGTTCGCCTTCGATGAGTCACACAAGGCGAAAGTCGAGCAGTGGCTTGCCGATACGCCAGCCGTGCAAACGGAGCGGGTGCACCTGGTCGACGGCAGTCTGCTGACCTGGCACGGAACCCGCATGGCGCGAGCGCTCGCTGAGCTTCCGTCCTTCTTGCAGTTGTAGTCCCAGATTCCACCGACCTCCGCCTGATCCGCGGCCCAAACTCGGAGTGGTATCGAGCCTGCGGCCTCAGACGGCGGCGCCCAATGGCGAGCGCTTCTCTTGACGCTGTCAGCGGGCAAACCTAGAATCACTCGATACCGCAAGGGTGAGCGAATGCTTCAGGGAATTCGAACCATACTGCTCGGCGTGGCCGCCGGTGCGGCCGCAGGAGCGATTTTCGGTCTGCTGGTGGGGTCGCTGATGGGGGAAATCCTGATCGGAGTGGGGATCGGGGCCTTCGTCGGCGCAAATTTCGGCCTGGCCATCGGCTATGGCTACCTGCCCGAATCAGAGGCCGATCGCGAAACCGAGGAGCAGGCCTCCGCTTAGCGCCTCGAAGGGGTGGCACTCAGCCGCCGGGCTCGACCCCGATCTCGGTGGCCTTCACCGAAACCCACACCGACAGACCGGTCGCCAGCTCCAGCTCATCGAAAGCCGGCTGAGTAATCTCCACTGTCAGCGGCAGCGGATCACCGATCCGCAGCCGCACACGATCCCCCAGCGCTTCAACCAGCTCAATAGTTGTCTGCCAGCTATTTCGCGGGCTGCCCCCGGGGCGGGCGCGATAGATCGACACCGCGGCGGGAGCGATGGTCGCCAGCACCGGCCCACTGAGTGCGCGGTCGGCGATTTGCAGCAGATGGGTGCCGGTGTCGATCGTCACGTCGGCGGCGCGGCCCGATACCAGGTTGGAGCCAGCCAGGCCGGCGGCGTAGTCGGTCCGCGGCGAAAGCCGGATTTGGTCCGGCGTTCCCGACTGGGTGATCAGGCCGCCCTCGATCACGTGCACTTCATCGGCCAGCAAGAAGGCTTCGGCCGGGTCGTGGGTGATGAACAGCCGCGGGCCGGAAAACTGCTCCAAATGGGCCGCAAGGCTGCGGCGGAGCTCGGCCCGGGTAGTGACATCCAGGGCAGATAGTGGCTCGTCCAGCAGCAACAGGTCGGGTTCGGTGATCAGCGCGCGGGCCAGCGCCACCCGCTGGCATTGACCCCCTGAGAGTTCAGCTGGTTTCCGATGCTCCAATCCAGAAAGCTCGACCCGCTCGAGCCACTGCCGAGCCGCCGCCAGGGCCGCCCCGCGGGCGATTCCCCGGCTGCGGAGGCCGAAGGCGACATTTTCGATCGCGCTGAGATGCGGGAACAGCAGGTATTCCTGAAACACCACCCCGACCCTGCGCCGCTCAGGATCGATGAATCGACCGGTGTCCGGCTGGTCAAGAGCGTTGCCGTTCAACACGATGCTTCCGTGGTCGATCGGGATCAGGCCGGCGATAGTGGCCACCGCAGTCGACTTACCCGCACCGTTGGGGCCGAGCAGGGCGACGGTCCTGCCGGGAGGGATGTTGAGCTGCAGGCTGAGCCGGAAGGCATTCGAACGGCGCAGATGGATATCGGCCTCGAGCCCTGAGATCACAACGCTCTCCACACCCGATCTCGCAAGGCCACCAGCACCACCAGTGAGATCGCTACCATCACCAGGCTGATCGCCACCGCCGTGCCTCGATCGCTCTGCATGGCGACAAACACCGCCAGCGGCAAGGTTTGGGTCCTACCTTGCAGGTTGCCGGCGAAGGTGACCGTCGCCCCGAATTCCCCCAGCGCGCGCGCCCAGGTGAGCAGCAGGCCAGCGGCCAGCGAACGTGCGATCATCGGTAGCGTGACTCGCCGCAGTACGGTCAGGCGACTGGCGCCCAGGGTGGCGGCAGCGCCTTCGTAGCGCGGGTCGAGGTTTGCCAGCGCGCCTTCCACGGTGATGACCAGGAACGGCATGGCGACGAAGGTTGCGGCCGCGATCACCCCCCAAATGCTGAACGGAAGCAGCAGCCCGGTGGCTTGATACAGCGGCTCACCGATCAAGCCCCGGCGGCCGAAGGCAAACAGCAGCGCCGCACCGCCCACCACCGGCGGCAGCACCAGCGGGAGTGTGACCAGGCCACGTACCACCGCCCGTCCGGGGAAAGCAACCCGGGCAAGCAGCCAGGCCAGCGGGAC
>CAZJUE010000052.1:0-13988 GCA_964549025.1 uncultured Anaerolineaceae bacterium | reverse complement strand
CGAGGGCTCCGAAAAGCGATCCGGATCTTGCTGAGGAGGATATTGAGGCACTCGTTGGAGCGGCGGAGGACTTGCTCGACACGAAGTACAAACTCGCCGAGGCAGCCGGTGTTGCCTAGGAGGTGCTTGCCACTGCGGGGCCGATGATCGATGCGGCCGAGCGAATTCCTCAGCCTGTGCTCGATGGCCACGCTATCGCCTTCTTTTGAACATGATGACGTGTCTCGTTCCGGGCATGTTGCTGTAACCGGGCAGCGAAGCGCGCCATTCTTGGTATTCACGCCAAGTCTCAGTCTTGAAAGCACGCTGAATCCACCAGTAGAGGTCGGTCCGGAGCCGTCTCAGCAGATTGCCCTGTCCCTGCAGATTACGCGGCTGCTTGCCGACCGGGCGTACGCCACCGAATAGCCAGAATCGGAAACGATTCCAACGCAGGTGCCGCCGCCAGGCTCGGTATGCTCGCAGCTGCACTGCGCGCGCCTCATGCTCGTCGGTTCCGTAATAGGGCTCGTATTCGTACTTGGTCTTGATCTGCATTGCTTCCACCTCCTGAAGCCGCGGCAAAACAAAAAGCCCGCACTCCGTCATCAGGAGCGCGGACTTCCGCGTTGGACGTTGGTTTGTCTTAGCCGGCTACTTGCCCGCTTCGACCACATCCCCGCTGCACGGGACTATAAGCCCCGCTCTTGCGGCTAGGCACCTTGGGCGTCCTCCCAGGTTGCCGGGCCCGTTTCCCGGGCCGCTCCTGATGCGGGCCGAGCCTACCACTCCGCCAAGCCATCGTCAATGGGAGTGGTGATCAATCCCATCCAGATCGGCAGTTTCCCGGCAGTTCTGACTCCGTAGCCAGCCTAAGCTGAATCCGACGGCCACGACCGGAAGGCCTGCGCCGAAACGGCCGTCGCAGCTAGCCGGCACAGGTCTCAGTTGGTGGGCATTGGCAGACGCTGGTGTCCACCAGAAACGGAGTCAGAAGATGATCAGTCAGGAAGGTACTAGGGCGGGAATGTCGAGGGCCGCGTCGCGAAGGGAGCCTAGGGTTCGCAAAGCCCTGCTATGGATACGCAATGCTGTGCTGGTGACCGTTGGCGTGGCGATGACATTCCCGGTATCCGCGGTGCTGGTCTACCACGTACCCTACTGGCGGCTGCCGGTTGAGAACCGGGACGGGAGCAGCGCGGAAGAGGCGGTTATCGTGCATGCGGAGAATGAGGCGGAAGGTATCGAGATCGAGTACGTCTACGCCTGGTACCACACCAACCCATTCACCCAGGAATTGGCAAGCCAAGAACTTGTGTTCGAGAACGGCAAGACCTACGACGTCCTGCGCTTCCAGAACTCACGAGGCGAGGTCGAGACGTTCTGGTTCGACATCTCGGAGTGGTATGGGGTGTGGTGACCGGGCTCCTCAGTTTCGCACGCCCAACTCGCCCGGCTGGCTCTTAGAGGGGCTGGTCGGGCGAGTTGATTCAGTGCCCGAGACACTAAGGCATTTTCGCGTTGCGCGCACTGCGGAACGGAGCCCCGAGGAGGCGCTGCTACGGTAGCTGGGCCTGGGCAGAAACGGTGCAGTCGCCGATCCCCTCGATGTTGAACGTCAGCGTGACCGAGAACGAGCCTTCGAACGGCTGGTCGTCGACGAAGAACACGGCCTCCCACCACTTGGAATCGTCCAGCTCGATCATCGGCGCCGCCGAAGAAACCGGCGAAGTGGTGCTGTCGGCCTGATAGTAGCGCTCACCCTTGAACCTGAAGTAATCGAGATAGATAGGCGGCGCGTGGGCCGTGTTCCACTGCAGCGTGGAATTGGTCAGGTATGCGTCGGCCTCGTTGTCGTTGCGGACGTGGAACCGGAGCCGGCCACCGTCGTCATACTCGTAGTGTTCCTCATCGTCCTCCACCTCGACCTTCACGTATTGGAAATCCCATTCGTAGATGGTGATCGCCGCGCAGGACGCATCGGCCGGCGGGGTCGCGCTGGGGGTCGTGTTGGGGGTCAGCGACGGGCGCGCAGAAGCGGACACGGCCGGTGACACGGTAGCCAGAAGCGTGGCGCTCGCCGCGGCCGCCTCGGAGGACGGTTGCGCAGTCGCCGCCTGGGCCGCCGCCGTCGGCTCCGGCCGAGCCTCATCGTCCGACCCGTCGACATCCGCGACCGCAGTACCAGCCATCGTCGGCTGGGTTTCGGGATAGAGCTGGGTCGCCAACTCGTCTTCGCCGAGGCGGGTGAGCTCCCGGAGCTCATCCAGCCGCCGTTGCTGATAGGCCGCTATCAAGTCGTTGCGGATTTGCGTGCTGGGGGCCAGATTCAGGCTCAGGTCCTCGACCGCCCGCTTGAACGGGTACAGCTGGTCGCCCGGGATCGTGTTCGCCGAAGCTGCAACGAGCCCGACCGCGCTGAAGAACAACACAAACAGGATCGCGAGCGACGTCTGTACCCAGTTTAGGCTCCACAAACTCCAACGGCGAGCGGGCTCTCTCTTTCGTAGCTGCGCGGCGCGCGCCAGTATCCTGGATCGGGTTCGTTGAAACCCTTCACCGGAGATCGCCTCCACCGGGAGAGCGCCAACAGCTTCGGCAGCCAGCAGCATTGGCCGGAGCTCGCTCGCTACCTCCGAATTCTGGGCGAGCCAAATATTCGGGTCCTCGCCCCCGGTGAGCGCCGCCAACCCGGCTTCCAACGCTTCGGTCAGTCTGTCACTCACGTCATTGCGCCCTTGGGGTGTCCACCAGGTGTCTGCGCAGGCTGTTGAGGGCCCGGAACTGGAGCGCCTTCACCGCGCCCGGCCGCTTGCCGAGCAATTCGGCGGTCTCCTTCACAGAGAACCCGCTGCCCAGTCGCAGGGCCAGCACGTGCTGCTGCTCCGGCGTCAATTGGGCCAGCGCCGCCCGAACCGCCGACAAGCGCTCGACCCGCTCCGCATGCCTGGAGGCGTCCGCGTCGTCGGCGACGAACTGATCCAGCTGAAGCTCAACTTCGCGATCGGCTGGGATCCGAAAATACTCATTGATCAGATTTGATGCGGTGCCGTACAGCCAGCCGCGCAGGTTGGTGTGTGGGCCTTTCTTGGCATTGAGCGCCTCGAGCAGCCGCAGGAACACCTCGCCTGCGATGTCCTCCGCCCGAGATGCATCCCCGGTCCGGTAGTAGGCGTACCGGTAGACCTCCGGCAGGTATCGACGATGTGCCTCACTAACCGCTTGCGGGTCGAGAGCACGCAGGCGAGCGAGATCGATCGGTTCTCTGCCCACTATGCGCGGCTGAGCTTTCGCATTTGCCGAACTGTACTCCACCAAATGGGGTCTTATCACTCCCAAAATCGAACCAGATTCGCTCCGGGTGCCAGCGCGCCAAAATGTACCTGGCATCGCAAGCTCGGCAGGCCTCGAGTAGCGGGTGGTTCCTCCTACCTGTTCAGTCGGTTATGGCCGACAAAGGGTATGGGCAGGAGGGTAGTACCGTGTTCCCAATTGACTTCCCCGGCCATAACCATTTGGCTGCAAGGACGACTACCTATTGACGAGCACCCATGCGTTTCTCGATCACTCGCCGGAGGATCGCCATGCTGAAGGATCTGCTCAACATCAACCAGCGTCAGCTCGAAGTGTTAGCCGCGGCACAAGTGGTTCCCAATCCGAAACGCTGCGTGCAGTGCGGGATGTGTTCGTACAACTGCCCGATTGGGGTGGACATCCGCAGCTACTGTCGAGCGGGTGAGCCGATCCAGACCAGCCACTGCCTGAGCTGCGGGGAGTGCATCCGCAACTGCCCCCGCGGCGCCCTGAGCTTCGAGCGGACGCCGCTCTTCCGCTAGGGACTCCAAATCATATACACCGCTCCGACTGCGGGACGATTCGTCATCATCGGCAACGGCGTTGCCGGCCTCACGGCGGCCGAAACCATTCGGTCGGCGGCTACGGAGGCCGAAATCTGCATCCTGACCGACGAGCCGTTTCCGTTCTACTCCCGTCCCGGATTGGCGTACATGCTCACCGGTGCGATCCCTGAAAGGCAGATCTTTCCCCGGTCCAGCGCCAGCTTGAGCCAGTCAAAGATCCGCACCGTCCACGGGCAGGCGACGCGCATCGATGTCCAGCGAAGGGTCGTGCATCTGGCCGACGGCAAATGGCTGGACTACGACGCCCTGTTATTCGCCACCGGGGCTACTGCGGTCATACCGCCCCTGCCCGGTATCGAACTTGAAGGTGTGGTGACGCTCGACACGCTCGCCGACGTGCGCCAGATCGCTCAGCGGGCGAAGAGGGCCAGGAGGGCCGTGGTGGTTGGCGGCGGGGTGACCGCCATGGAACTTGCCGAAGGGTTGGCCGCCCGGAAGGTGAAGACCCACTATCTGCTGCGCAAGGACCGTTATTGGAGCAAGGTGCTCGATCCGGTCGAATCCGCAATGGTCGAGAAGGAACTGGAGAACAAGGGGATCCGGCTGCATCGACGAACGCAGATCAAGGAGATCATCGGGAAGAAGAACCATGTGGCCGGCGTGCTCACGAATGGCGGCAAGACCATTCGCTGCGAGATCGTCGGCGTAGCCGTGGGAATTCGTCCGCGGATCGAGCTGGCGAGATCCGCCGGGCTGGAGATCGATCGGGGCATCCTGGTGGATCCGTGGATGCGCACCTCCGATCCACACATCTTCGCCGCCGGCGACGTCGCACAGGTCTTCGACCCGCCGTCCGGGGAATACCGGCTGGATTCGCTATGGTGGCTGGCTGAAGAGCAGGCCCGGGTGGCCGGCGCAAACATGGCCGGCGACGATCGCCAGTATGTGCGATCGATTCCATTCAACGTCACCCGGATTGGCGGCATCATCACCACCATCATCGGCGCGGTAGGGCAGGCTGATCCTGACGAAGACCTGGTGTCGATTACGCACGGAGACAGCGAGAGCTGGCGCGATCGGCTGGACTCGCTGGCGGTGGAAAGCCTCACCGACCACTCCAGGATACGGCTCTTGTTGAGCGACGATGCCATTGTCGGAGCCGTGATCATGGGAGACCAGACGCTCTCCGAGCCAATTCACGAATTGATTCGCTCGGGGGCCGAGATCGGCCGTTTTCGAGAGCAAATGGTGCGCTCGCCGGAACGGGCTCTCAGCATGTTGCGTGACTACGTCGGGAAAATGAACGGCCGCCACATGGCCCCGGATAGCTAGGCCGGCATGCAGCAAGCACGCTACGAAATCGCCCAAGACGAGCCGCTCTACCGAAACGAACTGGTCCTGTCGTTTGCCGCCATCGCGGCCATCACCTCGATTTACCTGCTGGTGGTTATTCTGATGGGTGTTCCACAGGCCAGTGGGCTGATCGGGCACTCGCTCGGAATTCTCGGCTTCTTGCTCATGCTGGCGACGGAAATCCTCTATACGCTCCGGAAACGCTACGGCAGCGGCCGCTGGGGCAGGACCAGTGACTGGCTGAAGTTTCACATCTTTACCGGCTTGGTCGGTCCGTACCTGGTTTTTCTCCACACGGCCTGGGACTTCAACGGTCTGGCCGGGGTCACCATGCTGCTCACCGGCATTGTGGTTGCGAGCGGCTTCGTGGGCCGCTTCATCTATACCTATCTGCCTCGCACCGCCGAAGGCGCGCTGCTCGAGGCGGAGCAGGGCGATCGACTTAGCCGGCCGGCCATCCAGGCAGAGCTTCAGACCGCCACGCTTTCGACCGCGCGCCGGGCATTTTCGCTATGGCACGCGCTGCACGTACCGCTGGCATTGGTGATGTTCGCCATGGCTTTCATCCACATCGGAGCTGCGGTGTATTACGCCACGCTGTTCCGCTAGTCGGAGGATCTGTTCACGAAACTGCATATTGTCCGCAACGCCGGAGTCGGAGGGGTCGCAGCCGCCGCAACACCGTTCGTGGTTGCCATCGCCGCGTTTGCCACCGGCAGTCGCATCTTCAGCCCCGGGCCGTTGAACGCAGAAAGCAACGGACGGACGCTTAACGGGGCGGCTTCCCATGCGGACCTCAAATGCAGCGAATGCCACGCTCCGTTCTGGGGAGATGAGCGATCGTCAGACCGCTGCCTCGCCTGCCACACCGAAATCGGCCCAGAATTCGATCAACCCGCCACCCTGCATGGCAGCTTCGACGATCCGCTTGCCTGCCGCTCATGTCATCCCGAGCACCGTGGGCTCGCCGCCTCGTTGACCACCTACCAGCCGGAAAACTACCCACACGCTGAGTTCGGATTCTTCCTGATCGCACATCTGGTTCACCGGGATGGGAGCGCCTTCGAATGCCAGGGGTGCCACGTTGACACGCTGCGGTCCTTCAGCATATCGACCTGCGCCGATTGCCACATGGAGCTGGAGCCCGATGCGACGGCCCAGCACGTTTTTGACTTCGGGCTGGAGTGCCTGCACTGCCACGACGGAATTGATAGCTACGGGTCGGACTTCGACCATCAGCTCACCACCTACCCGCTAACCGGTGCTCACCCAACCACATCCTGCGGCGGCTGTCACGGCGGCGCGTCGACCATCGCCGAGCTTCAGTCCGCGCCGACCGACTGTGCCGGCTGTCACAGTGGGGACGATCCCCATCAGGGCCAGTTCACGGACGACTGCGCCGCCTGCCACTCGACCGAAACCTGGGCCGAGTCAACTGTGGATCACGACCTGGTGGGTTTCTCCCTGGTGGGGGCGCATGGGGAAACGGAGTGCCTCGACTGCCATATCGATGCGCAATGGTCCGGCATCCCGCTCGATTGTGCCGGCTGCCATGCGCAGGACGACGTTCATCGCGGCAAACTGGGAACGGATTGCGCAACCTGCCACACGGCATTCGACTGGGGGCAGATCCTGGACGTAAATTTCGACCACGTCCTCACCGGCTATCGGCTGACCGGTCGACATGCCCAGATTTCGGAGTGCGAATCCTGTCATGCCGGCGGCCAGTTCGTCGATACGCCTACGAGCTGCGTCGCCTGCCATGCCGCGGACGACGCGCACGACGGCGCTTACGGCAAGGATTGCGATACCTGCCACAACACCTCGGGCTGGGGAGACGCCACGTTCGATCATGATCGATCGGGATTTCGGCTGACCGGCGCTCACAGGGACGCGCGTTGTGAAAGTTGCCATGCGGGCGGCAAATACGCTGGAACGCCAAGCGATTGTGTCGCTTGTCACGCCCAGGACGATGTTCACGCCGGCTCCTTTGGCAGCGACTGCGCCGGCTGCCACACGACCAGCAAGTGGTCAGACGCCGCCCTTGACCACAATGCAACCAAGTTCCCGCTCACGGGACGGCACACGCAGACCGCCTGTGAGAAGTGTCACGTCAGCGGCGTCTACGCCGGCACGCCTACTCGCTGCGTGGACTGCCATGTCGAAGACGATGCCCATTCGGGCCTGTACGGCTGGGAGTGCGGAGACTGCCACACGACCGAAAAGTGGGGCGGCGTCACCATCGACCATACCGGCCTGACCGACTGCCTCGCCTGCCACGGCGATGACGATCCGCCGGATCACTACGCGGGACAGTGCTCCGCCTGCCATACCAGCACCACCACGTGGACCAGCATCACGTTCAGCCACGTAGGGCTCGCTGATTGCGCTGGCTGCCACAGCGACGACGCCCCGCCAGATCACTATGCCGGACAGTGCTCAGACTGTCACACCAGCACCAGCAATTGGAGCAGCGTGACGTTCAATCACGCGGGCCTGACCGATTGCGCAGATTGCCACAGCGACGACGCGCCGCCGAATCACTACTCGGGCCAATGCTCCGATTGCCATGACACCAGCGGATGGGGAGGCGCAGGCTTCGATCACTCAGGCCAAACCGATTGCCTGGCGTGCCACAGCGACGAGGCGCCTGGCAACCACTACTCCGGGCAGTGCTCAGCCTGCCACAGCACCAGCCAGTGGAAGCCGATCGAGGGTTACAGCCACAGTTCGGGGAACTTCCCGAGCGGTCACCGCTCGGACGTGAAGTGTAGGGACTGCCACGCTGCGAACAATGACGCGGTGAGTTGGGGTTGGCCCGAATACATTCCCGATTGTGCGGGATGCCATGCCGGCGACTTTAAAGACGGCCCGCACAAGGGTGCGACCGTCAGTGAGCTCAGGAACTGCGGCGGCGCGTGCCACAAGCCGGCTGGAAAGCACGACCCCGCCGACGGCGAATGGTGACACCGGCCTGCGGTCAGGCTGCGTTTGCTCACCTCGCGAGCTGACCCTGGGACGACCAGAGACCAGCAAGGCCCGCTCAACGAGCGGGCCTTTCGATTAGGAGGTGAGCAGGTAGGGGCTAGATGTTCTCGATGATGTTTGAGAACACATTCCCGATCGCCGGTCCGAGCAATGACAGCACCACGATCACGACCACTGCGACGAGCACAAGGATCAATGCGTATTCGACAAGGCCCTGGCCGGCTTCCTTTTGATAGGACAGCATTTCCGTTTCACCTCCTTTCCGGTTGGAATGCCTGCCGGCCATTCGCGTCGACTCATAGGAGCGGATTCCGCACGTCACGTACGGTCAGGACCACCAACAATGCAAGCAGCACGACCATCCCGGCCGCATGCACCAGCCGTTCCCGTTTGGGATCGACTCGACGTCCTCGGATGATTTCGATCAGCACAAAAGCGGCCCGCCCGCCGTCCAGCGCCGGGAGCGGGAGCAGGTTGGTCAGCGCCACGGCCAGGCTCAGCCAGGCGCCCAGGTACAGCACCGGAAAGGCCTGCTCAAACGCAACCGCGTTGCGTATAGCCACATCGCTGGTTTGCTTGAGCCCGACCGGGCCGGTGATGCGGACGGTTTCGCCCGAGCCACCGCCGCCCAGCGCATCCAGCGACAGGCGCACGATCGAGTCGAACAGGCTCGCCATCTCTTCGAAGGCGCGGGCCACTGCGCGGCCCAGCCCATAGCGCACAATTGCGGCCCGGCTGGTGAAGCCGGCGGGGCCTTCGCCTTCAGGTGGGTCGTTGCGCGGCACCAGCTGCATTGCCAGCGTCGAGCCGCCGCGCTGCACGGTGAGTTCGAGCGGCTCGCTCGGCGAATCGGCGATCCGATCGCTCAAATCCCCGGCGTCCCGCACTTCACCGCCGTCCGCTGCCACAATCAGGTCATCGGGCAGCAACCCGGCCGCCTCCGCCGGCGAGCCAGGCGCCACGTAGATCACCTGGACTCGGTCCGGCCAGCCGCTCATGAAACCCACCGTCAGCAGGATCAGACACAGCACCAGGTTGGCGACCCCGCCGGCCCAGAAGACGCCCAGCCGCGCCAGCGGTGAGGCCGCGCCCAGGCCGCCTTCCACCTGCGGATCGAATTCGCCCTCCGGCTTGACGAAGCCGCCCAACGGGATCCAGTTCAGCGTGATGTTGGTGCCGGCCCAGGCGCCGAGCTTCAGCAGCCGCGGTGGGAGCCCAATTCCGAGCTCGCGGATGCGTACCCCCACCGCGCGGGCGGCCAGGAAGTGGCCCAGTTCGTGGACCGTGACCACCGTGCCCAGCACCAGGATGAAAGCGACCGCTAGCAGCACGCTCGATAGGTCCATGCCTACGGCAGCCTCCGCCCGGCCTCGGTCACCAGATCGATGAACTCACGCACCTCTGGATCCTCCATCGCCGTATCACCGAGGGTCAATAGATGTTGGGTCACGTCGGCCAGCGTGGCCCCATCCGCCCAGTAGCTGCCGCGCAGCTGCTCGGCGAACTCGGCTACCAGCACCGCTAAGCGAAACGAGTCGGACGTACCTTCAAAGCTCGGCGCCAGATCCGCGGAACCGATGGTCTGCCGGATCTCCGCCTGGCTGCCCTCCGCCGGATCGCGCCAGCGCAGCGCCACCTCGGCCAGTTCGCCGGATGCGCCCTCCACCAGCTTGATCTCGTAGAGCGCGGTGACGCTGTGGCCGGCGCCGACTTCGCCGGCATCGACCGATGCATCGTCGAAATCCGCGTCGTCCAGCGCCCGGTTCTCGTAGCCGAGCAGCCGGTAGCGTGAGACGGTCTCCGGGTTGAAGGTCACCTGCACTTTGGCATCGTAGGCAATGGTCTGCAGCGCCATCGGCAGCTGGCTGGCGAAATAGCTTTGGGCTTCAAGGACGGTGTCGAGATAACCGTAAACTCCATCGCCGCGGTTCGCCAGCTGCTCGAGCAGCACGTCGTTGTAGTTGGCCATGCCGAAGCCGAAGCTGCTGAGGGTGATGCCGCGGTCCAGTTCATCGCCGATCAGCGCCAGCAGGTCACGGTGCCCGGTCAAGCCGGTGTTGGCGACCCCGTCGGAGAGCAGCAGCACCCGATTGAGCGCCGCCGGATTGAAGCCCCGGCCGGCCTGCTCGAAGCCGAGCCGCAGCCCGGCTTCGGCGTTGGTGGAGCCCTCCGGCCGCAGACTCTGGATGGCGTAGATCAGCGCAGGCCGCTCGCCGGCAGGCGTGTGAGGCAGGATCACCTGTGCTCCATCGCCGAAGGCGACGATGGCTACCTGGTCTGTCGGCCGGAGGGCCTCCACCAACGCGTACAGCGCTTGCTGCACCGCACCTAGCCGGTTCTCCATGTCCATGGATCCGGAGGTGTCGATCACAAACGTGAGCACCAAATCGGTTCGGGCCTCCGGATCCACCTCGGCGCCCTGGATGCCGATGCGCAAGGTACGGTAGTCGTCGTTGAGCGTGAAAGGAGTCGGTCCGCCGTCGATTTGGACCGCAAACGCGGCGCCGGTCGGCCGGTCATAGCCGTAGTCGAAGGCGTTCACGTACTCCTCCACCCGCACCGAGTCCTCCGGGGGCAGGTGGCCCGAGTTGACGTAAGCGCGCGCGATGGCGTAAGAGCCGGTGTCGACGTCGAGCGCGAAGGTCGAGAGCTGGTCGTCCTCGGTGTCAATAAACGGGTTGACGCCGTAATGTTGGAAGAAGGTATCGGGAAATGCTGCGCCGTTGACTGGAGACCATTGGGGCAGCTCGCCGTCAACGGGCGGAAGGTAGGGCGCGCCGTAGCTGGCGCTGCCGCAGTTGGTGCAGTTCGATACGATGCTGGAGAACACGCTGCCCACCGCCGGGCCGATCAACGCCAGGGCCACCACAGCAGCCAGGAGGGTCAGGACAAGCATGCCCACAAGGCCCAGCAGCCACCGCAACCCCGTCTTCCCTTTCTTGGTCCCAGACTTCCGACCCGCTTGCACGGTACTCATCGCTCGCCTTTAATCTCGGTCAGGGTCAACTGTATGGCGCACGGGCGCCGCAAACTGCCGCAAAACTGCCGAAATGGGTAGAGAAACCGAGCCGAAGCTGAATCGGAAGGTGCTCCGCAAGGCGCTGCGGGCGTGGGAGCAGTCCGAGGTGCTGGGTGAGAGCCCGTTTGCCGGCTTGCAAGCGGTCGAGCGACGCCGTAGCCAGGGTGGTTACCGGGAATCTGCGGTGGGCTACGGCCTGGCGGTGCGGGCGGTGCTGCAGGAGGCGCTTGCTCAGCTCCGGCCGGACGACGGCCCGCCGGATCCACTGGATACGCGCTGGCGGGCTTATCTGATTCTGACCGAGCAGTACATTCAGGGGCGGTCGAAAGCCTACCTGGTCGATCAGATGGGCATCGCCGAGAGCACCTACAACCACGCGCAGGCCGAAGCGCTGGATCGGATGCTGGCCTACCTCACCGAGTGGGAGCAGATCAGCAGCGGGGTACCGGCGGCAGAACTTGAAACCGCTCGCAGGTCCGCGGGAGAGGTTCCTTTTATGCCTCCTGCTCCGCACCCGCAGGGACTGGTGGGACGCGCAGAGCTGTTGACTGAACTGAAGCGACACCTGCTAGGCGAGACAGGCTCAAATCGCCTGGCGTTACACGGACTGCCGGGCGTCGGGAAGACCTCCATCGCCGTCGAGCTCTGCCATGACCCCGAGGTTCGATCGCGCTTTGCCGACGGCGTGCTGTGGGCCGGCCTGGGGCCGCAGCCGGAATTGGCGGTGCAGCTGCATCTCTGGGAGCTGGCGCTTGGCTTTGCGGCGGATGAGCTGGCTCCGCTTGCGCGCATCGAGGATCGTGCGCGTGCGCTGCACGCGGTAATCGGCGACCGGAGCATGCTGCTGGTCATCGACGACGTGTGGGAAGTCAGCGACGCCAGGCTGCTTGAGGTCGGTGGTTCGAAATGCGCTACCGTTTACACCAGCCGGCTGCCAGGCGTGGGTGTCGAATTGGCCGGAGAGGCGGCGGTCCAGGTGCCCGAGTTGAGCCGGCCCAGCGGGCTGGAGATGATCGGCCGGCTTGTGCCGCAGCTCTCCAGCGAGCTGAAGCGTCGAGGCACCGAGATCGTCGATGCGGTTGGCGGATTGCCCTTGGCGCTGCAGCTGTTGGGCGGGGCTATCCGTCAGCAGGCATACGCCGGCAACCCACGGCGGCTGATTGAGGCGCTCGATCGGCTTGCGGATTCGGGTGAGCGGCTGCGGATCGAGGGCAAGCTACCTGCGCTCGATCAGCAGCCCGGGGTGCCTGCCGGCTATCCTCGCACGCTGGAGGCTACCGTGGCCCTCAGCGAAGAGGCGCTCGACGAACAATCGCAAACCGCCTTCCGCATGCTGAGCGTGCTGCCGCCCAAGCCGAACAGCTTCAGTGAGCTGGCAGCGCTCCGGGTGACGGCGCAGGCGCCCCGAGCTTTGGATCAGCTGGTCGATGCAGGCCTGGTCGAGCCGGCCGGCTCAGATCGCTATGTGATGCATCCGGTGCTGGCAGACTACGGGCGGCAGCGCCTGGAGGGCTCGGAGGCGGCCGTCCATCTCGCCCAATTCGCGGCCGAGTTCGTCGAGCGGAATCAGCGGGAATTTGCAGCCCTAGACGTTGAGATCATCAACCTGCTTGCTGGTCTGGAGGCTGCCTACGACCACGGTCTGACCGGACCATTTGTCGCGGTGGCAAACGGGCTCTACGAATACTTCGATGCGGCCGGTCTGATCGAGCAGGCGCAACAGCAGCTGCTCCGAGCGGTCGAGGTGGCGAGCAGTGGAAAGCTGGAACGCGAATTGGCTGAGACGCTGGTCAACCTGGGGCGGGCAGCGCAGCGCACGGTGGATCTCGACCAGGCCACCCATCGGTACGAGCATGCGCTGCGGCTTGCACGCCAGCACGGGTTGGTCGACGTCGAGTGCGCCAGCCTGCAGGGTCTCGGTGGGGTGGCATACCGCCGCGGGCAGTACGGCGATGCGCGTGAACGGTATGAGGCCGGCCTGGAGCTGGCGGAAGCAGCCAGTCTAGGGCGAATGCAGTCTTCGCTGCTCTCGAACCTTGGGACGCTGGCTGCGGCAACTGGCGACCTGGCGCTGGCCGAAGAACGCTACCGGGCCGGATTGGCGAGCGCAAGGACGACCGGCGATGTGGACATGCAATCCACCTTGCTCACCAACCTGGGCGCCGTCCTGGCGCGTCGCGGCGAGCGCGACGCCGCCAGCCGCGTGCTGGAAGAGAGCCTGGAGATCACGCGTCCAAGCGGGAATCGCCGTGCTATGAGCTACCTGATGGGGAATCTGGGTACGCTGGCGCACGAGCAAGGCGTACACGAGCGCGCCGCCGAGTGGCTCGAGCAGGCGCTGGAGCTTGCGCGTCAGATCGGCGACCAGGAGCGCATCTGCCAGCTGCTCGCGAACCTTGGGGCGGTGGCGACCGAGCGCGGTGACTTCTCCGTCGCTAGCGAGCGCATCGGTGAGGGGATGCAGCTGGCCTCCGAACTGGAGGGGTCAGACGTCGAGATCCTACTGCTCATCAATCGTGCCGAGCTCGCCAAGCAGCAGGGCAATCGCGTGGCGGCAATCAGCGATCTGGAGACTGCGCAGGCCCTGGCGACCGAAGCCGACCACCAGCACTATTTGGCCGAAATCGAACGCCGGCTGGCTGCCGCACGGGGGTAGCCAGTCGAAGCACCCTCATTCAAACGTGAGAAGCAGGGCACTGGCAAGTAGACCGCGCCACGTCGCTGAGTCGCTCTACCTACGGCTTCACATCGCAAGCTGGGTCGCCGTCTCCGCCGCCATTGTTGGGCAA
>CAZJUE010000051.1:0-14087 GCA_964549025.1 uncultured Anaerolineaceae bacterium | reverse complement strand
CCTCGGTGGATCTCGACCTTTCTGCGCTGGCCGGACAATCGGTGCACTTCGTACTAATTGTCAAAGCCGATGGCAGCCCTACCGACGATGCGGCGGTTTGGCTGCGACCACGCATCGTTAGCTAGCCGGACGCCAGTCTCCAAGTCAATGACTTCAACAGGCCCGATTGCGCAATCGGGCCTGTTGGCTTCTTGTTGATTGCTGCCAACACCACTTCGCCCGATCGCTCGCACGTTGCACCAACCGCTACAGCTCAGCACCAGCCGTCGATGGTGGCGGGCATTCTCGCCTACGCGCATCCGCGGATTCCGCCCACCGTGTGGCCCGCCTTAGAATGTGTGCGGGATTTCGGGAGTGGAAAGTGCACGCCATCATCGTGGGCCAAGACATGGACGAGAAGGAGCTCTTGAGCTTCGCCCTGCGTAGGGCGGGCTGGTCAGTGGCCGCCGCTGCAGACCTGGAACGGGTGCTGGCCGGTTGGTCGGACCACCCGGCTGATCTATTGCTGTTAATGGTTTCCGCTGAGGAAGCCGACGTGGAGAGTCTGGTCAAAGCGGTGCGCCAGACCGCACAGTGCGGCCTGCTGATGGTGGTGGATGGCGCCAGCGAAGCGGCTCGAGTGCGAGCTTTGAATGAAGGCGCCGACCTGGTGCTTGGGCGTCCGGTCTCTGCCGCGCTGCTGACTGCCCAGGCCAGCGCGCTTGGGCGGCGAACGCAAAGCGTACCGAGCTTTGTGCTGCCCTCGCTCGATCTGGAGACAATTTCGCTCGACCCATCGCTGCGAACTGTCTCAATGGCCGACGGTGAGCCGCAGCGATTGACCCGCCTCGAGTTCCAGTTGCTGTATGTCTTGATGACCAACCGCGGCCACGTGGTGCCGGCCGAGGTGCTGGTCGAGCGGGTTTGGGGCTACAGCGGCGAAGGTGATCGCGAGCTTGTCCGAGGGCTGGTTAGCCGGGTACGGCATAAGCTCCAGCCCGACGGCCGCAGACACGAATTCATCGAGACCATACCCGGGGTTGGCTACCGCTTCACGGGCGAGTAGCCCCTGGGATTAATCAGGCAGTTAGCCGGCGAACTTGACCGTTCCCAGCCCGGCGGGAAACTTGGGGGGAGAATTGCACGTCGGTTGCATGGACTTCGCGTACCGGATTGGTAAAGTGGGCGCCAATACCAGATCGGTATGCAGCGATGAGTCAGTGCCCCGATTGTGACTTCCTGATCAGCCTAGGCCCGGATCCGAAGCGCGGTGATCAGCTCACCTGCCCCAACTGCCGCGCCCGACTAGTGGTGATCCGCCTCAATCCGGTGGAACTGGATTGGCTGTTCCAATCCCCTTTGTTGCAAGCTGACCCACCCAACGATCCGCAGCGGTCCGGCTGATCGCCGGGCGATCAGACCGTTGCTTGCCGCCTGGCAAGTTCTCTGCCGACCATGTACAGGGCGAGCTGAGTGGCCGCTGCCCCAACCAGGATCAGCTCAACCACCAGCACCGCGCCCCACATCCAGACGTTGGCGGACTCGGCTGCCCGGTCGAGGCCTGCTGCCAGCTGGCGCAGGTCCTCGACCCGCTCTCCCAGTTCGCGATCGACCTCGCGCAAATCGGAGGCAAAGCGGTCCAGGTCGACCGCGGTGGTGCGCAGACGGGTGCGCATGCTGTCCATCTCATCCCCGACCCCATCCAGCTCCTGCTGGATGCCCCGTAGGGCCTCCGGGATCGGCGCCAGCCCGTCCGCGGCGTCGGACAGGCTGTCTTCCAGCGTCTGTTCCGGATCGTAGGTCACACCGGTGATGGGGCTGAGCGCAGCCAGTCCCCGCAGCACCTGATCGATCGCCTGGGCTCCTGCCACCGCCGCCTCCAGCGTCCGCTGGGTGCCCTCGATGGTCACCGGTACGGTGTTTCCTACCAACCCTGCCACCGATTCGACCAGCGGCTGAGTGTTGGCAATTGACCGCTCAACCGTGCTCAGCGCCTCGCCCGTCCCGTCCAGCACGTCGGCCGCGCTTCCCAGCGCTTGTTGGCCCAGCTCTAACGACTCGGCCAGTGAGTTCGCCGAATCCGCCCCGGTCCGCAGACCGGACTGCACGCCGGGGATGGCGCGAGCGGTGGCAATCGGGGCGGCAATCATCAGCGTCACCACCATCAGCGTCCCGAGGCTGCCGATCACCCGCAAACCCAAACTCAGCCAGCGCGACCAGGGCTGAGCCTGCACCCACTGACTCAGCAATACCTCTGGGTCGATCGGGTCAGGAATCTCAATCATGGCTGCCTCGTCTTAGGGCCGGTCAGCGCCAATGCGCTCACCGGTGACTGCGAACAGGTTCAGCTCCACCGGGCGGGGCAGGCTGTCACGCAGTTCCGCTTCGAGCGCCGCCAGGTCTTCGTCGCTGATCGGCGCTTCGACGTACACGGTGCCGCCGATAACAATGCGGTCGGAGGTCTGCTGCACTGAGAACTCAGCCAACCGTGCGTCGCCCCAATCCTGCACGGCCTGCTCGACAATGTTGCCCGCATTGCGTGCGACCCGATCGCGTTCTACCGTTCGAAACAAGAAATAGCCTAAAGGCAAGCTGACCAGCGCCAAGGTGATGACCGAGGTCACCAAACCCTGTCGAAGTCGCAGCTCGCGTTCCTCGACCTGTGGCGGGCGCACGCCCAGCAACAAGAACACCAGCGATGAGGCGAAGATGATCGCCACCAGGTTGGTCGTGAACAGCAACAGCGCGCCTCCGGCGATCGAGGCGTCACCCAACGCGATCCCGATCCCCACGCTGGCCAATGGCGGCAGCAAGGCCGCGGCAATCGCCACCCCCGGCAAGGCCTCCCCCACCTCCTTGCGGGCGATGGCATAGGCGCCGGCCATCCCGGATGCCAGCGCGACGATCAAGTCGATCAACGTCGGCTGTGAGCGAGCCAGCACCTCGTCGGTGGCTTGCGCCACCGGGACGATCACCGTAACCAGGATGGCGATGAAGATGGCCGCTAACATCCCTTGCAGCGTGGCCGCTAATCCATCGCGCAGCGTGCGCACGTCGCCAAAGGTGATCCCGATCGCCGATCCGACGATCGGGCTCATCAATGGGGCGACCAGCATGGCGCCGATCACCACCGCCGGGCTGTTCAGCAGCATCCCCAGGCTGGCGATCACCGCCGACAGAGTGATGAGCACGAAGTAGTTGACGTTCGGCCGCACCGCTTCGCGCATGCTGCGATACACCGCCAGTTGCTCTTCGCGCTGCAGGCGCGGCAGCAGATCTGCCAGCGAGCGCCAGGCTCGCCGCGCCACCACGGTCGGCAGCGCCGCCGGGCTGCGGATTAAAAGCAGCGGTGCCTCGATGCGCATCGCTAGTTGGATCGGCAGCCGCCCAAACTGCTCCTCATCCAGCAACCCTTGATCGGTCCCGCTGAGAATCACCAGATCGCTAGCCTTACCTGAGCGGAGGATGCCGTCCAGCGCCGAGCTGGCTTGCAGAACCTCGGTTTCCAGCCGGCCGTTCTCGCCTACTCCATCGCGCACTTCAGCCAGCAGATCCTCGGCCGGTTTGGTCGAATCCTCCGGACCGACGACGTGGGCTACCTTAACCCGGCCCCCAACCCCTTCGCTGAGCGCCAGCGCCAGGCGTGCAGCCTCGATCCCCTCGACCGCATCAGCTACCGGCACCAGCACCCGGTTCAGCTCATTGGGTTCTCCACCCACCACCACCCCCACCTCGCAGAGCGCGGCGTCCAAGACCCCGTCCACAATCGGGCCAAATCCGCTGCGTCCCAGCTGCGGACGCACCGGAGAGCCCATGACCACCATCTTGACCGACTCCTCGGCCACGGTGTCCATGATGCCTTGCGAAATGCTGCGAGATAGGCGGGTAATCCCTTCGGCCTGCACCTGCAGCTCTTCCGCCTGGCTGAGCAGCTGCTCCAACAGATCAAGCCGGCGCTGAGCCTCGAAACGTCCCGAATCCAGTGGCAGATGCTCCTCCACCTGTGTGACTTGCAGCAGCACCAAATGGCCGCCGCGTTCGCGTGCGATCATCGCACCCATCGCAACCAGCCCGGACGCAGTGTCCGGGTTGGCCACCGGCACCAACACCGGGTACTCGGAGTGCACTTCGGTGCTGCGCTGTGCGTCTTGAAAGACAGTCACGCCGAGCTGCGCCGACAGCATCCGCTGACGGCCGCCCCGCCAGAAGGCCAACGCCCCGATCGCCAGCCAGACAAATAGCACCGCTCGCGACCAAGCTGGAAGGGCCAACAGCAGCAGGAAGTTGATCGCCGCCCCGCTGGCCGGGATCACCGGGAACAGCGGCAGACGGAACTTAGCGATCGGTGAGCGCGCTTGGCGGGAAAGCAAGATCGAGCCGATGCACACCGACAGATGCAATGCCAGGAATGTCGCCGCCGCCAGGTTGAGCAGCGCCGGGAGCGGCCGGGATTCGAACACCAGTGCGGCCACGATCCCGGCGGCTGTCAGAAGTCCCTGGAAGATCGAGAGCCGGGTCGGGTAGCCGCGCTTCGAGCTTGGCCGCAGCAGCCAGGCTGGAAGAATGCCGTCGCCCCCGATTGCCTGCAGCTGCCGCAGCATGATCAGCGAGAGCGGATACCACAGCAACAACGTGGCCAGGGCGCTGGTTCCCAACGCCAGCACGCCGCCGTACTCCGGAAGCGCCAACTCACCGATCGCCTCCAAGCCGGTAGGTAGCCCGGTGCGCGAAATTCCGAAGGCGGCCAACGCGGCGGCCAACAGCGGCCCGATCGCCCAGCCGGGCAGCGTGGCCTGCAACACCCGGCCGCGCGGCTGCCGCTCGGCCAGCAGCTCCAGCACCCAGACCGTCGCTCCCAGCGCGGCGATCGCTGGGAACAGCGCCCCATCGCCGACCACCGAGACCGCCGGCCGGCGAGTCAAGATCAGGGCCGAAACCAACATGCCTAAGCCGGCCAAGCCAGCAAAACGGATTCCTAGCTGCCATGACGGCTTGCGTCCGGTAGCGCTCAACAACAGAGTGAACAGCACAAATCCGGCGGCCAGGCTCAACCGATCCGGGCGCAGCACGGTGGTCAGCTCCAGGATGCGGCTCAGCCGGTCGGCGAATCCCAGAGCCACCGCGCCGCTCAACGCTGCCCAACCGATCAGGTAGCTCCAGCCCGCCAGGTAGGTCAATGCCGGTCGTTCCAGGGCCTGCAACAAACGGTAGCTGCCACCGCTGCGCCGGATGCTCTGGCGCAGCTCAATGTGGCTGAGCACTGTGGGCAGCAGCAGCAAGCCAAAAAGCAAGTACGCCAGCCCGGCCTGTCCAGCGGCCAGTCCCAGATTGGACTCAAAGCCAATAAACACCGCCAGCAGCAGCCACGCCCCAACCCCCAGCAGCGCTAGGCTGAGCGGGCTGAGTTGGAAACTACGGCGCAGTACGAAGGGAAGTGCGGAGGCCGGCTCTTGCTGATCGCTCACGGCGCGGCCATTGTAGCGCGGATACCCCAGGCGGGCCGCCGGTGGCGACCGACCCCCTGACCAGTCGTTTCCAGCGACGCAATCCGCGGAAGAACCTCACCGGTCTGCTTGCCTGGCTGCGGGTCATCGGACTGGCGCATCCCCAGCTCGCCGATGATATACTCCGCGCCCCATGACCCTGCCGATAGGCCCCAGCTCGCGGTCCAGCCTGCGTCCTCAGGGCAACGCCAGCACCTTGCTCTCCATTGCCTACGCTACAGCGGCCGCCGTATTGGTTGGCGGCGCGGTGCTGTTCGCCGCCCTGATCGGGTCGCGGCTGCTGTTCGCCAACCGCGCCCTGCCGGGAGTCGAAGCCGCCGGCGTTCCGCTGGGCGGGATGACCCGGCCGGAAATCGAACTGGCGCTGGGCGGGGTGCTCGGCTACCCGCAGAGCGGAACGCTGCTGCTGCGCGACCAGAGCCAGCACTGGGTAGCCAAGCCGGCGGATTTGGGCGTGGCGATTGACATCCCAAACATGGCCAACCGGGCGCTGGAGGTTGGGCGCCAGGGTGGGCTGATCACCCGATTTGCCGATCAAGTGAGTGCCTGGGTCCAGGGAACCGCCATACCGCCGCTGGTGTTGTTCGATCAGCCCGCTGGCGCCCGCTATCTGGATCAGCTGGCGGCTTCGATCGACCGGCCAACGCAGGAAGCCGGCGTACAGGTGAGCGGCCTGGAGGTGGAGACTCAGCCGGGACAAATCGGACGCCAATTGATGGTGGAACCCAATTTGCAGGCGCTGCAACCGGCACTGTCGCTGATGCACGATGCCGAGCTCAACCTGCTGGTCGAAGAGTCGCCTCCACTGGTCTTGGACGCCAGTGCCCAGGCCGAAACCGTCCGACAGATTCTCAGTGCTCCGCTGCGATTGACCGCCGAGGGAGCTGACCCATTCGAGCTCAGTCCGCAAGAGCTGGCTGGCATGTTGCGCTTTGAGCCGGTGGCCACCGAGGGTCGCTACCAGATAGTGCTCGATCCGGCCACCTTGGCGGCGGTGTTGGAGCCGCTGGCGCCGGAATTGGAACGGGGCCCGCAGAACGCCCGCTTCATCTTCAACGACGACACGCGTGAACTGGATCTGCTGGAAGAGGCGGTAATTGGACGCACGCTCGATCTGGAAGCCTCGATCGAGGCTATCAACCAGGGTCTGGTCGAGGGCCAGCATGAGATTCCGTTGGCGTTCGATCTGGAGCAGCCGGTGGTCGGCAGCGAGGCCACCGCCGAGCAGCTTGGCATCAGCGGCGAAGTCAGCGTGGTCTCCACCTACTTCGGCGGCTCCAGCCCGGAGCGGGCACAGAACATCCGCACCGCCTCGTCGGCTTTCCACGGCCTGCTGATCGCACCCGGCGAAACTGTATCGATGGCGGAGGTGCTGGGCGATATCAGCCTGGATACCGGTTACGCCGAGGCGCTGATCATCTACGGCGACCGCACCATAAAAGGCGTCGGCGGCGGTGTGTGCCAGGTCAGCACTACCTTCTTCCGGGCTGCCTTCTACGGCGGCTACCAAATCGTCGAGCGCCACCCGCATGCCTACCGGGTCGGCTACTACGAGCAGGGCCCAGGCTCACCCGGTCCTGGCTTCGACGCCACCGTGTTCGTGCCGCTGGTGGACTTCAGGTTCACCAACGACACGCCCTACTGGCTGCTCTCCGAGACCTACATCTACGGCACCCAGCTGCTCTGGAAGTTCTACTCCTCTAGCGACGGTCGCCAGGTCCAGGTCAGTGGTCCCCAGATCTCAAATGAGGTCGAGGCCCCCGAGCCACTGTACAAGGAGAACCCCGACCTTGACGAGGGCGAGATCGAACAGGTCGACTTCGAGGTGGATGGCATGGATGTGCTGGTTACCCGCACGGTCACCCTCGACGACGAGGTGCTGCATCGCGACACGATCCGGACCCACTACCTGCCATGGCGGGCGATCTACGAGTACGGGCCGGGCACCGAGCTGCCCGACGACGCCATTACTGAGGAAGACTAGGGTGTCAGCGCAAGCTCTGAGAGCAAGAACCAGGTTTTCATCGGCCCGATCCCCCTGACTTCAATGGTCCCGCGCGGGACGCACTCAAATCGACCGCTCAGCCGCTCGTAGGTGGCCTGAGTGATCTGAATCTTCCCTGGCTCGCTCAACTTCTCCATGCGGCTGGCGGTGTTGACGGTATCGCCCCACAGGTCGTACTGAAACTTGTGCTGCCCGATAATGCCACCGATCACGGGACCGGAATTGATCCCCACTCGGAAGTTGACCGAGTGGCCGTTGACCGGCGGACAAGAGCGGATGTAGTCGCGCAAATCCAGCGAAAAACGCGCAAGTACCTCGGCATGGTCCGGCCGGGGATCGGGCACGCCAGCCGCCACCATGTAGTTGTCGCCGATGGTACGGATCTTCTCAACCTGATATTGCTGTACCAGGTCGTCGAACTTCGAATACACGCCGTTGAGCCACGAAACGATTTGCTCAGCCGATGAGTCGGCCGAGAGCTGCGTGAAGCCCACAATGTCTGCGAACAAGATCGAGACATCATCACAGCGATCAGCGATCAGGCTCGGTTCTTTGCGCAAGCGTTCGACAATGGACTGGGGGAGAATGTTGAGCAGCAGCTGATCGGAACGGGCCTGTGCGCGGTCGCGTTCGACCATGAAGTAGAGGATGATAAAGAAGGTCAGCACGCAGACTGCGGCGGCATTCATGGCAAAGAATGCGACGATCACCGACTGCGGCAGCAGGCTGGCACCTTGCGACAGCCGCGCGTCGGCAAAGCTGGCCCCCAGCAGAATCACAATCACCAGGCCGAGCCACGGCATGGCGGCCCGCCTGCCGACAAAAAGCAGCACCCCGAGCGGCGTCATCAGGGTGAACACCATTATGGCGCTGGATCCAACGAATCCGCCCAGCGCGATATGCATCCCGATCGTACCGATCAGGTTGTAGCCGACCAGGATGTAGGGGGTGGGCCCCACTTGTTTGGTCGCGCCCAGGTAGATGAAGCACGCCAGGCTAACGAAGATGAAGATGAACGGGAATATGGCGGCGGTAGGCACGCCCAGCAAGAAATAGGCCAAGCTCCAGATCGGTTCGACCACAAACGCCCCGGCGCCGGCCAGCAGCACCAGGATCGCCTTCTTAAGTCGCTGCTCCTCCGAGTCGGTCGGCAGGCTGCCGAATTCGGCGGCGCGGCCTACCAACCGAGAGATCGCTCGCTGGATCGTCTGTATCGGGCGCATTGATGCATACTCCATGCTCGGCGAGTATTAGACCAGAAAAGGGCCCACACTGAATTGAGTGGCTATGGTTGCAATTACAAGAGGTCCAAAGGTAGAATCGGCCGCTTCCGGCGGAGAGCGGCATGATTGATCAAGAACTGCTCGACATCCTGCGCTGCCCACACTGCGTACAAGATCGGCAGGGCATGCTGAAGCTGGTTAAGGACACCTGGCTGGTGTGCCAGGAGGACCACGACTACTGCGGCCGCAAGTACCCGATCCTGGACGACATTCCGGTGATGCTGATCGACGAGGGGGATAAGTGGGTCGATACCGCCGAAGACGAGCTGCCGGTGCCGCCCCCCGAGCGGTAGTGAGCGAGCTCGATTCGCTGATCCGCGAGCTGACCTCCGACGACGACGAGCGGGCTGCCCGCGCCCTCGAGCAACTGCCGCAGCACGGCCAGGCCGCTTCTGAGATGCTGCTGGAACTGCTCAATTCTGAACGCGCCGATGATCGCTGGTGGGCGGTGGCGGGTTTGGGCTCTATCGGCGGCGAGGGGGCACTCCCCAGCCTGCTGGTCGCGCTGCACGATCCCGATCCGGACGTGCGCCAGTGCGCCGCCATCGCGCTGCGGCAAATAGCCGATCCCGCCGCGATTCCGGATCTCATCGAACTATTGGGGCATGATGACCGCCTGCTGGCCCGGCTGGCTTCCGGAGCGCTAGCTGCGCTTGGCGGTCAGGCGGTCTCCGAGCTTACTGTGGCGATGCGCTCACCGGTACCACAGGTGCGCATCGAGGCCGCCCGGGCGCTGGGCGAATGTGACGACCCGGGCGCCGTTCCCGCATTGTTCGCCGCGCTCGACGACCCGTCGGCGGTGGTCGTACACCTGGCGGAGGTCGGATTGGAGCGGTTGGGGGTGGGGATGCAGTTCTTTACGGTCTAGTGCGCGGCGCCGGTAGCCGAGGTAAAAACCACTCGGGCCACGATTTGGCAGGCGGCAACCAAGGCACTAGCCCAGCGCCAACCACAGTACCCAGGCCCCGACCATCGTCAAGCCGAAAACCAATTTCACACCAAAAGAGATCCCGAAGCCGATCCCCATTCCCAGCATCGCCCGCGCAGCCTGACGCGGGTCGCGATGACGCAGCAGTTCGACCAGGAAAGTCCCCCCGAGCAGGCCGACGATCATGCCTAACGGCGGGAAAAAGAAGAAGCCCACCACGCCGGCCAGGATGCCGACCAGAATGGCCCAGATCGACGCGCCAGCTTTCGCCGCTCCGGCGCCGCTGACCCAGGTCTCGGTTACCCCTCCCAGCAAACCCAGCAGTGTGATCCAGGCGAACATCCACGGTCCGGATTCGCCCCATCCCACCGTCAGCCCGAAGCCCAAGGCAGCCAACCAGATGAGCAAGATATCGGGCACGAAAGGCAGGAAGATGCCCAGCAGCCCAATCAACATCACGAGTCCGACCAGGATGGTGATCAGCAGCTCGGCGCCAGCAATTTCCATCTAGGGCTCGATGCGCTCCAGTCCCCCCATCCACGGCCGCAACACCTCCGGAACCACCACGCTGCCGTCGGCCTGCTGGTAGTTCTCCAGCACCGCAATCATGGTGCGCGGCAGCGCCAACCCAGATCCATTCAACGTGTGCACGTGCTGTGGTTTGGCGCCGGGCTCCGATCGATAGCGCACTGCGGTGCGCCTGGCCTGAAAGGCCTCGCAGTTGCTGACCGAGCTGACCTCCAACCACTCCCCCGCTCCGGGGGCCCAGATCTCCAGGTCGTACTTCTTGGCGGCGGTGAATCCCAGGTCGCCGGTCACCATCTGCACCACCCGAAAGGGCAAATCGAGCTCGCGGCACACGTCGGCCGCATGCTCGACGATCTGCTCCAGCACCTGGTAGGAGCTTTCGGGCGTAGTGAACTGGTACATCTCGACCTTGTCGAACTGGTGGCCACGCTTGATGCCGCGCACGTCGCGGCCGGCTGAGAACTTCTCGCGACGGAAGCACGGCGTGTAGGCTACGTAGCGCAGCGGCAGCTGCTCGGCCTCCAGGATTTCATCCCGGTGCAGGTTGGTCAGCGGGATCTCAGCGGTGCCGATCAGCCACAGGTCGTCCTCGGCGTCGCGGTAAATGTTGTCGGCGAACTTGGGCAGCTGCCCAGCGCCCCACATGCATTCTTCCTTGACGATCGCCGGCGGATAGATCTCGGTGTATCCGTGCTGGCTGACGTGCAGATCGAGCATCCAGGAGATCAGCGCCCGTTGCAGCCGGGCGCCGGCGCTCCGCAGGACGTAGAAGCGGCTGCCGGACAGTTTGACCCCGCGTTCGAAGTCGAGCACCCCCAGCTGGGGGCCGAGCTCCCAGTGCGGCAGCGGATCGAAATCGAACTCCCGCGGCTGGCCCTCCTCCCGCAACACCTGGTTTTCCGACTCGCCGGCCCCCTGCGGGACGCTCTCGTGCGGCAGGTTGGGCATCTGGTACATGGCGGCCTGCAGCTGCTCGTCGACCTGTCGCAGTCCGGCTTCCAGCTCTCCGATCCGCTCGTTCACCCCGGACATGGCGTCGATCATCCGCTGGCGCTCGGCCTGGTCTTCAGTCTGTCCGATCTGCTTGGATCGCTGATTGCGCTCGGCGCGGAGCTGCTCCAGTTCCTGTAACGTGCTCCTTCGCTGCTCATCGAGCTCGATGATCCGGTCAAGCGGCGCCTGCTCGCCCAGCTTTTGCAGGGCGGCCCGCACCATTTCCGGGTTATTGCGAATGAGCTGAATGTCGATCATGTGCTCCTCCCGGATGGAACACCACAGTATAGCCGGAGGTGCTGCGCAGAAGCGCGGTGCTTGTGGCACGGAGCGGCGAGCCGAGTGACGCGGGCCCTGCACCGAATCTACGCGGGGTTTGACAATCCGTCAGGCGCGGCTTATCCTGACCGTTGTCGCAGCGCGGACCCTCCAATGGACATCTTCGACAAAGCCTATAGCTGGAAAGACGCCGATCAGATGAAGGAGCTGGGGCTGTATCCCTACTTCCTGCCGCTGGAAGACACTGAAGGCACTGAAGTGGTGATCGACGGCCGCAAGATCCTGATGATCGGCTCCAACAACTACCTGGGTTTGACCACCGACCCGCGGGTACGGGAAGCGGCGATCGAGGCGGTCAAGCGCTACGGCACCAGCTGTACCGGATCCCGCTTCCTGAACGGCACGCTGGCATTGCATCAGGAGGCCGAGGCCCGCCTGGCGAATTTCGTCGGGATGGAAGCCGCACTGGTGTTCAGCACCGGCTACCAGGTCAACCTGGGGGTGATCTCCTCGCTGGTCGGGCGGGGTGACGTGGTGGTGCTGGACAAGGACGACCACGCCAGCATCGTCGACGGCGCAATGATGGCGCTGGGCGAAGTCAGACGTTTCTCACACAACGACCTGGATCACCTAGATCGGGTGCTGGAGAAGATCGAGGATGACACCGCTGTCCTGGTGGTGGTGGACGGCGTGTACAGCATGGGCGGCGACGTCGCTCCGCTTCCGCAACTGATCGAGATCACTAGCCACCACGGCGCCCGGCTGATGGTGGACGATGCCCACAGCATCGGCGTGATGGGCGGCGGGCGCGGCACCCCGGCTCACTTCGGCGTGACCGACGAGACCGATTTGCTGATGGGCACTTTCAGCAAGTCCTTCGCCTCGCTGGGCGGCTTCATCGCTGGCAAGAAAGAAGTGATCAGTTACATCCAGCACCACGCCCGCTCACTGATCTTCAGCGCCTCCATGCCGGCTTCCAATGTCGCTGCGGTGCTGGCCGCGCTGGACATCATGGAGAGCGAGCCGCAATTGGTCGAACGCCTGTGGGAAGTCACCGAGCGCATGCGCAACGGACTCAAAAAGCTCGGTTTCCAGATGGGGCCGAGCACCACGCCGATCATTCCAATTGTGATCGGGGAGATGCAGCACACCTTCCAGGCCTGGAAGATGTGCTTCGAGGCTGGGCTGTACACCAACGCGGTGGTCTCGCCGGCGGTGCCGCCCGACCAATGCCTGCTGCGCACCAGCTACATGGCAACTCACACCGACGAGCAGATCGACCGGGCGCTCAACATCTTGGGTGAGGTGGGCCGGGAGCTGGGACTGATTGACTGAGCGCGTCCTGGTTACGGGCGCCTCAGGATTCATCGGACACCACCTCGTCCTAGCCCTGCTTGAAAGCGGCCGCCAGGTTCGCTGCCTGGTACGCCCCACCTCCGACCTCTCGCACCTTCCCACCGACCGGCTGGACCTGACCATCGGGGACGTGCTGGATCCGTCCAGCCTGTCTGCCGTGGTTTCTGGCGTGGCGGCGGTCTACCACTTGGCGGGGGAGATCGATGCCAGCGCCCGCAAGCGTCTCTATCGCGTCAACGTCGAGGGGACCCGCAATCTGGCGTCGGCCTGCGCGCAGGCAACCAAACCGCCGGTGCTGGTGCTGGTGTCGACCATTGAGGCCGGCGGGCCAGATCCCGACGATCGTCCCCGCACCGAGCGCGACCCGGCCATCCCGGTCACCCATTATGGCCGCAGCAAACTGCAAGCCGAGCAGGCGGCGGCCGAGCACGCCCAACGGGTGCCGATCACGGTGGTGCGCACCCCGAGCGTCTTCGGCGAGTACGATCCACAGACGCTAAATGTATTTAAGGCCTTCCGGGTGGCCGGCCTGGGCCTGCATCCGCTGCCTCAGGCAGACCGACAGCGGCTGTCGCTGATCTACGCCGGCGAACTGGCTCAGTTCCTGATGCTGGCGGCCGAACGAGGCGAGCGGATCGATCCGGCGCGCCCAGGAACCGACGGCATCGGCCTGTACTACCCGACCCAAGGCGAGCCGCTGACACTCGGCGAGGCGATCCGAACCGTGGCCGCGGCGGTCGGCGAGCAGCGAACCATGGTGCTGGACGTGCCAGTGGCGGCGGCCTACCTGGCGGCCGGGATCGCCGAAATCGGGGCGCGACTGACCGGGCGATCGCCGGGCGTGCTCAATCTGGATAAGGCCCGCGCCGCGGCGGCCGGCTCCTGGACCTGCTCCGGCGATAAGGCCAGGGCGCTTGGCTTTAAGCCGGTTGCCGCGCTGGAGCAGCGACTGCGCCAGACCGCCCACTGGTATAAGGACCAGGGCCTGCTGTGATCAGCCGACGATATCCGATGCTCGCTCGCCACCGAGCTTCGGCCTAGACCCTGCGATGCCTGCCACCCACACCGAGACTTTCCGCATTCGCCACGACGAATGCGACGCCTACGGCGTGCTGAACAACGCGGTCTACCTGCGATTGGCACAGGAGGCGGCCTGGCGGCACTCGGCCAGCGCCGGCTTTCCCCCGGAGTGGTACGACGAGCACGAGCGGGCCTGGATCGCCCGCGACACC
>CAZJUE010000050.1:12095-14090 GCA_964549025.1 uncultured Anaerolineaceae bacterium | reverse complement strand
GGCACAGGGGACGCCCGTGTTGATCGACCCCGCCCAGCACCTCGTAGCAGGGGCGGCCGACAACTTGCTTCGCCGTATGGCCCAGGATCGCCTGCGCGCCGCGGTTCCAGAACACGATTTTGAACTGCTCGTCCAAGACCAGTGCGCCCTCGCCGGTACGGGATAAGGCGGCAAACATGCGTTTCATCGGATGGCGGCATTTTAGGGAGACCACTTTAGTGAATTGTTGCGAGAAGATTGCGAATTGCTTATGTGCCGGCCGGCCATGTGATGCATCGAATGGACCGGTCTGAAGCCGCTCCTTCGGTCGAAAGCCTCGAGCTGGAGGTAAGAAAGGCTTAACGTTTCGGCTTCAAACTGGTGCGAATGACCCACCGGGCGCTACTCATGCTGATGGCTGGATTGGTCTTGACAGCTTGCGGTCAAACCGAGGCCGGTTCCGAAACCGCGATATCGTCGGTCACACCCACGACCACCGACGATCCTGATTCCCGAGCGGCGGCGCCGGTCGACGATCCGTCCACCCAATTGATGAACCAACTGCTGGTCGGCACCCCCAGCGCCGCTGCGGCCGCGCTGGAGGAAGTGCTGGCCGGCGGCGATGCGCGCTTCGTGCCAGTGCTGCTGGAACTGATGCGCGCCCGGCAAGTCGGGATCTATCCGGCGCTCGAATTCCAGGCGATCGTCGACGGGTTGGAGCAACTCAGCGGCCAGAACCTGGCCGGCAACTGGGCGGACTGGGTGGAGTGGTATGGAGGCACCGACCTGGTCCCGCCGCCCGGTTTCACCGGTTGGAAGGGGAGGCTGTTGAGCTTCATCGATCCCCGATTTGCCGACTTTCTCTACGAAGACGCTCCATCCGACATCCGGGTGGAGGAAATCGTGTGGGGTGGCGTCACGGTGGATGGAATCCCGGCGCTGGATCAGGCGGAGATGATTGCCGCCAGTGAAGCCAAGTACCTCATCCCGGAGGAGCCGGTGTTCGGAATATCGATCAACGGGGACAACCGCGCCTATCCGCTGCGGATCCTGGACTGGCACGAGATGGCCAACGATGTGGTCGGTGGCGTGCCGCTGTCGCTGGCCTACTGTACGCTTTGTGGAGCGGGGATCGCCTTCGACGGCCGCGCTCCCGACGGTGAGACCTACAACTTCGGATCGTCCGGCTTCCTGTACCGCAGCAACAAGCTGATGTACGACCGGCAGACCCGCACCCTGTGGAACCAGCTCACCGGCCAGCCGGTGCTGGGCGAACTGGTCGGCAGCGGAGTGGAGCTGGAGCTGTTGCCGGTGGTGCTGACTTCCTGGGCGGACTGGCAGGCCCAACATCCGGATACTCAGGTGCTCGCCCTGGAAACCGGCTTCGAGCGTTTCTACGAGCCTGGCGCGGCGTACGGGCACTACTTCTCTTCAGAGGCCACCATGTTCCCGGTGTGGCAGCGGGCCGATGATTTGGCTGCCAAAGACCGCATCTACGCGCTGCGGGTGGACGGCGTGCCCAAGGCCTATCCATTAGAGCTGCTGGTTCAGGCCGGTGTGGTGAATGACACCATTGGCGATACAGAGATCGTACTGGTGGCCACCCGCGGCCGGGTAACGGTCGAGGGCACCAGCTTGCGTGTCGGCGAGGTCAGCTACGATTCGGGCGGCGAGGTGCGGGCTTTTGTACGTGACGGCCGGCAATTCGCGACTGGACCCGAGCCGGACCTGGTGCTCGACCAGGACGGCGACCAGTGGAGCGTCACCGAAGCGGGATTGATCGGGCCGGACGGCGAGACCGCTCCGCGGCTGAACGGCCACCTGGCGTACTGGTTCGGCTGGTTCGCCTTTTTCCCCAACACGCAGCTATACGGTGGAGGGTGATCCAATGAGCATTCAGCGCAGACTAATCCTGGCGGTAGGAGGGGTGATCGGGTTGCTGGTTGCCTACTACTTGATTTCTCCGCTTTTTATCGATCGGGTGGTGGATGAGCAACTGCCTGGCGGGCAACAGTC
>CAZJUE010000050.1:0-11995 GCA_964549025.1 uncultured Anaerolineaceae bacterium | reverse complement strand
TGTTGCGTTTCGAAGACTTCGAGGTGCTCAACGGTCCCCAGTTGCACGTCTGGCTGGTGCCGGTCGATCCGGTCCCCAACACGGTCGGTGTGGAGATCTCCGGCTACGTCGACCTCGGACCACTGAAGGGCAATATCGGCAATCAGAATTACGACATCCCGGATGGTTTGGCGCTCGACGACTTCGCCTCGGTAGTCATATGGTGTGTTCCGTTTCGGGTACCCTTTAACGCGGCCCCGCTGAGCACGCCGTAGCAGCCAGCGAAATGACAGCCCGTCGTGCCGCGCAGCAAGCGATGACTGATATTCTGGTGGTTGAAGATGAGAGCACCATCCGCGAGGTCGTGCGGCGCTACCTGGAGCGAGAGGGTTTCGCGGTGCGGGAGGCTGCCGACGGCTACGCGGCGGTGGACGCGGTCGAACAACAGACCCCGGACCTGATTGTAATGGATTTGATGCTGCCGGGCATCGACGGGCTGACGTTGACCCGCCAATTCCAGCAGCGCTGGCAGATCCCGATCATCATCCTGACTGCCAAAAGCGAAACCAGCGACCGCATCCGCGGACTGGATTGGGGTGCCGACGATTACCTGCCGAAGCCGTTCAGCCCGCGCGAGCTGGTATCCCGCATCCATGCCGTGCTGCGCCGGGCCGGAAACCACGAACCTACGCAGCTGGCTTTCGGCGGCATCACGATGGACTGGAACTCGCGCAAGGTCGGCCGCGGTGAAGAGGAGATCAGGCTCACCGCCCGCGAGTTTGACCTGCTGTGGTTCATGGCCAATCACCCTGGCCAGGTATTCTCGCGCGAGAGCTTGCTGGATCGCGTGTGGGGTGAAGACTTTTCCGGCGATCCGTCGACCGTTACGGTGCACATGCGTCACCTACGAAAGAAGATCGAGCCTGAGCCGTCCGATCCACAGCACCTGATCACCGTGTGGGGAGTAGGATATCGATTTGAAGCCTGAAGCCACGTCGGAGCCGAGCAAGGTGGATGCCGCTTGGCAGGCCGAGACGAGCCACAGCGGGCGGCGGGCCTTCATCTTAAGCATCAGCCTGGCGCTGGTGATCAGCCTTGCGCTGGCGGTGCTGATCATGCGTCCACCGGCGCAGGACCTCATCGATTTGACGCTGATCTTCGGCGCCACGGGTGTGGCGGCCTCGCTGCTTGGCTTTCTATCCCACCGGGCAGGCTGGTGGGCGCGCGCCAGCAGCCTGTCGCACTCGTTGACCGTCGGTCACCTGCTGGCGGCGATGGTGGCGCTGGTCACGATCGCCGTGGCGATGCGATTGATGTTCATCAACCAGCACGACCTGACGCTGGCCGCAGTGCTGTTGCTGTTCGCCAGCAGCGTAGCTGTTTCCTTTGGCTATTTCCTGTCCAATTCGATCGTCGATCGCCTGCGGCAGCTGGACCTGGGCGCTCGCCGGCTGAGCGAAGGCGACTTCTCGACCCGGGTGCAGGTAACCGGGCGCGATGAGGTGGCCCAGCTCGGTAAGGCGTTCAATGAGATGGCTGAACGCCTACAGAAGGCCGAGCAGGAGTCCGAACGGCTCGAGCGCGCCCGGCGGGACTTCATCGCCGGAGCCTCGCACGACCTTCGCACGCCGCTTTCTTCGCTGCGCGCCATGCTGGACGCCATCGCCGATGGGGTTGCGGAGGACTCTGAAGAGTACATCCGGCGCAGCCTGCGGGTGATCGGCCAGTTGAGCCGGCTGACCGACGACCTGGTCGAACTGGCGCGGCTGGACAGCGCCAGCGTGCCGCTGGAGCTGGCTCCGGGTTCGATTAATGAAGTGGTGCACAGCGCGGTCGAAGGCGCCGCCCATGGGGCGGAACACAAGGGAATCCGGCTGCGCACCGACGGCCAGGCCGGGCGGGCTTGGATGTCGGAGGACGAGATCTCACGCGTGCTGACCAACCTGTTGGACAACGCCATCCGCCATACTGACTCCGGTGGCGAGGTGCTGGTTCAAATGCAGGAGCGCAACGGCACCGTGCAGGTCAGTGTGCAGGACAACGGCGCAGGGATTCCGCCGGACCAGTTGCCGCATATCTTCGACCGTTTCTACCGCGGCGAGCGGAGCCGCACCGAGCACGGTGTGGGGCTCGGGTTGGCGATCGCCAAGGAGCTGATCGAGGCCCACGGCGGGCAGATCTGGGCCGAGAGTGAGCCCAGGCGCGGCACCCGCATCACCTTTTCGCTGATCGGGGAGCGAGCGGGGAGGCCGGTATGACGATTCCGCGATGGGGCGTTGCGTTGGCGATCGGGGCGGTGCTGGCGGCCTGCGCCGGCGCGTTGGTCAATCCAGGCGCCGAGGAGAGTTCGATGGCATCCGAAACAAGTATCCAGGATGAGCCGCAGGTGGAGGTTCCCGAACTGCCGGACCTTGGCCCGGCGCCGGAGCTCACCAATCAGGTCTGGCTGAACGCCGACGGTCCGCTGCGCCTGGCCGACCTGCGCGGTCACGTGGTGTTGCTGGACATGTGGACCTTCGGCTGTATCAACTGTCAGCGGGTGATCCCCTACCTGCGCGAATGGCATGACACCTATTCTGACCAAGGCCTGGTGGTGATCGGCAACCACTACCCGGAATTCGACTACGAGCGTGATCTGGAGAATTTAAAGGAGGCGCTGGTGCGGCTGGAGGTGACCTATCCGGTGGCGCAGGATAACGACCGCGCCACCTGGGGCGCCTACAACAACCGCTACTGGCCGACTCTCTACTTGATCGACAAAGCCGGACACATTCGCTACACGCACATTGGTGAGGGTCGCTACGCTGAGACCGAGGCGGCCATCCAGGCACTGCTGGCTGAGACGTAGATAGCTACAAGACGTCGGAAACCGCCTGCAAGCGAGGCATAGTCCATCCCAGCCCGAAGGACAAGAAAAGCCCAATAACCTGCCGTAAACCAGCCAAATAGCGCATAGGGGCGGTTGTGCTATACTGCGCGAAATGGACCCTGGAGCAATGGCCACGACCGAGGTCGTGGCCTGGTTGCGCCGCGCCGGTTTGCATACGGTGGTGGCAGATTTGCTGGAATCGCTGGGCCCCTTGAGCATGCTGGGTGCCCAGTTCAGCTACCTTGTCGATCCTTTTTTCGGCGGGCGACTCGAACCTTATGGAAAGCTGCTGGACGACCGGCAGCAGGTGGAGCAGTTGATTTCTGAGCTCAGGGCCAGCAAGTGGTGAGCGCCGAAGGTCTGCAAGGGCTGCTGGCGCTGGGCGCCTTCGTGGCCTTGATGATCGGTTTCGCGCTGGCGAATCAGCGCTGGCCGGTCAAGTTGCGAGAGATACCGGCCTTTGCTGCCTTGGCCCAGGCTATCGAGCGAGCAGTGGAGGCCGGTGAGCGGGTGCACCTCTCGCTCGGCACCGGATCGGTGATCGGGCCGGAAAGCGCGCCGGCGCTGGCTGGGCTGGCGGCATTGACTCGAATCGCTCACTCGACCTCGATGAGCGACCGGCCAGTGGTGGTCACCACCGGTGACGGCGCCATGGCCATCCTGGCGCGCGACACGCTGCGCACCACCTACGATGAGGTTGGTGCCAGCGAGCTCTACGAGCCGACCTCCGGACGGCTGCTCGGACCGACCCCATTCTCCTACGTCGCCGGGCTTCCCTCGGTGCTGCGAAACGAGCAGGTCTCGGTCCACATGCTGAATGGCTCTTTCGGATTCGAAGCCGGTCTGGCGGCCGATTTCGGGGAACGGATCCGCAGCTTTGTGATCGGTGGCAGCGACGACGTTCAGTCGCAAGCGCTGCTCTACGCGGTGGCCCAACAGCCGCTGATCGGCGAGGAAGTGTTCGCCGCGCCGGCCTACCTCGAAGCCGGCACGCTGCACAAGGCCAGCTTGCGGGCCCAGGACGTGCTGCGCTTCGCCGTTATCGCCCTGATTGTGCTCGGGGTGGCCTTCGAGACCATGACATGAGGCTCATCCGAATGTCAGCGGTGTGGGCCGCCATCGCGCTAGTGGCAGGCCTGTTTGTGCTGCTGGGATACTTCATCGACCTGGCCATCGTGCGCGACCTGCGCTTGCTGTTTATGCAGTGGGCGGTCCTGCTGGCGGCCGCAGCATTGCTGGTGGGTCTGGTCAATCTGGCGGCGGTGCACTGGCGCAAGGTCAGCTTGTCGGACGAAGGCTGGCTGTACAGCGGCGTGTTGATCCTGGCGTTGCTGGTCACGCTGATGCTGGCGGTGTTCTTCGGTCCGGACGCCCCGGTTTCCATGTTTATTTTCACCAATTTGCAGTTGCCGCTGGAATCCAGCCTGATGGCGATCATGTCGGTGACGCTGCTGTTCGCCGGGTTCCGGTTAGTCTCCCGGCGGCGCGACCTATTCAGCCTTTTGTTCCTTGGAGTGGCTTTGGTGGTGCTGCTGGGCACGGCTCCGGCGTTGGGTGGCACCGAGAGCGGAACCGTGGCCGGCCTGCGCGAGCTGCGCAACTGGATCTCGCAAGTGTGGGCTGCTGGTGGGGCGCGCGGCATCCTACTTGGCGTCGCCTTGGGCGCCAGCGCTACCGGATTGCGGGTGCTGTTGGCCGTGGATCGGCCGTACGGAAACTAGCCAATGGCTGAAGTCAATTGCCCGATGTGTGGCAAGCCCAACTCGGAGGAAGCCGAGACCTGCGTCCACTGCGGGGCCCGGTTGAAACCGCTTACCGGCGGTGAGCCCGTCAGCGATTGGTCGAGCGGCAGCGAAACCCCTGCGGGGGAGAGCCAGGGCCGCGAGCGGTCAGAAGGCGGACCCGCGGCGGGCGGCGAGCCGGCTGACCTCGCCGGCAGCGTAGCTGACGAAGGCCCGAACCAGGAGCAGGAATTGGCTGGGGGGGAAGTGCCGGGTTGGCTGCAGCGCATCCGCCACCGCCAGGCGGAAGACGCCGAACAGGAAGCGAGCGGGATCGACCAGCTGCGGGCCGGGCTTGTAGAGCAGGCCGAAGCGGCAGACAAGCAGCCGGACCGCGAGCCGGAGGACCCTCGGGCCGGATTTCCTGGCCTGTCGGACGGGACAGGCGACTTCGACGACGAAGCTGAATCGGAAAGCCACGAGCCGGAACGTGAGGGGGTGGATCTGCGGGCCGCCTTCCCTGGCCTGTCGGCCGGGACAGATGACATCGACGAGCAGGAAGATGAGCCCAAGCCAGCTTCCCCCCGCGTATCTCCTCCTGCAAGGGAACAACCTCCCGCCGCAGAACAGCCCACCCCGGCCAGTGAGCAGCCGCCGGACGATGACAGCGGCTTGCCGCATGTGCAAGCCCTGATCGGGGCGGAGGAAGCCGACTTGGATGCAGAGGAGCTCGGCTTGCCGGATTGGCTGGGCGAGATCGAGCCACTAGAGGACGAACCCGACGCCGAGCCGAAACGCCGGAAACCCGAGCCGGCTGGCGGGTTGGAGCGGGCCACCCTGCCCAATTGGCTGGAAGCCATGCGGCCGGTGGACACCTTCCGCTCGGTGGTTGAAATCGACTCGGAAGACGACCAGGCTATTGAATCGGTCGGACCACTGGCCGGATTGCGCGGCGTGCTGATGGCTGAACCGGTGGTGGCCATGCCTCGCAGTTCGACTACCGGCGCCATGCAATTGGAGGTCTCCGAGCGCCAGTACGCCCAGGCCGAGCTGCTGCACCGCATGATCACCGAGGAAGAAAGCAGCGCGCCAGCCGCTCCGAAGCGTCGCCGGCGACTGTCGCTGTTCCGCTGGGCGATTGCTGCACTGACCTTGGTGGCGGCCGCGCTTCCGATTCTGACCGGTGCCCCAGGCTTCGCACTGCCGTCGCTTGAGCCGAAGGAACTCGGCCCGCTCTTCAATTTGGTGCAGGATCTGCCGACCGATCAGCCGACGCTGTTCGTGTTTGATTACGATCCCGGCAATGCCGGCGAGCTGGACGCGGTCTCCGGCGCGCTGCTGGACCAGGTGATGAGCCGCAACCTGCCGGTGGCCACCGTTTCAACCCGGCCGACCGGTTCACCGCTGGCTGAACGCGCCACGCGGGACCTGGCCATCCAGCACGGCTACGCGCCTGGCAGCGATCTGGTGCACCTGGGATATCTATCCGGCGGGCCGGCCGCGGTGCAGCTGTTCGCGCTGAGCCCGCGCAGCGCCATTCTGAAGGGTTTCGCCCTGCCCGAGTCGATGACCGAGGCCGGCGAGGGCGCTTGGGATTCGCCTATGCTGGCCAACGTCAACGCCCTGTCGGATTTCAGCCTGGTGACGGTGATCACCGCCGGATCGGAAACCGCCCGGGTGTGGGTGGAGCAGGCCGAGCCGTACATGGACAACCAGCCGCTCGTGATGGTGTTGAGCGCGGGCGCTGAGCCGCTGGTGAGACCGTATTACGAATCGAGCCGCCCGCAGCTGTCCGGCATCCTGACCGGCCTGCCGGCGGCGGTGGCCTACGAGCAACGTAATGGACGGTTCGGTCCGGCGCTAGATCGCTGGAACTCGTTTGGGTCCGGCATGCTGGCGGCCGAGCTGGTGCTGGTTGCCGGCGCGGGCTACGGGCTGGTCCGCTGGATAATGAGGCGGCGCGAGGGCTGACGGTGGACCTCGGGGAGCTGATCCAGAGTGCGGTCGCCGCGCTGCTGACCATCATGGTCTTCAGCTACTTGATCGGCGACAACCCGCTATTCAGGTTGGCCATGCATCTGTTGATCGGAGTGGCCGGCGGCTACGCCGGCGCCATCGCTATCCACAATGTGCTGGTGCCGGGCTTGATCGATCCGTTGGTGGAGGCTGGCCTGCCAGGGCTTGCCGACCCCGAGCTGCTGGTCACCGTGATCTTTCCTTGGATCCTGGTATTGCTGTTGCTGCTCAAGGTCTCCCAGTCGACTGCTCGCTACGGCACCTTCTCGATGGCTTTCCTGGTTGGGGTCGGCGCGGCCGTGGTGGTGGGCGGGGCAATCAGCGGAACGTTGGTCCCGCAAGTGCGCGCTGCGGCGGCCTCCTCGCTCAATCCTGCGCTGGTATCTCCGCAAACCGGCGAATCCGGCCTGGAACGTCTGATCGGGGTGACGATCACGCTGGTCGGCACGCTGACCACCCTGTTCTACTTCCGCTTCTCGATGCTGAGCCCCGACGGAGAAACCCCGTTGGCGGTAATCTCGGGGGTTCGCATTCCTGGCCCGCTGGCAATAGTCAACGCAATCGGCAAAGCCTTCATTGCCATCACCTTTGGCGCCATGTACGCGGGCGTGTTGGCCGCCACGCTGATCGTCCTGGGCGAGCGGCTGGATTTCATACTGAACGCATTCACCGGATTCTTCGGCGCCGGATAGGGCCATGAGCACCATCCTGGAAGCCGACACCCTCCTGGCGGTGGACGTGGGCGCGGTCAACACCCGCGCCAGCCTGTTCGACGTGGTCGACGGACGCTACCGTATGGTGGCGACTGGCCGGGCGAGCTCCAGCGCTGGTCCTCCGATCTTTGATGTGCGCGAGGGGCTACACCTGGCGCTGGACGAAGTTAGCCAGATCACCGGCCGCTTGCTGATGGACGAGAGCGAGTCGCTGGTGCTGCCGGCCACAGCCGAAGGGGCTGGAGTCGATGCCTTCGTTTCAACTTCCTCGGCCGGCCCGCTGCTGCGAACGGTGCTGGTGGGCTTGATGCCCGGAGTATCGATGAGCAGCGCTCGCCGATTGGCCAGCTCGACCTATTTGCAGGTAGTGGACGAGATTGGGCTGATGGACCGGCGCCGTGAAGAGCAGCAGATCGATTTGCTGCTGAATGCCAGGCCGGACCTGATCCTGATGGTGGGTGGCACCGACGGCGGCGCCACCAGCGCCGTGCTGCGGATGATTGAAATGGTCAGCCTGGCCACCGGGCTGATGACCACCGCGCAGAAGCCACAGCTGTTGTTCGCCGGAAACCGGCAATTGTCGGCCGCGGTCAGCGAGCGTTTTCAGGATCGGGCGACGGTGGACAGCGTCCCTAACCTTCGCCCATCGTTGGAAGATGAGGAACTGGGCCCGGCCAGATTGCGGCTATCCGAGTTGATCGCTGAGCACCGCTCGCGCAGGGTGGCCGGCTTCGACCAGCTGCACGGCTGGTCGGGTGGTCACCTGATGCTCAACGCCGACGCCTTCGGTCGGGTGGTGCGCTATCTGAGCCAGGTGTACGACCCCGACAAGGGTGTGCTGGGAGTGGACATCGGCGCCAGCCAGGTCACGGTGGCAGCCGCATTTGATGGCGAGCTGCGCATGCAGGTGCACTCCGATCTCGGATTAGGGCTGTCGCTTCCAGGCTTGTTGCGTCATTCCACTGTGGCGGAGATTCAGCGCTGGCTGCCAGTCGACATTCCAGCCGAAACGGTGCGCGATTACATCTACAACAAGGCGCTATATCCGGCCACCATTCCGACCGAGCTGAAGGAACTGCATCTCGAGTATGCGGTGGCTCGCGAATTGATCCGGGTTGGCGTGGCCCGTGCTCGCGGCGACTGGACCAGCGGTGCCACCGGTGAGCTGCTACCGCCGCTGGAACCGATCATCGCCAGCGGCGGCGCGCTGGCACGCGCCCCGCGACCGGGGATGGCCACACTGGCATTGCTGGACGCCATACAGCCGCGCGGTATTACCACGCTGGTTATGGACCCCTATAACCTGATTTCTGCGGTGGGAGCCGCGTCCGGGCTGCTGCCGATGATCACCGTGCAGGCGCTCGAATCCGGAAGCTTCGTCAGTCTGGGGACGGTGGTATCCCCGGTAGGCCGCACCCGCCCTGGCCGGCCGGTGCTGCGGGTGAGGCTCGACCCGGAAGCCGGCGGCGAGCCGGCCGAAGGGGTGGTGCGCTTTGGGCAGTTGACCGCGCTCCCGCTTCGTCAAGGTGAGCACGCCCGCCTTACGCTGCGTCCGGAGCGCGGATTCGATGTCGGATTCGGTGGCCCAGGACGTGCGGGGGCCTTGCGCGTGGCGGGGGGTGCGCTAGGCTTAGTCATCGACGCCCGCGGGCGGCCGATCCAGCTGCCGCGCGATCCGGCCAGCCGTCAGGAGCTTAACCTGCGCTGGCTGCACGACCTGGGGGCGGTCGATTAGACGATTATGAGCAATCAACTCCCGACGGTCAGGCACTTCAGCCCAATGGCCACTGTGCGGCGCCAGCGCAAGCTGCGCGGCCCTGGCACCATTACGGTGCGGGTGCGCGAGAAGGTGCAGCCGGGCGATGTGGTAGCTGAGGTCCAGCCGCCGGCCAAGCACTATTTCCTGGACCTGGCTTCGGGCTTGGGGGTGTCGCCGGCGGAGGCCGGTCGGCATGTGCGAGTGGATCTGGGCGCGCGGGTAGAACAGGACCAGATCTTGGCCGGGCCAGTAGGAATCGCCCGCCGGACGATGCGGGCTCCCGCTAGCGGCCGAGCGCTGTCCTTGACCCGCGGTCGCATGCTGTTCGAGGCGCTGCAGGACCCGTACCCGCTGCACGCCGGCCTGCCGGGCGAGGTGGCTGGTTCGGATGGCTCCAGTACGGTGCTGATCGAGGCCACCGGCGCGCTGGTGCAGGGGGTGTGGGGCAACGGGCGTCGCGGTTGGGGGGTGCTGCGCACCGTGGGTGAGGGTCCGGACGAGCGGCTGCAGCCGTCCAAACTCGATCTGACGTTGCGGGGAGCGCTGCTGGTGGCCGGCGTGGCAGACAATTCCGCGCCGCTCCATCAGGCCACCGAACTCTCGGTGCGGGGCATGATCCTGGGCAGTATGTCGTCACAGCTCATCCCAGTAGCGCTGCGCATGAATTATCCGATAATTCTTACGGAGGGCTTCGGCTCGGTACCGATGAACCGCCCAGCGTTTGAGCTGCTCAACGGCAATGCCGGGCGCGAAGCCAGCCTGGAAGCCACCGTCCGCGAGCCATACGAGGCCCAACTGCCGGAAGCGATCGTCCCATTGCCGGCCTCGCAGCGGTCCCGTATCCCGGACAACGTGTTGCCGCTGGAACCCGGAATGCGGGTTAGAGCGTTACGGGCTCCATACATGGGGGCGGTTGGTAACCTTTTGCATCTGCTGCCGCGGCCGGAGGGCTATCCCAGTGGGGTGATTGCCCGCAGCGCCACGGTGGAACTGGCCGGTATCGGCCCTGTGTCGATCCCGCTGGCCAACCTGGAGGTGATCCCCTGAGGGGATCTGGGCAAACTGGCGTGAAACTTGCATCTTTTTGCATGATCCGTAGGATAAGCGCGGTCCGTTGGGAAGGCGGACGCGTTCCGGGAGGAAATCATGGCAGATGACTTTGAGGTCGGCGGCGCAACGCCCGAAGACTCGGAGAACCGCACATTCGTTGCGGTGGCAGCCGGGTTGGGGGGCTTGATTGTGCTCAGCCTGATCTGTCTGGGCGTGTACGCATTGGTGTTGCAGCCTAGGCAGCGGCAGGCGGCCGAATCCCGCCCGACCGAGATCATGCTTACCAACACCGCTGTGGCGCTGGGGCTGACCGAGACGGCGGAAGCTGGACTGGCGACCCCCACACCAGAGCCGTCCAATACGCCGCGCCCGACCTCCACTCCGCGTCCCTCCAACACTCCAACCCAGGTAGTCGTGCTGCCTACGGACACTCCCGGACCGTCCAGCACTCCACTGTCATTGCCGACCGTCGATCAGACGGCCACCGCGGCCGCGCGGCTGACCCAGACCGCCGAGGCGATCGCCGGCGCCGAGACTGCCACGCCAAGACCCACCGCCACTGCACTTCCGACCACTGGCTTCGGCGAAGAGGCCGGATTACCGGGCCTGGCCGGCCTGGCAGCCGTGCTGCTGGCAGTGATCTTTTTGAGCCGTAGACTCAGGACTGCGAATACCTCCGGATAGGCAGGAGGCGAAATCCCGTCACGTGCCCCTGAAGGGTATGGCATTGAGCCGCAAGCTCAGGACCGTGAACTCCGCAGACTGAGCCCGAAGAGTTGACCGCCAAGAGCGACAGGCAAGCGCCTGTCGCTCTTTTATTTGCGGTAGGATTCGATAGCCCGCCGCGCATCCGAGCGCAGTTCACCGCCGTCCACAATCCATCCATGCAGGAACAGCAAATCCAGCGCATCCTTGCCGACCTAGCCGCCGGCCGCTGTGTCTCTCTGGTCGGGCTGAGCAACACCGGTAAGTCGACCATCTTGCGCGCACTGGCCGGCCGGGAGGTGGAATACAAAAAACTGGCCGGTCGGGCCGGCGAGTTGATCTACGTCGACGGCAACCGGGCGGTAGCCACCTCCCCGCAGGCCTTTTACGAAGTGGTGCTGCGAGCCACGCTTGAGAACCTTCCTGAAAACCAGCAGCTGCGCCATCGATATGAGGCGGTGACCGAAGCCGAGACCGGCTTCGCCGCCTCGCTGTCGTTCAACCTGGCCTTGACCGAGCTGTGCGAGACGCTGGGAAAAGATTTGTGCCTGCTGCTGGACGAATTCGACGAGCTCTACATGGCGATGGACGATCGGGCGCTGCTGAATCTGCGGGCGCTGCGCGATCGCTTTGCCGATCGCTTGCGCTATTGCACCGCCACCGTGCGCCGGCTGCCCGAGCTGCGTGGGCACGACGTCGAGGGCGAGTTCGCCGAGATGTTCGCCCGCGCCGAACACCGGATCGTCATGCTCGACCGCGCCACCAGCCTGGAACTGCTGAACGGTCTGGAGCTCGACCAACAGCAGCGGGACCAGGCGTTGGAACTGGCAGGCGGGCACCCGGGTTTGCTGCTTGCAGTCGGCTACTCGCTGAATGCTGAAGCTTCGATCGAGCACGCGCCGCGGCCGCGGGCCGAATGCATGAAGATCTGGAACCACCTGCTAGAGGACGAGCAGGCGAGCCTGGCGACACTGGTGTCAAACTCGGATGACCGCCTGCCGGCCGGCCGAGCCCGCCGCCTGGAGCAGTTAGGCTTGTTGAACGGGGGCCAGCTGTTTTCACCGCTGTTCGAGCAATTCGTGCGGCGGCGGACCCGCACCGAGGAGGCCGCCGAACGCGGCATCACGTTGGATTTGGATTCGGGGGACGTCTGGGTGGACGGAGTGCGTATTCCGGTGCTGAC
>CAZJUE010000049.1:995-14107 GCA_964549025.1 uncultured Anaerolineaceae bacterium | reverse complement strand
CTTGGCCCTCGCGGTGGATCGTCAAGGTTACCGGTGATCCAGCCGGACCCAGCACCCTGCGGATCACCAGGTTGCCGTCCACTCCGGTCATGTCCTCGCCATCCACCGCGATCACCTGGTCGCCCGGCTCCAAGCCAGCTCGGTCAGCCGGCGTATCCGGCATGGCGGAGATGATGGTGAGGTACGGTCCGTCAGTATCCACCCAGGCCCCAATGCCCTCGTACTCTCCGTCCAGTGGCAGGTTGGCCTGCAAGTATTCGTCCGGGTCCATGTACGAGGTGTGCTGATCGCCGAGCGAGTCGACCATGCCGCGGATCGCGCCGCGCATCAGCTGCTGGTCATCAAGCGGCTGATCGACGAACTCCTCATGCAGGATGTCCCAGGCCTCCCAGAACGGCTCCATCAACTGTTCGCGATCCGCCGGACCGAGCTGCGTTTGTTCCGCTTGATCGCGGGCAACCACAGCCGGCTCGGAAAGCTCGATGGGAGCCGAGGGGGAGGAATCGGTCAGGCGCGGAATTACCAGCCCGGCCACCAGGCCAGTGGAAAACGCCAGGCTGGACAGCGCGAAGACGGCGACAAGCGCCAGGCCGATTCTCCAGGGTTTTGCGGTCATGTAGGTCTCCTCGAGCAGCGCGAACTTATCACAGGATCATAAGAGAAGCATGAACTTGGGGTGGGACCGGCGCAATGGGACGCTGGGGCGGTGAGGTGGCTGAGGGGGCAGCCGGAGCGCGCGATCGATCCGCGAAGGCTCAGCTTGCCGCGTGCCGGGCCCGGCGCATCGCAGGCCGCAGGGTATCCGCTCAGGCGGGCTGGCCGACTGTAAGGCCGTGATGGCGCGACCAATCGGCGATCAGCTGCGCATAGCCATCGGTGCCGGCGGCCTCCAGGTATGCCAGCGTGGCGGCGCCGTCCATCGGGTAGGCCGGATGGCAGGAGCTCGGCCAGGCGCCGCCCTCGGCCTGCACGACCGCCGTTACCGCGTGTCCCAGGATTTGCGCCTGATCGAGCTCAGAGACGATCCGCTCGGCAGTCACGATCACCTGGTCGGCGACCAGGCACAGCTCGCGGTCGACCCCCCAGTTGCTGCCGATGTCAGCATTGCCCTGGGGATCGGCGCGCAGGGCGTGGACTACCGCCAGGTCACAGTGCAGAGCCGGGAAGGCGGTCAACTGCTCACCGCTGTACGGATCGACCACCTGCTTGACGTCCGGTCGCAGCCGCAGCATATCGGTTCCTTGCCACGCCAGCGAAGGCATGAATCCCACGCCGGAGAGCGCCGCCCGCAGGCCAAGTGCCAGGCTGGCCTCGCTCTCTTCGATGATCTCGATTTCGCCTCGGCCGGCGGCTGCAGTGAAGTTGGGAGCCAATCCGAAGGCTTCCAGCCCGAAATAGCAGGTGCGTACCTTGTCGATCAGGCCGGCGCCAACCAGGATGTCGCTCTCGATTCCGGCGGTGAAGTTGAGCAGGGTGATCAAGCGCCTTTCGGGCTGCGACTGCAGGTGGGCAAGCAGCGCAAGGGCGAACGCCATTGGCCGCCGGTAGAGGGTGAATCCACCCAGACCGAGCACGGCCTCGCCCTCGGGGATCATGGGGACTGCCTGCTGCAAATCGATGACTTTGTCCATGCGCACCTTTAGGCTAATCCGATCGTGGGCGTGTGACCGAACCCGGATTGTGGTCCGACGAGAAGCCCCCTTGGTCATCGGCTGGATCTGGCGACTCGAGGATGCGCGATTTTGCAGCTCCCCCGGCAGCGTGAGGCTCTAGCTCCGTCACCCGCTCGTGCAGCTCGCTCATGGCCTCCCGCTCCGATTTCCACGGGTCTCGGGCAATGCCCACCGCCCGCTGAAACAGCCGGATTTGCGAACGCGTGCCCCCGCGAGTCAGGGTAAGAACCAGACCGACGTTGATAACCGCTACCAGGGCCAGCGCCAAACACACAACGCTAGCAGGGCTGATGTTTTCGAGCATCGAACCGAGTATAGGCGGGCGGTGGGGGCCGGTCAATGGCAGGGCGCCCATCACCTTATAATCGCCCCATGCCGATTCACAGCCTCCCAGAGGAGGTCGCCAACGCCATCGCAGCCGGTGAGGTGATCGAGCGCCCGGTTTCGATCGTCAAAGAACTGGTTGAAAACGCCATCGACGCTTCGGCCAGTTCGATCGAGATCAGGATACGGAATGGCGGCAAGGCGCTGGTGGAGGTTGCCGATGACGGCGTCGGAATCCACGCCGATGAGCTGGAGCTGGCGCTGCAGCGCTATTCGACCTCCAAGCTAGAAACCATTGACGATCTGCATGCGATCCACTCGCTCGGCTTCCGCGGCGAGGCTTTGGCTTCCATCGCGGCGGTGAGCAAAATGGAGCTCATCAGCTCGGCAGCCGCCGATGGCGCGGCGGCCATCTTGGAAGTCGAAGGCGGCAAAGTCAACGAGCCGTCCCAGACCGGCGCGCCGGCCGGCACCCGAGTGCGGGTACGGGACCTGTTCTTCAATGTGCCGGCGAGGCGTCGATTCCTGAAGACCGATCAAACCGAGCGCAACTGGATCAGCCGGCTGGTGAGTCGATACGCGATGGCCTATCCCGAGATCCGCTTTCGACTGGAAAGCGATGGTCACGAAAATCTGCGCACCCCGGGGAATGGCAACCGGCTGGAAGCCGTCGGTCAGGTGCTGGGTCTGGAGATCGCCGAGCAGCTCATTCCAGTGCAGGAGCCGCAGGGAATTCGGGTGAGTTTGGAAGGCTACGTCAGTCCGCCTTCGCTGAGCCGGTCCAACCGGCGCGAGATCACGCTGTTCGTCAATGGGCGTTGGATTCAGGATATCAGCCTGAGCTCGGCGGTGGTGCAGGCTTACCATACGCTGCTGATGGTCGGTCGGCATCCAATTGCGCTGCTGTTCCTGACCGTTCCCGCCGACCAGGTGGATGTCAACGTGCATCCAGCCAAGGCCGAGGTGCGCTTTGCCGATCCCCGAATGGTGTTCTCAACCGTACAGCGGGCGGTGCGCGCCACACTGCTGGGGCAGGCGCCGGTGCAGTCTGTGATGATCGAGCCGGTCCAGCAAACCAGCTGGACGCCGGCCGACTCGCCGATCGAGCGCACGATCGAACCGCCAGGCCAGACCGAGATGTTCGTGCCGGTGCTGCGCTCAGTCGGGCAGGTTGGAGCGGCCTACCTGGTTGCTGAGGGGCCGGATGGCGTCTATCTGATCGATCAGCACGCCGCCCATGAGCGAGTACTGTTCGAGCGGTTGATGGCCCAGGTCGAGGCCCAAGCACCCGAATCGCAAGCGCTGCTGGAAACAGAGAACGTGCAGCTAGCCCCCGAACAGGCCGCGCTGCTGCAGGACCAGCTGCCGACCTTGACCGCGCTCGGATTTCAGGTGGAGCCTTTCGGCGGCAATTCCTTCCAGCTGCGCGCCGTCCCAGCTACGCTCTCAGGCATGTCGCCGGAGCGGGCGCTGCGCACGGTGGTAGAGGACTTCGAGGAAGACGAGGCGCCGCTTGCCGATCACCAGGAAGCCCGCATCGCTGGACGGGTGTGCAAGGCAGCCGCCATTAAGTCCGGCCAGGTGCTTTCGTTGGCCGAGCAGCGCGAATTGCTGCGCGACCTGGAAGCCTGCGAGGCGCCGCGCACCTGCCCGCACGGCAGGCCGACGATGGTTCACCTGTCAGTAGCTGCGCTTGAGCGCCAGTTTGGGCGGCGGGGGTAGTGGACTAAGCCGGCGGCTCGATCAGCGGCCGGGTGGTGGCTTCGCTGGGGGTGCCGACCGGCAGATGGACCGCAAATGAGCTACCGTGGTCGATGGCGCTCTCGACGGTGATGCTGCCTTTGTGGCTTTCGGCGATGCGCCTGGCGATCGCCAGCCCCAGACCGGTACCCTGTACCTCATCTTCGGCATCCGAAACCCGATAGAAGCGCTCGAACAGGTGCTCCTGGTCCTCGGCTGAGATGCCGCGGCCAGTATCGCGCACCTCCATCACCACCTCTTCATCGCCTTTCATATGCAGCGCTACTACCACTTTGCCTTTGGGCCGGTTGTACTTGATGGCGTTGGTCAGCAGGTTCAGCAGCAATTGCTTGAGCAGTTTGCGGTCGCCGTGCACCGGGACAACCGCCGAATCCATCTCCGTCTCCAGCTTGATCTCTTTCGATTGTGCTTGGGGCCGCACCAATTCCAATGACTCCTCCACCAATCCCCCCAGATGGATCGGTTCGCGCTGGAAGTGGGTGCGTCCGGATTCCAGTCTGGATAGCTCTAGGAAGTCAGTGGCCAGGTCGTTCAATCGGCGCACTTCATTTAGGATGGTTTCGCTGAGTTTGACGTGCTGAGCGTCAGGCAGGTCATTGCGCTGAAGCAGATGGGCTGCGGCGGTCAGCGCCGCCAACGGGGTGCGCAGCTCGTGCACGATCTCGGCGATCAGGTCGCTTTGCATAAACAACTGGCTGTTCTCAATGGCGATCGCCGCCTGGGCGGCCAGCGTTTGGAGGATTTGCACGTCCTCCTCGTTGAAGACGCCTTCCTCCTTGTTAACCGATTCGATCACGCCAAGGATCTTGTCCTTGGTCTTCAACGGCACGCCCAGGATGCTGCGGGTCTGAAACTTGGTGAGCACGTCGATCTCGCGATAGAAGCGGGCGTCGTTCAACACGTCCTCGGCGACGATCGGTTCACCGTGGGTGAACACCCAGCCGGCAATGCTGTTGTCGGCCGGCACCGTGCTTTGCCCTACACCACTCACCAGGCCCCCGGTAGCGGCCTGGAAGTGCAGCGAGTGCGATTGCGTGTCGTACAGCATAAGTGAAGAGGCTTCGCTGTCGGTCAGCTCGCGCGCCGCTACCACGATGCGCTGGAGCAGGGTGTCCAGATCGAAAGTGGCCGCCAGGTCGGAGGTCAGCTCCAATAGCTGCTGATAGCGCCGCAGCAGTTTCGGGTAGTTGCGGATGGCGGTGTTTGGGCCAGCGGAGCCGTCAGTCATGCAACACCTCTTTTGCCAGTTGGGGGAGCACTTCGGCTACATCGGCGTGGATAACCACATCTGCTCGCGGGTCCAAATAGGTGGGCTCGCGATTTACGATTAGCAGTCGTGCACCGGCTTGCACCGCCGCATACGGGAACTCGGAAATCGGCGTGACCTCCAATGAAGAACCTCCGACCAGCACCAGGTCTGCAGCTTCGAATAGGCGGCGCGCAGCGAAGATCTGATCGTGCGGCAGCTGCTCGCCGAACAGGATGACGTCTGGCTTGAGGAAACCGCCACATTGTGAGCAGCGCGGCGGCGAGCCGGTGCGCACGAATTGGCGTAAATGCTCCTCCGTTGGCTCAGATGCGAAGCAGGAGATGCAAGTCGCCTGCCGCAGGTGGCCGTGTACTTCGCAGACGATGCTTGAGCCGGCTCGCTGATGCAAACCGTCGATGTTCTGTGTCACCACCCCGGCCACCATCCCGGCCTGTTCCAACTCAGCCAGCGCCAGATGCGCCACGTTTGGCTCGGCGGCCAGCAGCGTGGCCGCCAGCTCCTGAAACCATTGGTAAAAGCGTTCCGGCTGACGGCGAAAGGCCATCAGCGAACCGACCTCCATCGGATCAACTCGAGTCCACAGCCCCGAGCCGGGGCTGCGAAAATCCGGAATGCCCGAAGGAGTCGAGAAACCGGCGCCGGTGAGCGCAACCGCCCTGCGCGCCTCGGCCAGCAGGTCGGCGGCCCGGCGGATATCTTGTTGCAGCTCTTGACGGATCAATGAAATCAGGAGGTCGATAGCCGCTCGGTGATTTTCTCGGTCATCTTGCGCAGCTGATCGCCGGTAAGCGTATCGCGGTGTTGGATAGCTAGTGGATTGCCGCTCTGGGCGGCCTGCTGGGCCAGCTCCGGAGCAGGGGAGATGATCCCAGCCAGGTCGATGCCCAAATCGGCCTCTACCTGCTTCCACGGGATGTTGAGGCTGGTGCGTTCACGAGTGATCAACGCCAGGCTGCTCTTGTTGCGGGCCAGGCCGCTGGAGAACAGCTCATCCAGCACGGCCCGGGCAATCACATTGGACGGATAAACCGGCTCGACCACCAGGATCACCCGATCGCTCATGGTCAGCAGCGGCTTGGTGTAGGGCCGAATGCCTGAACCCAGATCAAGCACCAGCGTGTTGCACAACGAAGCAAGGTTGTTGACCACCGCCTCCATTTGCGGCACCGCTTCGTCCAGTTCAGCTTCCTGTGGTTGATAGGAAGCCAGCAACAGCCGCACGCCGCTGGTATGGGCCACCACTTCGGCTTCCACGGAGCGCAAGTGGATGTCCTTGAGCGAACGTGAGAGCAAGGCGGTCAGCCCGGTCGGAGCGCTGATGTTCAGATCCAGCGCGATCGATCCATGGCCGGGGTTCATCTCCGCAACGATCACGTCCAGTCCGCTCTGCTGCATCACCACGCCCACATTGAGCGACAGCGTGGAGGTGCCAAGGCCGGCTCGAGTTCCGAAGAAACTCACCACCTGCGCGTGGGCAGGAGCCTCCGTCGTCGTGGTGGTGGCGGAGGTCGATCGGGAGAGCACTGCCTTGACGTGAGCAGTCAGTTCGGCCGGGTGAGTGGGCTTGGTCAGATAATCGTCCACGCCAGACTCGAAACCTTTCACCTTGTCGTCGACCATGGTCTTGGCAGTGAACATCACGATCGGGATGTGTGAAAGCGTCGGATCGGAGCGAAGCCGCTCGGTGACTTGATAACCGTCCATGTCCGGCATCATCACGTCCAGCAAAATCAAATCTGGCGTTTCGGAAGCGGCTTTGGAGAGGCCGATGGTGCCGTTGCTGGCGACCGCAATGCGGTATCCCTGCCGTTCCAACATGAGGCCGACAAGCTTTAAGGTATCGATGTCGTCGTCGATGATGAGGATTTTTTCCGCCATCTGGTCTGGAGCCAGCAAAGTCTAGGCAGTCTAGCATAAAGGAAAACGCCGAGCAAGGATTCGCAATTCCCACACCTTATGTCATGTTCCTGGCGGGTTTGAAGGGGGCTGGCGGTTTTTGCGCAATCGGCAAGGACTGTATAATCGGCCGGCCGCGGGGAGGTGGTATGGACGTAGCCACGTGGGGATTCGAGGCTCCCTTCTATTTGGGGTTGCCGGTACGCGAGCTGGGCTATCTGCTGGCTGCAATCTATCTGCTGCTCACTCTGCTGGCGTTGAATCAGCTACGCCAAAACGCAAACCAATCCCCCCGAAACTCCGATCGAATTCAAATCGCCACGCTGGTGCTGGGCTCTGCCCTACTCAGCGGCATGTTTTTGGTCAGGCTCGAAGGCCGCCTGGCGGCTCCTGGCCAGCCGCTTGATCTGGGCGGGCCGGTATTCGCCCTGCTGGGCGCGGTGCCCTGGATGCTGGCGGCGGGCACCATAGGGCCCGGCGCCGCGGTGTTGGCCGGCCTGGCCGGCGGTCTGGTGCAGGGTGGCTTCAGTACGCAGCAGCTGCTCACCCCGCTGGCGATGGTTGCTCAAACGGCCGTGTTTTGCTGGCTGATCCGCCGACCGTATTCCGAATGGCCGGGTCGATTGGCGCGCCATCCGCTGGCTAGCGCGCTGGCGACGGGATTGCTGTTCGGACTGTTGCGTGCGGCACAAGAATTCGCCTACAGTGGCGGAGACTTCTTCGACGGTTTGGACTTCGCCATGCTGCGTTTCGGCCCGTCGGTAGCCGCCAACCTGGCCGAGCTGGGGATTGCTGGCCTGATCGCCGAAGCGGTCCGCACCGGCTATCCGCACCGTTGGTATCGGCCGGAAAGCCTGCTGGTCGGCCCTTACAACCGCTCGTTGACCGCCCGGCTGATCACGGTGGTTATTAGTCTGGGGGTAGTAGGAGGAGCCGGTCTGACCTACGGCAACTGGCTGCTGGCGCGTTCCTCCGCCCAGGAAATCATCTCAGACCAGATGCGACAGACCGCGGAGCAGGCCGGGGAGGGGGTACCGTATTTCATCCAGCGCGGGCGATCTGAGATCCGCAGCTTCGCCGAGTCGGCCGCGGCCCAAGAGATCGAAGGCGTGCCGCCCGCGGCCAGTCAGCTGGGAACTTTCTTCACCCGACTGGCGGTGCTCGATGCGACTGGGGGTGTGCGCGCTCAGTGGCCGACAACCGGCCAGCCGATTCCACTGGAAGTCATGGCGGCATCGCGCATCGGGGTGCCGCAAGAGATCCACGCTGCTCCAGACAGCGAGGGACAAGGTGTGCAGCTGGTTTTTGTGGCGCCTCTGGCCCATGGTACGGGCAGCGTGGCCGGCTGGACCGACCTCAGCCGCAACCCGTTGTTGCAACCAGTGGTTACCCGGCTGTTCGGATATCAGGACGGGGAGGCATTCATCGTCGATGCGGCCGACCGGATCCTGCTGCACGCCGATCCGGACCGATGGCTTCGGCCGTTCGAGCAGGGCTCGATCACCGACGGTGAGTTCGGCTACCTGAACTCAGCTTCCGGGGGTCGTAGTTGGGTGTATGCGCACCCGGTCGAAGGATTCGGCTGGCGAGTGGTGGTGAGCACCCCCCAGCGGGTGATTGATCGGCTGGCGCTCTCCACGACGTTCAATCTGTTTGCACTGCTCACCATCACCGGTGCACTGCTGATCGGGGGCGTGCACCTGATGAGCCGCCGCCTGACCAGTCCGCTGCGACAGATGGCGGCTACCGCCGAAGCCATCGCCCGTGGCGATCTGGATCGGCGGGTGAGCGCCGGCGGCGAAGACGAGATCGGGCGACTGGCCAGCTCCTTTGAGCGTATGCGCGGCAGCCTCAAAGCGCGACTGGACGAACTCAACCTGTTGCTCTCGACCAGCCAGCGCATGTCCGAGAGCTTCGAGCTGGAGGAAGCCCTTCCGGCGGTGCTGAGCAAGATCCGCGACCTCAGCGGGGCCGAGGTGGTTCGATTGGTGCTGAACGCAGATGGAGAGCAGCTGGAGCGCTTCTCAATCGGCGATGGCGCCGAAGACTGGCGCCGCCTGGATCCCGACATCCTGGCGCTGGCCCGGCAGCGCGGGGCATTTGAATTGGAAAACCCGGCGCGCGCCAAGGCGGTCTTGAACCTGGAAGGGCTGCGCGAGCCGCTGGAGGCCCTGGTGGCGGTGCCGGTGACGCATGAAGCTGGGTTCATCGGAGCGCTTTGGTTGGGCCATCGCAAACCGCGCGGGCGATCCAAATCAACCGCCCAGATGCTCTCAATCCTCTCAGGTCAGCTGGGGACTTCGCTGGCCAAGGTGGCGCTGTATCAGCGAGTTGAGCGTGAGCGCAACCGGCTAATGACCATTCTGGAGTCGACCCCCGACGCGGTGATCGTCACCGACGCGGATCACCGCATCACGCTGGCCAATCCTGCTGCAGAAGCGGTGTTGAAGCTGCGCGCCGACGAGGCGATCGGCGAGCCCATCGAGCAGGCATTGCAGCCCGACGAGTTGATCGGCCTGCTGCGCGCGCCAGTGCTGACCGACCGTTCGATCGAAATCAAGGTGGAGGGCGGTCGGGTGCTCTACGCATCGGCCTCTGAGGTGCCGGGCGGCCAGATGGGCCGGGTGTGCGTGCTCTCCGACATTACCCAGTACAAAATCCTGGACACATTGAAATCCGAATTCGTATCCACCGTCAGCCACGACCTGCGCGGGCCGCTCACGCTGATGCGCGGCTACACGACCATGATCTCCAACGTCGGTGCGGTTAACGATCAACAGCGCGAGTTGCAGGATAAGGTGTTGCGCAGCGTGGACCAAATGACCAAGCTGGTGGACGACTTGCTTGATTTGGGGCGCATCGAGACCGGCATCGGATTAAACCCGGAACCGGTCGACATACCGGAAATCCTGCAGGACGTACTTACCAGCCTGCGTCCACAGGCGCTTAACAAGCAGGTGGCGCTGGAAGTGGACATCGATCCGGAGATGGTGAGCCTGCAAGCCGACCCGATGTTGCTGCGGCAGGCGATCGCCAACCTGGTGGACAACGCCATCAAATACACCGAAAGCGGTGGGACCGTGAAGCTGCACGCTGAGCAAGTGGACGGGCGCCAGATCATTCAGGTGGAGGACACCGGGGTCGGTATCGCGCCGGCGGACCAGCCGAGGCTGTTCGAAAAGTTCTTCCGGGTGGGCGACGGCAAGGGCTCCGGCCTGGGATTGGCGATTGTCAAATCGATCGTGGAGCAGCATCATGGGCGGGTCAGCGTGGACAGCCGTCTGGGGATCGGGAGCAAGTTCACTATCGCTTTGCCGATGATGGCCGAGGTTCGACGGCGCGAGCACACCCACGAATCCAATTAGGCCCTTTTCCTTCTGTGAACCCTTGACAGGAGACGAGAGCGACATATAATGTAGGGTTACATGGCACTGACACGCCGTAAGGTCTGCGTGTGACAGCGCTTGGGACGAGGGATTCTCAAGCGCTGGTTTTGTGTGTCTGGCACCTAGTACGTTTGTTCCAAAATCCCGATTCGTATCCGTATCGGTACTCTACATAAAGCGGAGGGGACTGCGTGGAATCGAAAGGTTTTCGAGCGCTAAGAATTAGCTTGGCCTCGCCGGACACGATCATGAGCTGGTCGTACGGTGAAGTGTTGAAGCCGGAGACTATCAATTACCGGCGGCTGCGGCCCGAGAAGGATGGGCTGTTCTGCGAGGCGATCTTTGGCCCCACCAAAGATTGGCAGTGCTACTGCGGCAAGTACAAGAACATTCGCTTCAAAGGCATCACCTGTGAGAAGTGCGGCGTGGAAGTCACCCGCGCCTCAGTTCGCCGCGAGCGTATGGGCCACATCGCGCTGGCTGCGCCGGTGGCGCACGTTTGGTACACCCGCCGGGTGCCTTCGTTCTTGGGCCTGCTGCTGGACATTTCCCGCCGCAACCTGGACCGGGTGCTGTATTTCGCCCAGTACATCGTCACCAACGTCGATGAGGACGCCCGCAAGAAGGCTATCAAGCGCATCGAGGACGAGATCACCGAGCTGGAGCAGGCCCAGAAAGAGGCGGTCGACGAGCGGTTGGCGGAGATCAAGGCTGACCGCAAGCAGCAGATGGACGATCTGAAGGATCAGCAGAAGGAGCTGAAGGCGGCTTACGAGGAAAACGTCGCGCAGCAGATCGATCCGATCATGAGCGAAGGCCAGCGCCTCGAGCGCGAGCTGCGGGACAAATCCAAGAAGACCATTCGCGTCCCAATCAATTTCAAGGCGGTCGATACGCGGATCGCTGACAAGGGCGAGACCATTTCCAAGGACCATATCGCCGCGGTGCAGAAGATCGTGCAGGAGAACCTGGACCAGATCGAATCGGCCGAGAAGGAGAAGCTTGACAAGCAGCTCGAGCAGCTTAAAGAAACCAAGGAGCAGGTCAAGCAGCAGGCTGACCAGCTGTCCGACGAGGTGAAGAGCGCTCCGCAGGAAGAGAATCTGGCGCAGATCGAAGAGCTGATGAAGCAGCGCGAGGAACTGCAAAACATTCAGATGATGATGTTCCTCGGTGAGACCCAGTACCGCGAGCTGAAGTCGCGCTGGGGCCAGGTGTTCCGCGCCGATATGGGCGCCGAAGCGTTCTACGAGATCCTGCAGCGGCTGGACCTGGATGCGCTGGCAGATGAACTGTGGGAGGAAGTGCGTACCACCCGCAGCAAGCAACGGAAGAAAAAGGCCACCAAGCGGCTTACCGTTGTGGAGGCCTTCCGCCGTTCCGGAAATCAACCGGAATGGATGATCATGACCGTGCTGCCGGTGATCCCGCCCGACTTGCGGCCCATGGTGCAGCTGGACGGCGGCCGCTTCGCCACCTCGGACCTCAACGACCTGTATCGCCGGGTCATCAACCGCAACAACCGCCTCAAGCGGCTGGTGGAGCTTGGCGCTCCGGATGTGATCGTACGCAACGAGAAGCGCATGCTTCAAGAAGCGGTCGATTCGTTGATCGACAATGCCCAGCGGGGTAAGGCGCTTTCACGGCGCGGCCGACGCGAGTTGAAGTCGCTCAGCGACATGCTCAAGGGCAAGAAGGGACGCTTCCGTCGCAACCTGCTGGGGAAGCGCGTGGATTACTCGGGCCGGTCAGTGATCGTTATCGGTCCGCACCTGAAGCTGTATCAGTGCGGGCTGCCGAAGACCATGGCGTTGGAGCTTTATCGGCCCTTCGTGATCTCCAAGCTGGTGCTCTACAACTATGCCGCAAACGTCAAGGGTGCCAAGCGCATCATCGAACGCGAGCGTCCGGAAGTATGGGAGGTGCTGGAGGAGGTCATCAAGGACCGCCCAGTGCTGCTCAACCGCGCTCCGACGCTGCACCGATTGGGAATCCAGGCTTTTGAGCCGGTGCTGGTGGAGGGCAAGGCTATCCAACTGCACCCGCTGGTGTGTGCGGCATTCAACGCCGACTTCGACGGCGATCAGATGTCGGTGCACGTGCCGCTCTCGCGGCTGGCGGTGGCCGAAGCTCGTGAGCTCATGCTATCCAGCAAGAACCTGCTCAAGCCGGCCGACGGCGAGCCGATCGTCGGCCCCTCCAAAGACATGGTGCTGGGCGTCTACTACCTGACGATGGACGTCGAGCGCAAGGGCAAGAAGGACGAGCTGCGCTCGTTCTCCAACATGGACGAAGTCGAGATGTCGTTCGGCCTGGGTCAGGTAAACGTGCACACACCGATCCGGCTGCAGGCCGAGACCTGGTACGACCGCGAAGGGCAGCGCTTGGACGAGGCGCAGCGCCGGGTGATCGAGACCACCGTCGGCCGGGTGTTGTTCAATGCGGTGCTCCCGGAGGAGATGCAGTTCGTCAACCGGGTGCTGGACAAGGAAGCCATGCAGAAGTTGGTGGGCGATATTTACCACTTGCTGCGTGAGGACGGAACGCCGGCGGTGGTGGACGCCATCAAGGACATCGGATTCCAGTACGCCACCCGTTCCGGCACTACGATCGCGGTGTCGGACATCACGGTGCCCGGCGAAAAGAGCGAGATCATCGCCAAGACACTCGAGCAGGCCGATGCGGTCCGTCGAGAATACCAGCGCGGGCTGCTCACTGAGCAGGAGCAGAACGAGCGCATCATCGAGCTCTGGCAGCAAACCACCTCCGACGTCGCTACCGCGGTCAAGGAGGGCATGGACC
>CAZJUE010000049.1:0-985 GCA_964549025.1 uncultured Anaerolineaceae bacterium | reverse complement strand
GCAATCTGTCGACCATGGCGATCTCCGGAGCCACCAAGGGTGGCTTTGGACCGATTTCGCAGCTGGCCGGCATGCGTGGCCTGATGGCCGACCCGGCGGGCCGTATCATCCCGCTGCCCATCCGCTCCAACTTCCGCGATGGGCTGAATACGTTGGAGTACTTCATCTCCACCCACGGCGCCCGCAAGGGACTGACCGATACCGCGTTGCGTACCGCCGACGCCGGTTACCTGACCCGGCGCCTGGTCGACGTCGCCCAAGACGTGATCATCAACGCCGACGACTGCGGCACCGATCAAGGGTTGCTGATCAGCCGCGACGACGACGTGGCCGGGCAGAGCTTTGACACCCGGCTGGTCGGTCGAGTGTTGGCCCAGCGCGTGGCCGATTCGGACAGCGGCGAGGTGCTGTACAAGCGCGGAACCCTGCTGGGGGCACGCGAGGCAGCCAAGATCGCTAAGTCGAATGTCGAGGAAGCCTTGGTGCGTTCGCCGCTTACCTGCGAGCTGCAGTTTGGGTTGTGCGCCCAGTGCTACGGCATGGACCTGGGCCGCGGCAAGATGGTCGAGCTCGGTGCAGCGGTCGGGATCGTGGCCGCCCAGTCGATCGGTGAGCCGGGAACTCAGCTGACGCTGCGCACTTTCCACACCGGCGGAGTGGCGGCAGGTGGAGATATCACCACCGGTCTGCCCCGCGTGGAAGAGCTCTTCGAAGCGCGCAAGAAGCCCAAGGGAGAGGCGGTCACTTCCGAGATCGCCGGAACCGTGGAGATTTTGCAGTCGGATAGCCCCGACGGGCAGCGAGTAGTGCGAGTTTCCAACAGCCAGGTGCTGCGGGACGAGTACGAGATCCCAGGCAATTGGGGGATGAAGGTCGAGCATGGCGATGAGCTGGATGTCGGCGATCTGATTGCCTTCCGCGGCGATGCGACCATGGAAGCCGCCCACGCCGGGAAAGCACAGGTGAAGAACGGCAAGGTCACCAT
>CAZJUE010000048.1:2192-14379 GCA_964549025.1 uncultured Anaerolineaceae bacterium | reverse complement strand
GAATTGGATGGTCGTGTCATCTACGATCGTCCACGACTCGGCGAGTCCGGGAACCAGAGACCCATCGTAGCTCTGCTCTACCAGAGTGTCGAAGATAGCTGCCATCACCGAAAATCCACCCGCCTGGTACACAAAAAATGGGTCCATGCTCTCAGCTTCCGCGGAGAGGGCAATCGTCAGTTCGGCAGTTGGACCTTCTGGCTCGGGCTCCTCCATCATTTCCTCCGTCGGCTCAGCCGTTTGTTCCATAGCTGTGGGCTCGACTTCTGGCGCCCGAGTCGCCTCCTCCGTGGCCGCACCTCCACAAGCCGACAGGATGAACCCGGCCAGGATCAACGCGACCAATCCAAACCCGAGAGTCCGAGATCTGTTCATTTCGTCTCCTCCTTTCAACGAATTGAATTCCCCCCTGCGAAGAATCGCACGTGGACTTCGATGACACTTCATAGGACTCGACTGATCCTTCCTGGCGCCCGAGACGCCGCTACAGATGACCGGTTGCCTGCCTCAGTGGTCGATGTCACGCAACTGATGAAAGGATTCCTTCAGAGACGGGTAAAGCTCTCGATAGACGTCGTACATTTGCGTATAGCGCTCCCGAAGATCTGGATCGGGTTGCATTGCCTTCTTGATTTGCACCATCTTCTCTGCGCTGGAAGCAATATCCGGGAAGAGCCCGGCACCGACTCCCGCCAGTACCGCTGCCCCCATCAGCGCGCATTCCGTCACCCGCGGTACGGAAATCTGGAGGCCGAGCACATCCGCCTTGATCTGGCTGAGCACATCGCTTTGAGCCTGGCCGCCGGACACCCTCACTTCGCTGATCTCGCCGCCCGCCGCGAGCAGAGCCTCGGCGATCTGGCGCACCGCATAGGCTTCCGCCTCAAGAACCGCCCGCGCCAGATGATTCCGGTTGTGTTGCAGGGAAAGCCCAATGAATGCTCCGCGAGCCCTGGGATCAAAAATCGGGGATCGTTCGCCCGCCAGGTATGGAAGGAAGATCAGGCCTTCGGCTCCGGCCGGGACATTCGCAGCACTTCCGACGAGCTGGTCATGCGAAACGGCGGGGCCCTCGAACGTTTCAAGGTACCAGTCCAAGGCTTTGCCGAGCCCGCTCATCGCTCCTCCGACGACATACTGACCCTCCAAGATCCCGGGGCCGGAAAGGAGCCCAGGGGCGTCCAGCGGCTCATGCCAGCACAGGCCCAGCCCTCCGGAGGTGCCGCCGGTGTCGACCGCCCGCCCCAGCTCGATGAGGCCGGAGCCGATGAAGCTTCCCATCCCGTCGCTCACGCCTGCCACAACCGGGGCGCCGGTTGGTAGCCCGGTTTCGCGGCTGGCAGCCTCCGTGAGTCCGCCGATCGGCGCTCCGATCGGAACCGACGGGGCGGCCAGCTTCGGATCCAGGCCGGCCGCCTCCATCTGGTCTGGCGGGAACGACCGTTGCGTCCCGTGTGATGAGACCATCGCCTGACCACTCATGCGAAATGCGACATAGTCCCACGACGGTAGGAGCCACACCGCCTGCTCGTAGGCATCCGGATGATGGGCCTTGATCCACATTGCCTTCGGCAAGTACGAAAACGGGGAGACTGGGCTGCCGATCTTCTCGGAGAGGAGCTCCGCTTGGCCGGAGGCCCGCCCGTCCATCCAGGTGACGGCGTTGGCCAGGGGCTGGCCGTCGGCATCCGTCATCACAAGTGTGGGACCTTGGCCACAAATGCAGATCGCCTCGATCTCTGCCCCAGTCATACCTTGCGAGACTTCTTGGAGCGATTGGCAAATTACCCGCCACCAATCGGCAGGATCTTGCTCGGCGCTACCTGGGCCGTCATCGGTGTGAAGCGGGTAGCTGCCATACGTCAGGCGCAGCAGCCGGCCCTCCTGATCAAACAGCCCAATCTTTGCTTTGGTGGTGCCGAGATCAATCCCAACCAAATGTCGACCAGCCATTGGAATCTGGTGTGGGCAATGCCTCCCTCAGTACTTGCCCGTCGACTGCTTTACGCAAGTCGAACGATGTTCCAAATCCCCCAGATTGACCTATCTCCGGATGCGCCTAGCGGGCCAAGCTCGGCTGCCCCTACTCGGTTAGTTTTCGAGCCGTTTGGTAATCGGTCACCAGTAGGTTGAAGATCGCGCCTCGGAGAGCAGCATCGATCGCATGCACTTTTTCGATCCCTCCAGCGAGACACACCCGCCAAGGGATGTTCTTCAGTGAATCGATGGTGAGAGAGATAATGCGTTCATCCAGCGGCCCCTCGATGGGCAGCCCCTCCCGGTCGAAGAATTGCCCCATCGTCTCTCCGATCGCGCCGCTCGATTGCAGGTCGTCGAGTTGTTCCGGCGAAAGGTACCCGCCCTCCGCTAGGCCATTGCTGGCGTGAACTGCGCCGACTCCCTGAATGACGATGTCGCTCTGCTCAGCTCTGCCAAGCGTCTCCGCAATAGAAGGCTCCTTCAGCAGCGCATCACGTACAGAGGAATTCATTACCGAGACTGGCGCAATGACCTGGATCGCAGTCCCACCAGTCACTTCGGCCATTCTTGAGGTGACCGTGAACCTCGGTGAGCCTTCCGAATCGATCACTGTACCGATGATGTCGCAGAACGTGCATGGAACCTTCTGATTGAATGCCATCGCCGAAGGCAAGTGTGCGATCGTGCGCCCGGTGCCAATTCCGATCACCATGTCCGGCTTGAGCCGCGGCTTCAGCCACTCGGCGGCGCCCTGCGCAATAGCTAGATTCCTGGCATCCCGATCTTCCGCCGAAAGCACAACGACCGCATCGAGCAAGTCGTAGCGGTCGCGCAGCTTCTGGTCCAACTCTGGGAAGAGGGCCTCATCGACCTCGAGTCTGAACTTGACGATTCCGGCCTCCTGGGCCGCCTGCACCAATCGGTTCACGCTGGCGCGCGACAGTCGCATTTGCTCAGCCACCTTGGCCTGAGTCAGCCCCTGCATATAGTGGAGCCACGACGCTGTGACCATCATCCGATAGTGCGATCGATCGCGGTCGTGTGCCTGGTGATGGGTCGAGTCTCGGATCACGGAGCTCAGTTACAAAACATCAAGGGTTGAGATTAATTCCATACTACGAATTCTGGTCGGCTAAGTCAACATTGGGAAAAAAATCACATGCCGTCGCCCAGCTTGTCCAGACCTCATTCATGTGCCCCTTGGATGCTGCGCCCACTTCAGCAGCTATTTGTGGGGCCAGCCCACAGCCTTGGGCCTGGAACTGCCGTGCCCAGCGACGTCCGCAATGCGTGCGAAGCCGGTGATGCCAGCAGGTCTGTTATTCAATTCTCGATGGGCTAAAAGCAAGCCAGATGGCAGCGGCCTTAGCGTCGGATACCTGTGGCGAGCTGATAAATGGCCCGAATTCTGGAAGCAATGTGCAGGGGAATTCCGGCGCTGAGCCGTTTACTGGGAGGGAGGCTTTGGCGAAAATTGGGGGAGGGGGAGTGAATCCATTCCTTCAGAGGTGGGGGTGATGCGCGGCGCCGAATTCTGTCGAGGATGAGATGCCGCCCGTCTTTATCCCTTATCCAGCCCCTTTGCAGCAGTCAATTGGCCCGCGCGCGTGGCATCGTTAAGCCGTTGGTTGTTACGCGACCCTGCCGACATGGCAACGTCGGTAAATGCATCCAGCGGGCCGATCGCCGACCGGATCTGATTGACCAGAGCACCGAACTCTGGCGTGTGCGCCATCTCGAGCCTGCGTGGGCGGCTGAGCCGGGAGGCGATATCCAGCGTGAGCTGGCCGGGCCGCGGGCTCAGCACCAGGATGCGGTCTGCCAGCAGCACCGCCTCCTGGATTGAGTGGGTCACCATTACCACCGTCACCGTCGTCGAATTCCAGATCCGCAACAACTCAAACGCCATCCGCTCGCGGGTCAGGGCATCCAGCGAGCCAAACGGCTCGTCGAGTAGCAGCAGTTCAGGATCGTGGATCAACGCACGGGCAATCGCAACACGTTGGGCCATCCCGCCCGAGAGATCGCGCGGTAAAGTGTCACCGAAGCCCTGCAGGCCCACCAATTCCAGCATCGCCGCCGCCCGCGCCTCCTGCCGCCGCGAATTCACGCCCAATAGCTCCAGCGGTAGCGCCACGTTTTCCAGCGCACTGCGCCAAGGCATCAGGTTGGCGTGCTGAAAGAGGAATCCGATCCGCCGGCGTGGACCGTGCAGCGGCTGGCCCTCGAAGCGTACCTCACCGTGCGTGGGTGCCAGCAATCCGCCAATCAGGCGAAGCAGTGTGCTTTTGCCGCAGCCGGAAGGCCCCACCACGCACACAAACGATTCACGCGCAATGGCAAACGAAACCGCGTGCAACGCATGGGTACCGTTTTCAAATACCTTCGAGAGGTCACGAACCGACAGGACCGTTTCGGTGCTCACGGCAGATACTCGTTGGTGAATGCAGCTGAGAGATCTTGCGGCTCAGACAATAAACCCATTTCCAGTAGGATTGATTGCATGTTTTCCCACGCCGCTGGATCGGACCTGCCCGGCTGCTCGCTGCGCCAGAAATCGATGCTGGCTGCCAGCACCTGGCGCTGAAGCTGTTGGTCAGCGTCGCTAAGCTCTGAAAGCCCTTCCACGTAACGTTTGCAAACCTCGAAGGCCTGGTCCGGGTTCTCCAGCGTGTCCTGCAGTCCCCTCAGGCTGGCTCGGACCATTCCCCGTACCAGTTCGGGCCTATCTAGCAGGGTTTGCTCATTTGTCAGCAGTCCATTGGAAGCCAGCTGGACGTAGTCGGCCACCCGAAACAGCTCCACCGGCACCCCGCGCGCCTCCAGCTGAAGCGGCTCGTTATTGGCATATACCACTACCGCCTCCACCTGCTCCGCGACCAATACCTCCACTTGGTTAAAGCCGATCGATTCAAGCGTCAGCTGCTCTTCGGTTACTCCGACCGCGTGCAGCAGCGCCCGGAATCCCACGTAGGAGGCGCCGAAGGTGCCCGGAATGCCGACCTGCCGCCCGACTAAGTCCTGGGGTCGCTCGATGTCGCCTTGGCGAGGCGCAGCTACCGCGATCGGATAGTCGTTCCACCAAGCCATGACGTAGACCACCGGCAGACCCTGCGCGCGCGCAAGCAACACCTGTTCGCCAGAAACCAGCGAAAACGGAAGCTCACCGGCGCCGACCAATCGCACCCCATCGGTCTCAAAGGAATAGTCAAACTGGATCTGGATGCCTTCGTCGGCGTAGTATCCCCTTTCCACGGCCACGTAGAAGGGAGCGAATTGCACGTTCGGTACGAATCCCATCGGCAATCGGATGGCCGTCGGTTCCGGTCGGACCGTGCATCCGACCAGAAGAAACGCGGCCAGTGCCGGCAGCGAATGCCATATGCTCACGTCCCGTTCACCCTCCAGCTCAGCATTCGGCGCTCCACGGTTGCCACGATGGCATACAGGGTCATCGCCATCGCCACCAGCGTCAGCACCGCCACGAACACCAGCGGCGTGTCGTAAAGCCCATCTCCGACGTTGATCAGGAATCCGAGCCCCCGATCGGCGCCGACAAATTCACCGATTACCGCGCCGATGACGGAAAGCGTGGCTCCAATCTTCAATCCGCCGAGCAGCACCGGCATGGCAGCCGGGATCTCGAGCTTGAGCAGCACCTGCACCCGTGATGCGCGCAACGAGCGCATCAGATCGTATAGCTCGGCCGGGACCGAGCGAAAGCCGACCACCGTATTCACCAGCACCGGGAAGAACACGATCAGCGCGCAGATCAGCACTTTGGACAGCCGGCCAGGCCCAAACCAAATCACTAGCAACGGCGCGATTGCAACGATCGGGATCGACTGTGATGCGACGATGTACGGAGAGAGCACTCGCTCAAGCAGTGCGGACTTGCCGACCGCATAGCCGAGCAGGGTGGCCACCGATAAGCCCAGTACCAGCCCGACTACCACTTCCGAGAGCGTGGCCGCGGCGTGACGTATCAGTGTTCCATCCGCTAGCGCGTCGCGCATGCGGTCCAGCACTTCGCCGGGTGGTGGCAGTATGAAAGCCGGCAACCCACTCAACCGCGTGATCGCTTCCCACACGGCGACTGCGATAAGCAGGGCCAGCAGCGGAATCCAGCGCAGGTGTGAGGTTGTGATGTCGTTCACTGTCTCTTCGTTGGGGCATGGCAAGGGAGTGCAAGCCCAATGAGGCACAGCCCGGCTCCTGCTGACTTAAAGCACATCCGAGACAATCAAGCGCGGACGCGCTACCTGCGTGGGTCGCGGACCCTCGCTGCGCCGAGGAGTAGACCTTCTCCTATCCGGACTATACCGTCGGCCCCGGAGTTTCACCGGATCCTGCGCGGGTGCGCTAGCGGGCTGTACCGCCGATCGGGAATCGGGCAAATGCCCTCACCCTGCCCCGAAGGTCGTTTCGTTATTCTCTTGTTTGGCGATTATACCGTTTGGCAGGCAGTTGATGGACAAGCCATTCCGGCTGCATTGCCGGGTGGATGCCTGGCCCGAACTCGCTCATCGTCGCGACATGAAATGCGGACTTGGCCGCCATCGGCCCGAATTCCCGCCAAGCGACTGGCTCGGGTTTATGCTTACGTGTGCCCTGCTCCGTTCAACTTGGAGGCACCAACTTGACCAACCAGTCACATCGCATCGCCGAAGGAATGCTGCTGACCGATCAATATCAGCTGGCTATGGCACAGTTGTTTTTCCGGCACGGCCTGCACGAAAACCCAGCGCTCTTCGAGTACTACTTCCGCAACTACCCGAACTATGACGGCCATCAGGCTGGATACTGCATCCACGCCGGCCTCGGATGGCTGCTGGATTGGATGCAATCGGTGCGCTTCGAGACCGAGGATCTGGATCAGCTGCGCGGACAATCTGGCGCGTCGGGCGATCCAGTGTTCGCCAGCGATTTCCTGGATTGGCTGGCCCAAGCGGGCCACTACGGGCAGATCAGCATCAAGGCGGTGCCGGAAGGGCGGGTGGTGCACCCTGAGCTGCCGCTGGCACAAGTCAGCGGGCCGCTTGCAATGGCGCAGGTGCTTGAGACTGCTCTGCTCAATCAGCTCAACTACCAGACACTGATCGCTACCAAAGCCGCGCGAATCAAAGATAGCGCTCGCGGCGGATCAGTACTGGAATTCGGCCTGCGGCGGGCCCAGGGCAAAGGCGGCATCAGCGGCACCCGGGCGGCTTTGATCGGCGGGGCCGATTTCTCGTCGAACGTCGGGGCCTCCCACTTGCTCGGCTTTTCGCCCAAAGGGACCCACGCCCACAGCATGGTGCAGGTGTTCCTTTCGATGGGGGCCAGCGAACTGGACTCCTTTCGAGCCTTCGCCGAGGTGTATCCCGACGATTGCATTTTGCTGGTCGACACCATCGATACCTTGGAGAGTGGCATTCCCAACGCCATTCGGGTGTTTGAGGAGCTGCGCGCAAAGGGGCATCGTCCGGTCGGCATCCGGCTGGATTCCGGGGATCTGGCTTACCTGAGCATTCGGGCGGCCCGGATGCTGGATCGGGCCGGATTCCCGGAGGCCCAGATCGTGCTCTCCAACGATCTGGATGAGTTGGTGATCTGGCAAATCATCACCCAGATCGAGCGGGAGGCCGGGCGCTATGACGTCGATCCCCAGCTGCTGATCCAGCGGCTGGTTTACGGCGTAGGCACCCGCCTGATCACATCCTGGGGGGAACCGGCCCTGGGTGGCGTATACAAATTGGTCGCTTTCCAGAGCGATGGGGAATGGAGCCCGATCTTGAAGCTCTCAGAGACGCCGGAAAAGGTCCCCATTCCGGGACACAAGTCGGTCTGGCGGCTTTATGACGGTCGTGGCATGGCGACGGTCGACCTGCTCTGCCGGGAGGGCGAAGATCCCACCGGGCGGGATCCAGTGCGGGCCTTCCACCCCAAAGATCCATCCAAACAGCGCGAGCTGGCCGCAGATTCGATCTCAGAGCGGGAGCCGCTGCTGGAACAGGTCATGCTGGATGGCCGGTCAACCATCGAGGATCAAAGCATCGAGCGTATTCGCCAGGTTCGTGCCGCAGACGTTCAGCGGCTGGATCCCGGAGTCCGCCGGCTGGTCAATCCCCACATCTACCACGTCTCATTGAGTGAAGAACTGTCGAATCTGAAGTGGACGCTGGTGGAAACCGAGGGTCGGATTTAATCGGTTCCGACATGGCCGCCACCGCCGTTGGATTCGGCCGCTGATAGGCGACGGACACCGGCGCATGGGACGCGCAGGAGGCGGAGCCCCTCGTTCGAACGAGGAGTGGCCTACTCGATCGGATCGGTCGAACGAACCATCTGCATTCCTCGTTCGGCGAAGCCCTGGTAGGCCTCTTCGGCAATGGCTTCGAAATCAATCTCTGGATGCTCCACCGACGAAGTGCAGTCCAGCAGCACCCGCAACTTGTTCAGGTGAGTTGGGTGGTCTCCGTGATAGCGCACGATCGATCGCAGGCTTTCCAAGACGCAGTGGCTCTTGGCTTGTCCGGCAACATAGATTAGATCGAAATCCATCAGCCAATCCATCAGCGCCAGGTTGGGGACCCCACTTGGGTCCTCAGGCACCTGAATCTCAGGTTCGACCAGTGAGTAATACTCGGTCTTGGCGATGGTTCCCTTGGTGATGAAATCGGGCCGTGCTCGACGTGCCGCCGAGTGGAAGGCAATCGCCTCATATAGCCCCGGCACCAGCATGTGCCCGGCCGTACCGATCATGGTGTGAAACGGCCAGATCATCAGCTGTTTTTTGGCCTGCTGCTCCAATCCACGGACGTAGCCCCGCGACCATTCCGGCTCGAACAGCGGCCGCCACTCGCCAGACTCCACCTGTTCACTGGTGATGACTGTCATCGGCTCAGGAGGCTGCCCCTCCGGATCGGTCCACCAGGTGGGGTAGAAAATCTGATTCGGAACGTGGCTGTCAAGCGAAACCGCGATTTGCGACAGCTGTCCCACGTTGCGCAGTATCCACTCGATTGTCCGGCGGGTGTCTTCCACCGCGTTCGGCACGCGGAGCGAGCCATCCGGGTGGATGAAGTCCACCTGGGCATCGACAAGCAGCAATACCACTCTCGGCGCGTCTGAGATGCCCGGCGAGAGCCCGAGCGCTTCGCCGGCTGCAATTGCCGCCGAAGTATCAGCCGGGTAGAGCTCACCTACCCGATCAGGCTTGTAGAAGGCGGGGAATTCGCTCCGGCTCACAGCCATAGGGGCTTTCGGGTCCGCTCAGTACCGCGGGCATTTCGGCTTCGCCTCAATCCCATAGGGACGCCGCGTCCGCTCAGTACCACAGCCATTTCGGCTCCGCCTCAATCGTTGAGCTCCCGCATGTCGCCGGTATTCACAAACACCACCCGCTCAGCGATGTTGGTCACCCGGTCGCCGATGCGCTCCAAGTTGTGGGCGCACCACAGCAGATAGGTCGCCCGGCTGGCGCTGCCCGGGGTGCGGGACATGATCTCGACCAGTTCATCGAAAATCGCCTTGTACAGGGCGTCCATTTCATCGTCTCTTTGGGCTACCTTGCGCGCGCTCGCGCCATCGTGCTCAGCATACGCAGTTAAGCTGTCACGCAGCATTTCGCGAGCCAGCTCGGCCATGCGAGGGATGTCGATCAGCGGCTTGAGCAACGGCTCGTCGCCCATCATGATCACCGTTTTGGCGATCCCGGTGGCGTGGTCCCCCATACGCTCGATTTCCACCACGATGTGCATCACCGCGATGATCGAACGCAGGTCCCTAGCCGCCGGCTGCTGCGTGGCGATCAAGGCAAGGCAGGCCTCCTCGATCTTGAAGCGCATGCGGTTGATTTCCTCATCGTCGTCGATCACCTGCTGAGCCAGCGTTTGATCGCGATGTTTGAGGCTGTCCAGAGAGCGCACAATCGCCTGGTCGACCAGGCGATGCATGCGCATTAGATCGTCGTCGATGGCCTGGGTTTCCTGATCCAGGGTGGTACGCAGGCCTTGGCCTTTCATGGCGCCCCTCACATGCCGGCCTGTGAGATTCTACACCGCGCCTGAGTTTGGCCCAATTCGAGGCTGTTCGTTCGGCGGACCGATCGGCACGGCAGCTATAATCTCGGCCGCATGAGATCAAGCCGCATGCCGATCGTTCGGATACTCGGCCTGCCTTTCCTGCTCGTCCTGGCGCTGGCTGGCTGCGGCTCGCCGCCAACGGCGACGCCGGCTCCCAGCACTGCGACCCTGAGCCCGACCCCGACGCCAACCCCGTTACCACCTTCTCCAACCGCCACCACCACCCCGTCGCCGCCGACCGCAATCCCGACCCCCATATGCGCGCAGGATCAAGGTGAAGTCATAATCACCGAACTGGAGGACCCGGAGTTGCCGCGCAGCTTGCCCTATCGCATTTATGTGCCGCCTTGCGCCGAGCGCCATCGCGGTGAGCTGCCCACCCTCTATCTGCTGCACGGCCTGTCCTACACCGACAGCCAGTGGGATGAGCTCAATGCCGATCTGGTCGCCGATCTGCTGATCCGGCTCCGGGTCACCGAACCCTTCCTGATCGTGATGCCCTGGGAGCGGCTCGGACTCGACTACGCCCCAACCATCGTGGACTATCTGCTCCCGCATATCGTGGCCGAGTACGGCGGCAGCCCACAGCGCGAGCGGCGAGCGATCGGGGGAATCTCGCGTGGCGGTGGGTGGGCACTGCGCATCGGGATGGATAATCCCGATCAGTTCGGCGCAGTAGGATTGCACAGCCCGGCGGTTGTGTTCGCCGATCTGGTGAATTTAGCCGATTGGGTTGAGAGTGGCCCGCTGCCGCGGTTGTGGATCGACATCGGCGACCGGGACCCACTTCGATTTTCGGCGCTCGACCTCATCGAACGACTGGATGAGCTCGATGTGCGCTATGAATTCCACATGTTCGCCGGCGAACACGCCCCGTTCTACTGGCTGCTGCACCTCGAAGAATACTTGCGCTGGTACGTTTCGAATTGGAATTGAGCCGGCGGAAGCCTAGCGGCCGGCGGCGCTGAATTGGCTCAGCAGCTGCTCGATTTCGCCCAATTCGATCGGGCCGGGACGCAGCAGTCTTGGAGTACCGCTGGTCAGATCGACCACGGTGGAGGCCACTCCGCCAGGAGTTCGGCCACCGTCAACGATCAAATCAATTCGATCGCCCAGCGATTCGGCGACCTGAGCTGCGGTCCGGGCCGGGGGAGCGCCTGAACGATTGGCCGATGTCACAGCCAGCGGCCCAGTGCTGGCCAACAGCTCGAGGGCAAATGGATGGTCCGGCACCCGCACGCCTAGCGTGTCGTTCGAGCTGAGTTGTTGGGGGAGCTCCGGCTGGCGTTTGAGAACCAGCGTAAGCGGGCCCGGCCAGTATTGTTGCGCAAGCTCCAGCACCGCTGGCCCCGGCGGCAAGACGACTTCGGTGAGCGCCGAGGCGCTGGGAAGCAGCACCGGCACGGCCTTCAGCTCGGAGCGGTCTTTCACGGTGTAGATTCGCTCAATCGCCGCCGAATTCCAGACCTCGCAGCCCAGTCCGTAAACCGTATCGGTTGGAAAGGATATCAGGCCCCCGCGCATCAGGACCGCAGCCGTCTCGGCCACAGCCTCTGGGTTGTCAGCCTGGACGATTCTGGTCGCCACGTTGGATCACGATCAGCCGCGGGTGTCCGGCCAGATCATGCCGCAGCCGTACCGAGGCCTGCGGTAATGCCTGCCTGGCCAACCGAGTGACTCGGCTTGCTTGCCCGGCATCGATCTCGAACAGCGCTGCGCCGCCGGGGGCCAGCAAAAGCGGCAGGCTTTTGAGCGCTCGCCGAATCAGCTGCATTCCGGAGCGCCCTCCATCGAGCGCCAGCCGGGGTTCGGCGCGGGCCACCGGCAGGCCGACTAGCTTAGCGCTTGGAAGGTATGGCAGATTGGCGCATACCAGGTGGAACTCACCCCAGAGCGGCCGGGCCAGATCTGCGGCCACCCATGCCATCCGGGCGGAGACAGCGTACCGATCCGCGTTGGCACGCGCGATGCGCAACGCGGCCAGCGAGCGGTCGCTGCCCACCACCATCGCCCCTGGCTGCTCACAGGCCAGCGAGACCGCCACGCAGCCGGAACCGGTGCCGATGTCCAGAACGCGAGCCGAGGACGGGCACAACCTCAGCGCCCAATCCACCATCAGCTCGGTTTCCGGTCGGGGGATC
>CAZJUE010000048.1:0-2092 GCA_964549025.1 uncultured Anaerolineaceae bacterium | reverse complement strand
CGGGCACAACCTCAGCGCCCAATCCACCATCAGCTCGGTTTCCGGTCGGGGGATCAGCACCTGCGAGCCGACCACAAACTTCCGCCCGTAGAACTCCCACTCACCAAGCAAGTACGGCAAGGGCTCACCGGCGGTGAGCCTTTCGAAGAGCGATTGGTAGTCGGCCAGCTGATCGCGCTCCAGCACAATCTCGGGATGTGCCAGCACCCAGCTGCGCGGGCGATCGATCACCCGGCCGATCAGCAATTGCGCATCCAAAGTGGAGTTGCGCTCCGTCCCATGCCGAGCCGACGACAGCAGGTCCCCGATCGACCGCTTCATGTGGACTCCCCCTGCAGCTTGTCGGCCGCATCCCATGCGGTCAACTCGTTGATCAGATCGTCAAGTTCACCGTCCAGCACCGCCGGCAAGTTGTGGGCGGTGAAGTTGATGCGATGATCGGTCACCCGCGACTGCGGGAAGTTGTAGGTGCGGATTTTCTCGGCCCGCTCGCCGGTGCCCACCTGCGCCCGGCGCGCCGCGTCTTGCTCGGCTTGCTGCTCGGTTAGCGCCAGCTCATACAGCCGCGCCCGCAGGATGTTCATGGCCCGCTGTTTGTTCTGCAGCTGTGAGCGTTCATCCTGGCACTGCACCACCATGCCGGTCGGCAGATGCCGGATGCGCACCGCCGTCTCGTTCTTCTGCACGTTCTGTCCACCTGCGCCGGCCGATCGATAGGTATCGACCTCGATGTCCTTCTCGGGGATCTTGATCTCCACCTCATCAACCTCAGCCAACACCGCCACCGTGGCGGTGGAGGTGTGGATCCGGCCCTGCGACTCGGTTTGCGGCACCCGCTGCACCCGATGCACGCCCGACTCGAATTTCAAGCGCGAATAGGCTCCCTTGCCCTTGATCATCAGGGCGATTTCTTTGAAGCCGCCTACACCGGTTTCGCTCTGCGACAGCAGCTCGACCTTCCACTTGCGGCCTTCAGCGTAGCGGCTGTACATGCGGAATAGGTCGGCCGCGAACAGCCCGGCTTCGTCTCCACCGGTCCCGGCGCGGATCTCCATGATCACGTTGCGCTGATCGCGCGGGTCGCGCGGAATCAGCATCTCCTTCAGTGCGCTCTCGACTTGCTCGATTTGCGGCGCCAGCCGATCGATTTCCTGGCCGGCCAACTCCGCCAGCTCCGCCTCATCACCGTCCCGCAGCGATTCGGCCTGACGCAGTTGATCGCTCAGCTCAAGATACTGACGGTAGGCGGCCACCACCGGTTCGAGCTCGACGTATTCTTTACGCAGCTCGGCGATGCGTTGATAGTCCTCGGCGGACTCGGCCATCTCCTGCTCGAGGGCCCGATAGCGCGCTTCGATATCCTGCAGTTTCTCCAACATGCCCAGACACAATAAGCTCCCACGGCGAGGGTGGGAGACGATTAACGATTATACCCTGCGGGACCGGCGGGCACCGTCCAGCCGCGGGCGGCTAGCTCTCAACCAGCTCGGCGGTGACTACGATCCGCTGCGAATCGACCAGATACGGGTAGCAGGAAATCAGGGTCACAGTCGGGCGTGCGGTGGGAGCCATGACACCGACCTCAGTGGGCTCGACGATGCTCATTCCTGTGACCCGATACAAATACTCTTCCAGGCCGGTGGATACGATGACTTCGTCGCCGGGTTGGAGTTGGTCGAGATCGCGGAACAGTTCCCCGAAGATGTCATTGTGGGCCGAGAGCACGACGTTACCGGGCTGGCCCGGCAGGCCGCTTCCGACGTGGTGCCCGACGCCCTTTTTGAGCTGTTCCCAGCCGTCGCCCTGCACAACCGGCGCCGGCGCATCCCAGATGGCAGGCAGGTGCAGCCTTTGCACCTGGGCCGGGCTGGGAGTGGGGATTTCGGGCGCAGGCAGCGACTGCACCAACGGCCGCAGATGCTCGGGGATCTCGGACTCGTTGGGTGCCGCTCCTCCGGGGGAGGTCGGCGGCGTGTGGCCGGAAGGCAGCACCACCGCCGTGATCAGCGGCGTAGGCGACGGTTGCAGGCGCGACTCCGCCACCTCTTCGTTCAGTGACTGCAGCGCATCGAACCCGCTCACCAGAATGAAA
>CAZJUE010000047.1:7012-14430 GCA_964549025.1 uncultured Anaerolineaceae bacterium | reverse complement strand
AGTACGAAGTGCACCGATTGTCCGGCCAGCGCAGAAAGGTCGAGATCCACCGAGGAGGTGATCCCATCGGTGCTCTCGTTCCACTGACCCAGCTGAGCTAGCGTCTCCGGTTGACCGGCTAGCCACCGATACAGCTGGAAGACCACCTGGCAGTCCGGATTGCCGGAAAGGCATCCCAGCACTGCCTTGAAATGATCCCCGTCCTGCACGGCGTAGGCCGGATAGGTTCCGCTAATGCTGCCGTTCTCCACGCTCTCCGGCCCAACCAGCAGCCCCGATCCGGTGCTGGGGATGTCCTCCAGCGAAGGATTCAAGATCGCGACCACGTAGCCGGAGTGTGCGCCGCTGTTGCCGGGACAGCTCAGCTGACTTCCGCCATTGTTCCAGGCGGCCTCACAGATTGTGCTGCTGAAGTCGAGCACGACTTGCGGCTCAACCGGCGACGGCTCAGTCGGCGTTTCGGTTGGAGTCTCTGTCGGCGGTTGTTCGGTGCTGGTCGCGGTAGCAGTTGCCGTTGCGGTCGCGGTTATCGTCGCCGTGGCAGTCGAGGTTGCGGTCGCGGTGACAGTCGTGGTGGGCGTATTTGGCACGCGCTCCCACCAGACGGCCACCTTGGCATTGCCGCTGCGCTCATAGTACTGAACTCGAATCGAGCGCGAGCCGGACAGGGCGCGATCGGCGCTGTAGGTGGTCGTGCCGGCGCTATCGTGCCACTCGTTGATGATCCGCTCACCGTCCACCCACACGCGGATGCCATCATCGGCGCGGGCGAAGAAGCGGTAGGTGCCAGCTTCGAACTTGACCGTGCGGGTCCAGCGTGCCGAGAAGTTGTCGGATTGCAGCCCAACTGCGGCGGCTCCACTGCCCCAGGAGAAGTCGAGCTTCTTGTCATTGCGGACCAGCGCAGGGGACCCGTCCAGCTCGCGGTTGTTGAAGTACTCCGCCTTCCACTCGGGGAAGCTGGTGGAGCTGGTCTTTTCCCAGAGCAACCGGATGCGGGCGTCGTGGGTGCGCTCGTAGTATTCGAGCTTGACCGTGTGTTCGCCCTTGGCGACCCCCAGGTCGCCGGTGAGCTCGCGGGCGCTGCCATCTGTCCAGGCGTCGATCACCAGGATTCCGTCGATCCACAGGCGCACGCCGTCGTCCGCTAACGCCCGGAAGCGATAGGTGGACGAGTCGAGCACGATCTTGCCGGTCCATCGAACCGAGAAGCTATCCGCCGGGATGCCGGAAGCAGGGGCCTCACGCTTCCAGTCGAAGTCGATCACCGGGTCCTGACGGACAAGCGCCGGAGTACCCTTGAGCTCGCGGTTCGAGAAGTACTCGCCGCGCCAGGTGCCGCCCACCGCCTGCCCGGCCGGGCTGACGATAATCTGCACCCAGAAGGGTTTGTCGCCGGCTTCACCGATGCCGAAGCCTTGCGCTCGATCGTTGCGGATCATCCAGTTGCCGCGGTAGGTGCCGTTGGCCGCCGGAGCGATCAGCTTGACGCTCAGATCGGCGGTCGCGCCGGGAGGCACCGAGCCGGTGAGCGGGATCAATCCGCTGACGCCCATGCTGTGGCCGCTGACGAAGACCAGCGAGTACTCGCGGGTCCAGGTGCAGCTGCCCGAGTTGCGCATACGCCAGATCTTCTCAAAGGACTGGCCAGCACGCACAATGCTGTTGTCGGGAAAGGTGACGTCCGCCACGAAGGTGGCACGGTCGATGCAGGCTTCCGGCGCCAGGGTGGGCGGCACGGTCGGAGTCGGGGTGAGAACCAGCGGTTCTGGTAGGTTCTGGTAATCCCAGCCAAAGTTCACCGTACCCAGGCCCTGCCCGACCGACAAGCTGACCCCGGCGCTGGCGAGCCCGGGGCTTACGGTCGGATAGGTCCACTGACCGGGCAGCAATCGAGCCGAGTTGGCCGGATCGCCGCTGTCAACTGAGACGCAGTACTCGCCGGCCGCAAGGTCGCCAAAGCTGTAGCTCCCATTGGCGTCGGTCAGCGTGGTGGCCAGGCCGAAGGCCGGGCACAACCCCTGCCCGAGCTGCAGTGCAACGTCGGCAATCCCCGGTTCCCCGGATTGCAGGACACCGTCCGCCCGCAGCGCCAGACCGGCGACGCAGCCCTCGGGCGTCAAATCGCCCAGCTGGTCTGAGGCGCACAGGTCATGCCATACCACTCCGCCGATGATGGCGGTCGATGGTTCGGGAGTGGGGGTTGGATCGGTCGTCGCAAGCAGCGATCCGATCCCGGATGGCAGGCCGAAGGCTAGGGCAGCTATCAGCAGCACCGATAGTCCGCCGAGAAGCGCCAGCCCGGTCACGATCAGCCACATCCGGTTATTCGGTGAAAGTGCTCTTCCAACGTTCATGTCTTCCTCTCGCTCATCAGAGCGTGTTGTCGGTGATCAAGCTTGAAGCAAGGCTGCGCCCTGACCGGGTTTCCTCACCGCTTCACAGCTGCCACTACGGTTTCGACGATCACTCTAGTCGGGAGATGTGTCAGGCGCTGGCAAAGGCTGCGCGAATCGTGTAGCAGAATCGAGTGTGGTGTGTGAATTGGCGGACACCGGCGATCAGTGCGGGAGACTAAATCCGGCGCCGGTAATCCCCTGCGCTTCGTCCTGTAAGCCGGCGCCCCAGGAATCCGGGCGTCAGTCAGCACTCTCGGACGCGAAAAGCGGTCGCCGTGAAGGCGACCGCTGAGCTCCAACGGCTAGCGGGCGCTAGGGCCGCAGCCAGAGTTCGATGCTGGAGTAGTGTCGGATGCCGGGGAGATCGGTGGACGTCTCGTAGATCACTAACAGAGCGTACTGGGCCCAGCGAATGTCGTATGGAATCTCCAGTTCGAAGTCTCCCAGTACCCCTGGCTCGGGCGCATTGAGCGTGACTTGACCGGACCACAACTGCGATCCGCTCCGGTCGATCAGCTCAACCGTCACTGGCTGGTCCGATTCGGTCCAGCCTCCGCCACGCACCGGGATCACACCGCCCTCCACAATTCCGCCGTCGGGCGGGCTGACGATCGCCAGCTTGTCGGGCCCGGCCAGCGCCGGGCGGACTCGCGGGCTGCCGGCGGTCAGCAGTACTAGATCGATGGTGATCAAATGGCCCATCCGCCGGAAACGGACGTCTTCGGTGCTGATTTCCAATCGTGCGTTCTCGGCAACCCATGGGCTCTCGAAATCCAGCGTCAGCACGAAATTGCCGGCATTGCCGGGATAAGCCAGTAGACCGGTTGTCCGGTTGGCGATCACCCGACCATCCTCCCCCAGCAACCGCACTCGCACCCGCCCGTTGGCGCTCGGGCCGCCGCGGCCATAGACCTGAAATGGGCTGGTGACCTGCGATCCCGGTCCCGGCCGGTACACCAACAGCGGGGCGTCGGGCAGTTTGAAGTTGGGTCCCTCTGGGGTGGCGGTCGGTTCCAGTTCGGACCGTTCGATCACGATCGCTGGCGTCGAGAGGTTGAAGGGCGCCAGCGTCGGTTCGGGCACCGGGGTTGCAGTCGGAGTGATGGTAGGTGGCGGGCTGGTTGGGGTGGGGGCGAGCTCCGCCTCAGCCGGTTGCGCACAACCGGCCAGCGCTGCCACCCACATCGCCAACAGAATTCGCCCGCGCACCGCGCCAACCTTTAGCATGGCAAACGAGGGGATGCAAGTTGGAGGCCGTGGCGGCCCTCACTGCCAACTGTGGGCTGGCGAACCGCACAGCGTGGAGCCTGGCCAGTCGATGACGCGGTTATGCGGCTCCTGCTGCCGTGCCCATCGCTCGAAGGCTGATGCCCACCAAGAACAGGCAGAGCAGGCCGTAGTTCAGCGCAGTGCGGCGGTCGTCCCGGCCTTTGGAGTAGGCGTAGTATCCGGGCAGCGAAATGGCGGCAACCACCCCATAGAGCAAGTGGATGCCGCGAGCAGGCCTGGCGCCGTCGATCCACAAGGCCACGCCGATGATCGCTTGCGCCAGGATCAGCAGTTCGCCGATGGCCAGAATGCCCCAGTAGCTGGCAGAGATACCGCGGCGCAACAGGTAGCTGGCCAGGCCCCAGAGGCCCGCCACCGAGAGGAACAGCAGCATCGAGGTAGCCAGGCGTTCGTGAATCAGTGTCATTGCGTATCCTTCGAGAGGCGGCTGCCGGATATCATCCGGCCGGCTTTGCCGGCTCAACTCAATCCGTAGATCTCGCCGTATTTGCTGGTCAGGTAGTCTAGATACGGCTGGGCGTCCAGGCCGCCGCCGGTAATCCGCTGCAGCAGCTCCATCGGTTCGTACTTACCGCCGTGCTGGTGGATATTCTCTCGCAGCCAGGCAACCAGCGTTTCGAACTTGCCCGAAGCAATCTGCTGTTCGAGGTCCGGGACTTCGCTCACCAACTGTGCCCACAACTGGGAGGCGATGATATTGCCCAGCGTGTAGGTGGGGAAGTAGCCGACATAGCCGTCGGCCCAATGCACGTCCTGTAGCACACCATCGGCATCATTGGGAGGTGTGAGTCCGAAGTACTCCTGCATCTTCCCATTCCAGACCTCAGGCAGGTCGCCGACCTCGAGTTGGCCTTCCATAAGTCCGCTCTCGATCTCGAAGCGCAGCATGACGTGTAGGTTGTAAGTGGCCTCGTCGGCTTCGACCCGGATCAGCGAAGGCTCCACCCGGTTGATCGCTTTGTAGAAAGCCTCGCTGTCCACCTCGCTCAACTGGCTGGGGAATAGCGTCTGCAATTTGGGATAGTAGGCGGTCCAGAAGGCGCGGCTGCGGCCCACCAGATTCTCAATCATCCGCGATTGCGACTCGTGCACGCCCAGCGAGGCGTGGTGCGAGGCTTCCAGGGTCGAACCCGATAGCGCGGGGATGCGATCCAGGCTGGGAGCGATGCCCTGGCTGTACATGCCATGGCCGGCTTCATGCATCGAGCCAAACAGGGTCGGACCGAAGAAGTTGGAGTTGATCCGATTGGTGATCCGGACGTCGTTGCGGTTGAACGAGATGCTGAACGGGTGGGGAGCTTTGTCCTGCCGACCGCGCTGGAAATCGTAGCCTACGTCTCGAACGACCTGCAGTCCGAAATCCCACTGTTTCTGATCGTCGTAAGGTTGGTGCAGGAACGAATCGTCCACCGCGTCTGACCGCTGCTGGATGGCTTCCACCAGCGGCACCTGCACTGCCCGCAGCTGCTCGAAAATCCCTTTCACTGCCGAGGACTTCATCCCTGGCTCGTAGTTGTCAAGCAGCGGATCGTAGGGGCTGTCGTAGGGTTCGAAGAAACCAACGTAGGCCAGTTTGAGCTCCAGCATCTTCTCCAAATGGGGGCGGAAGGCATTGAAATCGGAGGCTTTACGGGCCTCCACCCAGGCGTTGAAGGAGATCCGGAAAGCGGTCTCAGATTCCTCCACCCAATCGGCCGGAATGCGGCTGCTCTTGTTGAGATCCCGGCGCATGCGTTTCACTACCCTGACCTCGTCGGAGTCGGGATCGAGTGAGGCCACTTCGCTCTCGGCCTGTGCCAACGCGGCGGCGAATCGGTCGCTGGTAAACAGCTCATGCGCCATCCGGCTGAGGGTTGCGATTTGCTGAGCTCGGCCTTGCGCCCCGCCAGGGGGCATATAAGTCTGTTGATCCCATTCCAATAAATCGATGGTCGAGCACAGGTCGAACAGCGGCGCGGCCACCTGCAGCAAATTCTTGTAGTGTTGTCCCATGGACTCCTCGTGTGATCTTCGAACTAAACGACCCGCCAGCGGAGCGGCTCGCCCTGCAAAGCGGCCAGCACTTCGGTGGCGATGTCGATTCCGGTTTGCGTTTGCGCCTCTGTGGTCTGCGCACCGATGTGCGGCGTGCTGACCACATTGGGATGTTGAATCAGATCCCACTTGCCTGGAGGCTCGGTGGCAAACACGTCCAATCCGGCGCCGGCCACCTGCCCTCGATTGAGCGCCTCTAACAGCGCAGTTTCGTCGATGATCCCCCCGCGAGCGGCCGACACCAACCGGGCGCCTGGCTTCATCCCTGCCAACTCCTCCGCGCCGATCATCCCCTGGGTTGATTCGCTTAGCGGCAGGTGCAGGCAGACGTAGTCCGATTGGCCCAGCAGTTCCTGCAGACCGACTGGGCGAGCGCCGCGCCGTTCGATCTCCTCAGGTCCAAGCGGCGGATCATGGCCCACCACCGTCATCCCAAAGGCGGCTGCACGCTCGGCCACCGCGGCGCCGATGCGGCCCATACCGACGATCCCAAGCTGCTTACCGCTCAACTGGGAGCCGTACAGCTCTTTCTTGATCCAGTTTCCCTGACGCATGCTGGCGTCGGCATGCGGGATTCGGCGGGCCAGCGCCAGCATCAGTCCAAAGGTCAGTTCGGCCACCGCGGTGGTCACCGCCTGCGGGGCGTTCACCACCGTAATTTGATGCTGACGGGCGGCCTCCAGGTCGATGTTGTCCACTCCGACCCCGGCGCGGCCGATCACCTTCAATTGGCCGGTTACCTGCCGCATATAGTGCGCGGTGACCGCAGTCCTGCCACGAACGATCAACGCATCGCACCGCGTCAGTTCGGGTGACTCGATCACCTCTGCCTGCTCGCGTAGCAGCTGCAGGCCTTGCTGCGACAGGCCGTCGGTTACCAGGATGCGCCAGGCCGTGCTCAAAGCCGGGCCATTGTAACTGCTAAGGGGCTCGATCGATTTCGGCCACCACCGGCAGGTGGTCCGATCCCAGGCCGGGAACTACCTCGGCCCGGTAGGCGCGTAGATCGGGTGAGTGCCAGATCCAATCGATTCGCTTGAACGGCTCGTCCGCCGACCAGGTGAAACCCACGCCGGAGCCGGCTTCGCCCCACGAGTCCACCAGTCCCGCTGCCGGAGGCAGCGCCATCTCCGGGTAGTGGGGCTCAGCGTTCAAGTCGCCCAGCAGCACGGTGCTCGGCCGCTGCGCCCAGAAGTCCAGCAGGATTGGGACCTCGACCAATCGAATATGGCTGTCCTCTTCCCCGCTGTGTAGATGTGCGTTGATCACCAGGAGCGGGAATCCGACGTCGATCTCGGCCCAAAGATAGCCGCGACCGATCAGTGCTCCCAGGCGGGGCATGTCGTCCGATCCGAAGCGGGTGATTGGGTAGCGTGACAGGATGGCGTTGCCCCAAGTGGGTTCCTCGGTGCCGCGAAAGATGTAGGGAAGTCCCAGCCGGCGCGAAAACCAACTGGTCAGATCTGTGCCTCCGTCGAGCAGCCGTACTCGGGAGATCTCCTGCAGCGCTACGATACCGGCGCCGCTCTGTTCGATCACCTGTGCGATGGTTTCCGGATTGTGTCTACCAGCGGCGCCGTAGGCGGAATGGATGTTGTAAGTCATGATCCGCAAGGGGGCCGCTTCGGCGACCTGCGCCTCGGGCAGTGGCCCGCGGATCAGCCACAGGATCCAGGGGACCAGCAGCAGACCGAC
>CAZJUE010000047.1:0-6912 GCA_964549025.1 uncultured Anaerolineaceae bacterium | reverse complement strand
CCGCTGATCGGCAGCACCCATCTGCGCGGGAACGGCAGCGCGACTTCCAATGCCACGTAGTAGGCGAATGCCAGCGTCAGGAACAGCAGCGTACCCAACGGCAGAGTGATGCCGGTGCGGACCAGGCCAGGACGCTGCGGCTCGGCGGTGCGGCGGCTGATCACTCCCCAGCCCCAGCCGAGCACCAATTGGGTCAGCACCAAGGAGACTAGGTAAAGCAATCCGGGCGTGTCGGCGTAGTAGGCGACCAGCGCCAGATAGACCGTGGCGCCGAACGCCAAACGCTGGTCTTGGCGACCGGACCCGAACAAGCCCTGGCGTACCCCCACGATCATTGCCAGGTTGCCGAGCATCACCACCGCAAAGCCCGACGGTGGAGACACGCCGGCCACCTCCTCGACCCAGCCGCTGCTCTGGAAGAGCAGCAGCTGTAGCAGCAAGAACGGGCCGATGCCCAGCAGCGGCAAGGCCGCCGACCAGCGGGCCTCGGAACGGCCGTCGGCGGGATCGTATGACCAGGCCGACCACACCGCCGCTGCCGCCACGATCACGACGACAGCGGTCGGAAGCAGCCCGTCTATCCAGCTCAAATCCAGCGTTCCGCTCGCGCCGTGCAGAGCGATGTCGACCGCCATCCCCAGCGGAATCCCGAAACCCCAGAAAGTGGCAGTCGGCCCGGATTGACCGCGCAGGTGGCCGAGGTAGAGCGGCAAGAAGATCAGGAACGACGCCACGCCGGCGATGCTCAACCAAAGGTCGAGCTGCGGATCGCGATTGATCTGTTCCAGTAAGCGCGTAAACGCCAGGGCGATGGCGCTCAGCAGCAGGGCAGGGCGCGATCCGAGCGCCCGGCGGAGCGGAGCGGCCAGGAAAGCTGTCAGGAAGGTTCCGAAGGCGTAGGGAGCAAGGCTCAACGACGATAATCCGACGGTGTCTCGTAAGTACCAGGCGAAGCTGGGGATGAGCACCCGCAGCAATTGCATGCCCATCACCACAGCGAGTACCGGAAGCAGCCAGCGCCGAATCATGTTGAACAGTGGATTATAGACCGGCCGGGGCCGGGCGGTTTGACTATGTCATAATACTGCTCGATTTTTAACGGAGCGACTACCTTGCCAATTCAAACGATCTGCGTGCTGGGCTTGGGGTACATTGGGCTGCCCACCGCCAGCACCTTTGCAGTAAAGGGCTTAAAGGTGTTCGGCGTAGACATCGATCCGGCCGTTCTGAAGGCGCTGCAAGGTGCTGAACTCCACATCCAGGAGCCAGGGATGCAGCAGCTGGTGAAGCAAGCGCTGGACAGCGGCAATCTGCGATTTGGCGACAAGCCGGAGCCGGCGGATGCCTTTGTAATCGCGGTCCAGACCCCGATTCGCGAATCGAAGCAAGCTGAGCTGCGGTATGTGACCAGCGCCGCTGAGTCGATCGTGCCACATTTGCAGCGCGGCAACCTGGTGGTGCTCGAATCGACCTGTCCGCCCAACACCACCGCCGAGCTTGTGGCGCCGATATTGGAGCGCTCCGGCTTGCGGGCCGGCAGCGACTTCCGGTTGGCATATATGCCCGAACGGGTGCTGCCCGGCAAGATCCTGAAGGAGTTGATTGAAAACGACCGCATCATCGGCGGCATCGACGACGAATCGGCTCGTGCTGCACGTCAGCTGTACAGCAGTTTCGTCACCGGAGAGCTGCTGCTGACCGATGCGACCACCGCTGAAACGGTCAAGTTGATGGAAAACACCTATCGGGACATCAACATCGCCATCGCCAACGAGTTCTCTCGAATCGCCGAGCGCCTGAGGGTGAATATCTGGGACTCCATCCGCTTGGCGAACAGACACCCGCGGGTCGAGATCTTGCGCCCCGGTCCGGGCGCTGGAGGGCACTGCGTGGGGGTCGATCCCTGGTTCCTGGTGGAGAGCGTGCCGGAGAATTCGGGGCTGATCCGCCAGGCGCGCCAGGTCAACGATGGGCAGCCGGCCTACGCGGTGGGTGTAGTGGAGCGGGCGGTGGGTCCACTGGACGGAAAGCGGCTGGCCGCATTAGGTCTGGCCTATAAACCAAACGTCGACGACCTGCGCAGCAGTCCGGCGATCGAGATCGTACGGCTGTTGACGGCGGCCGGCGCACAAGTATGCACATATGAGCCCAACCGGCTTGAAACCGTGGTCGAAGGCGCTCAGGCGGCCCCCTCGCTGGAGGCGGTGTTGGACCAGGCGGAGGCGGTGCTGGCCCTGGTCGGGCACCGGGAGGTCACCGGGCTGGATCCGGAGCACGCTGCGGCCCTGATGGCCCGACGGCAGGCGGTCGATCTATGCGGCGCCTGGGAGCCGGATAGCTGGAGGGCAGCCGGCTTCGCCTACCGGTTGCTGGGCGATGGAACCCAACTGGACGGGTAAGCTGCGCACGCTGACGATCTTCGGTACTCGGCCGGAAGCTATCAAACTGGCGCCGGTTATTGCCCGGCTGCAAGAGGCCCCCGACGTCGAGTCTTTGGTATGTATCACGGCTCAGCACCGGCAGATGCTGGATCAGGTGCTGCGGCTGTTCGAGATCGAGCCCGACGTCGATCTCGACCTGATGCGACCATCGCAGCCACTGCATGAGCTGACCTCCGCGGTGCTCAGCGGCCTGCAGCCGGAGCTTGAACGACTGCAGCCAGACTGGGTACTGGTGCAGGGGGACACCACCACGGTCATGGCCGCCGCCTTGTTGTCCTACTATCAGCACATCCCGATCGGGCACGTTGAAGCCGGTTTGCGCACCGGCGATAAGTACCAGCCGTTTCCGGAGGAGATCAACCGCCGGCTGCTCGCTTCGCTGGCGGACCTGCATTTCGCCCCCACTCAAGGGGCGATGGACAACCTGCGTGACGAAGGGGTTCCTGCCGAGCGGATCGTGCTCACCGGCAATACGGTTATCGACGCCTTGCAGGCGGTCATCCAGCGACCGGTGGAGCTGGCAACCGGCGAGCTGTCCGATTTGGAGAGTTGGCCGCGGATTGTGCTGCTGACTGCACACCGGCGCGAGAACTTCGGCGAACCGCTGGAGCGGATTTTTGCGGCGGTAAGACGCGTGGCCGAACGCAATCGCGAGCTGCATATTGTCTATCCGGTGCATCTGAACCCGAAGGTCGCAGAACCGGCCCAGCGGCTGTTGGGAGCCGTCCCCAATGTGCACCTGATCGAGCCGTTGGACTACCTGCCGATGGCGCACCTCATGCAGCGGGCGGAGCTGATCCTGACCGATTCCGGCGGTATCCAGGAGGAGGCGCCGGCGCTGGGAACGCCAGTGCTGGTATTGCGTGAGCTAACCGAGCGGCCGGAAGCGTTGGAAGCCGGGACCGCGCTGCTGGTTGGCACCGACGAGCAGCAAATCTACGACCAGACCGTGCGGCTGCTTGACGACGAGGCGGCACGCGCCGCAATGGCCAAAGCGGTCAATCCGTTCGGCGACGGGCACGCCGCTGAGCGTATCGTGGCGGCGCTGCTGGAGGGCGGATCGGATTGAGACGCTTGCCAGAGCTGCGGTACCCGCGGGCCAGCGAGGGCCGAACCCAGGGAGTTGAGCTGGCTTGAGTTCCGATCTGGGCATCCGGCCGGCCGGGCGCCGAGTCCGCTTCCCATCGCAGCTCACTGGAATCGGGGGGCCGGCAGGTTTTCAGCGGCGGCTGGCCGAGGGCCTGGCCCAACGCGGGATCGAGGTCGACTACCGGCTAAGCGGAGCGCCCGCCGATGTTGTGCTGGTCATTGGTGGCACCCGCAGGTTGGCCGCGCTGGCGAGGGCGCGCCGGCGTGGCGCGCGAGTCGTCCAGCGGTTGAACGGCCTGAACTGGATGCACCGCCGCTACCGCACCGGCTTGGGGCACTTTCTCCGTTCGGAGCTCAACAACCGGCTGCTGCGGTTGGTGCGCGACCGCTACGCGCATCACGTGGTGTATCAGAGCCAGTTTGCCCGGAATTGGTGGGAGCGGCGCCACGGCGCAGCCCCGGTCCCGAGCAGCGTGGTGCACAACGGCGTACCGCTGGATCGGTTCGCGCCGGACAAGTCTCAAGCGCCGCCGGGGGGTCGCGTTCGACTGTTGATGGTGGAAGCCAATTATGCCGGGGGCTACGAGCACGGACTGCCGGTGGGGATCGCCTTGGCAGAGGTGCTGGGCAAAAAGCGTGGGCGGCCGATCGAGCTTGCCGTGGCCGGACAGCGCGCCGCGCGGGCGATCGTCGATCTGCCGCGTGGTGTCCGCCTCGCGGTTCAGCAGCGCCAAACTACCGCAACGAGCGCAGCCGACTCACGGCGCTCGGGCTCGGATGTTTCAATGACCCTGCACGGTCGAGTCGAGCCCGAACGCGTTCCGGCGCTCTACCGCTCGGCTCACCTGCTGTACTCCGCCGACCTCAACCCAGCCTGCCCAAATTCAGTGATCGAGGCGCTGGCCTGCGGACTGCCGGTGGTCGCCTTTGACACCGGAGCACTGCCGGAGCTAGTGCAGGATGGCGCCGGTGAGCTGGCGCCCTTTGATGGTGATCCATGGACGGATGATCCGCGACCAGAGGCGCTGCGGGCACCAGCGGACCAGATCCTGGGTGACTTATCCAGCTACCGTCGTGCCGCGCGGGCGCGGGCCGAGGCTGCTTTCGGTCTGGATCGGATGCTGGATGGCTACCTGGCCGTGTTGTTTCCGGAATAGCTGAGTGGCTTGCGGCGAACGCTCCGGGGCCCGACGCAGGGCCGGCTCGAAGTGGGACTGATCCTACGCATTGCCGCCGGACTTGCCGGGTCGTTGCCCGATGGCTTGCGCCGGGCGCTCTACCACACTGGCCCGTTGGCCGGAGTGATTCGGTGGCTGCTGACCCGAGCCGCGCCGGACCATCCAGTTGAGGTGACCGTGGCTGCCGGACCGCTGGCAGGGGCACGCTTGTCGCTTGATCTCAAGGCCGAAAAGACCCTTTGGCTGGGTAACTACGAGCCGGAGCTGATGCAGGCCATCCAACGTTTCGGCCGGGAGGGAATGCTGGCCTATGACGTGGGAGCCAACATCGGCTACGTGAGCTTGGCCCTGGCCCGGCACGCCGGCGAGCGTGGATCGGTGGTGGCGTTCGAGCCGCTGCCCGCTAACCTGGACAGGCTGCGCAGCAATCTGGAGCGCAACCGGGAAGGCGCCAGGGTGACGGTGGTCGGCGCAGCGGTGGCTGACCGCAGTGGGAACTCAGAGTTCCTGGTGCATCCATCAGGCGGGATGGGGAAACTGGCTGGGGTGGCCGGCCGGCAGGCCGAGTACCGGGGCACGGTGTCGGTAGAGCAATTGAGGCTGGACGATTGGTTTTCCGATCAAGTAGGCGCGAAACCGGATCTGGTCAAAATCGATGTCGAGGGGGGCGAAGGATTAGTATTGCGCGGCATGAAGGAGCTGCTTGGCACTGCCCGGCCGGTGCTGCTGGTCGAATTGCACGGGCAGCAGGCCGCCGAACAGGCGCTCGAAAGCCTGCAGCGGGCCGGCTATCGTGTGCTGCAGATGAACCGCGACTACCCGGTCTTCAAGCCTGGCCGGTCGTGGAAGAGCTACGTGGTCGCGCTCCCGGAAGAGGTCAATTGGAGCAACTGATGATTCGGGCCTGCCGCGGGGCCACGGCCATAGCGTGATGGGCGAAGAGCGGCGATTCGGGGGCCGCCTGGCTTTGCAGCAGCGGGTGTTGCCCGACTATCGAACCGCTTTTTTCGAAGAGCTAGCTGGCCGATGCGATGGGGGGTTGAGCCTATTCGCAGGTGAGCCGCGGGGCGGCGAGGCAATTCACAGCGCACAGCGACTGGAGACGGCAGAGTGGGTTCGCGCACGGAACCTCCAGCTGTTCGGCGGTCCACTCTACATCTGCCTGCAGCCGGGGATCGTGAAGTGGCTGGAACAGACAGATCCGGCCGCATTGGTGCTGGAAGCCAATCCACGTTACCTTTCCAGCCAGCGAGCGATCCGCTGGATGCACCGGCGCGGGCGGCCGGTGATTGGCTGGGGACTGGGTGCGCCAGGGTGGTCGCCGTTGCGCGGCCGTATGCTCGGACGGCTGGAGGCGCTCATCGCCTATAGCTCCAATGGCGCCGCCCAATACCGGGCGCTGGGCATACCTGCGGACCGGGTGTTCGTAGCCCCGAACGCGGTCACCGGGCCGCCGCCTCCACTTGAACGATCTCCCCGCGATCCCAGCCGGCCGCTGGCGGTGTTGTTTGTCGGCCGTCTGCAGCCGCGCAAACGGGTCGATCTGCTGCTGCACGCGTGTCGGGAGACGGGTCAATCGCCGGCGCTTTCGATCGTCGGCGACGGTCCGGCTAGACGGGCGCTTGAAGCGCAAGCCCGACGGGTCTACCCGGCGGCCACCTTCCATGGTGACCTGCGCGGCGACCAGCTATCGGCGGTCTTCGAAGCAGCCGACCTCTTCGTGCTGCCAGGAACTGGGGGGTTGGCGGTGCAGCAGGCTATGGCCCACGGCCTGCCGGTGATCGTGGCCGAGGCCGATGGGTCACAAGTAGAACTGGTGACCCCCGAAAACGGCTGGATCGTCCAGACCGGTGACCTGGCGAGCCTGACCGCCGCGCTGCGCCAGGCATTGAGCGATCGCAAGCGGCTGCGGGATATGGGCGTCCAATCACACCGTATCGCCTCCGACCGGGTCAACGTCCGGGTCATGGCAGATGTATTCGTACAGGCGCTGAATCGGGCATCCAGCAAGTGAGCCGGGCGAGGATCTGGTCGACCGCCAAGCGGCACGGCCAAAGTTGGGGAACGGTCGCCGCCCAGTGAAACTACTATACGTAGCGGACGGCCGCAGCCCGATTGCCCGCAGCTGGATCGAATACTTCGTCGATGGCGGCCACGAAGTGCATCTGGTCTCCAGCCGGCCGGCCCCAGCGCTGGATGGTTTG
>CAZJUE010000046.1:0-14540 GCA_964549025.1 uncultured Anaerolineaceae bacterium | reverse complement strand
CCAGCGGCATAAATGCTGCCGGGAACATCAGCCCGCGCTCAGGGTGCATCCAGCGGATGAGCGCCTCACATGCCACGACATGTTCACTTTCGACGTCCACGATCGGCTGGTAGTGCAGCACAAATTCCTGGCGTTCCACCGCCCGCCGGAGATCGGTTTCAAGATGCAGCAGTTCGACTGCCCGCCCGTGCATGGCTTCGTCGAACAGCTCGTAGCGCGACTTGCCCATGGTTTTGGCCCGGTACATGGCGATGTCGGCATCGCGCATGATGTCATCGGCTCGCGCGTATCCGCTGCTGCTGACTGCGATCCCGATGCTGGCGCTGGTGAATACTTCACTTTCATCCAGGTTGAACGGCTCGCGCAGCGCATTGAGCAGTCGTTCGGCAGTGTTGGTGGCGTGAGTAACATCGTCGACGTCTTCCAAGAGCATCACGAACTCGTCCCCACCCAAACGCGCCACCGTATCGACCTGCCGCAGGCTGCCCTCCAATCGGCGCGCTACGCCGATCAGCAGTTGGTCACCGGTCATATGTCCCAGGCTGTCGTTCACCACCTTGAAGCGGTCCAGGTCGAGGAACAGCACCGCCAGCGTGTAGTCCTCGCGGCGCTTGGAACGCTCCAGCGCCCGCTCCAGACGGTCAGTGAACAGCGCACGGTTAGGCAATCCGGTCAACCCGTCGTGAAAGGCGTCGTACACCAGCTGCTCTTCAGCCCGTTTGCGCTCGGTGATATCAGTTTGAGAGCCGGCCATCCGATAGGCCTGGCCGTCGTCATCGCGCACCGCCAGGCCGCGGGTGAGCATCCAGCGGTAGGAGCCGTCCTTATGCTGCATGCGGTGCTCGCTCTCGAACTGCGTCGTTTCGCCCTGGATGTGCTTGCCGATCTCGGCGTTGAACTGGGGTAGGTCTTCGGGATGCACCCGGCTGAACCACTCTTCGCTCGAGCTGGAGATCTCATCGTCGCGGTAGCCAAGCATGCGCTTCCAGCGTGGCGAGTAGTAGATGCCGGAGGCCTTCAGGTCCCAGTCCCATAGCCCATCGTTGGCGGCGGTGGCGGCCAGCGCGTAGCGTTCCTCGCTGATGCGCAGGTCTTGTTCGGCTAACTTGCGGGCGCTGATGTCACGCACGATGCCAACCACGCCGATGGTTTCGCCCTCCGGTGAGGTGTGTGGCGAGAATGTGGCAGACATCCAACCCTCTGCGCCGGTCTGCGGCACCTGGTAGTGGGTGTCTTGCGAGGTGACTCGCTCGCCGCGCAGAGCCCGAACCAGCAATCGGTCGATGCCGGGCAGCATGAACTGCGGAAACAGATCCATGGCAGAGCTGCCGATGATCTCACTTGCGCTCAGTCCAGTAAGCTCTTCCATGACCTTGTTCCAGGCCCTGTAGCGCAGCTCGCGGTCGTAAACGATGATTCCTTCGTTGACGCTGGTGAGAATGGTGGCCGAGAAGTTTTCCGACGCCCGCAGCGCCTCCGTGGCCTGGCGGTGTTCGGTGATGTTGCGGAACACCACCACCGCTCCAGCCGGCTGTTCGGCCTCATAGATCGGCGTGCTGACGTATTCGACCGGGAAGCTGGAAAGATTGCGGCGCCAGAAGACCTCGTCGGCCACGGTACTTTCGACGCCGGCTTTCCAAGTCTGGCAGATCGGGCAGTCTTCCTCTGGGTAGGGGGAACCGTCAGCCCGTGGCTGGTGCAGGGTCGCGTGCATCGGACGACCGATCAGCTCCGCGTAGGTCCAACCGGTCATCCTACTCACGGCCTCGTTGGCGAAGGCGATCTTGCCATCAGAGTCCAGGCTGCAAATCCCTTCGCCGGCCGAATTCAGTACCTGGTTGAGCCGCTCCTGGTTGTGATGCAATCGGTCCACCGACTGCTGCAAGTTCTGGTTCTGATTGCTGAGTTGGGCACGTTCGCGGGCTACCGTCCGCTGCCCCTGCACCGCAATCACGGTAAGCGCTACGAAGAGCACCACGAACCCACCGGCGATGGCACTGTAGGCCACTGCCTGATGGTCGAGCACCAGGCGCTCGAGCACCGGGGTCGGCACCTGGGAAGGCACGAGCGCCTGCTCGGCGAAGACGTTGTCATCCAGCTTCTGCAGCGCCATGATCTCGTCTTCGAACCGCAGCGATAGATAGCGGGCGATGGTGAGTCCCAGTGCGGCAGTGATCAGGAACCCGATCAAAGCCAGACGGATGACTCGGCTCTTAAGCAATTTCCTCACGTTGGTCGCCTTTGAGGTGTGGAGTGCCAGCACCGGCCGGATCGCGGTTCCAACAGACCGGTCCCAACTGACCGGCCGTTGTTGTGGCTATGCGCAATCGATTCGGCTCAGGAGATGCGCGCTCCACGGCCTCATGGCCACCGCGCCGCGCCGTTTGGCGCAGCGCGGCGACCGTACAGTTCAACGATAGCACTGGGTTACGGCGGCAGGGCTTCCGAATAACTTACAGTTCGGCAAAGCGGGCCAGGGAACAACCTGCTCCAACTCAGAAGATCACTCTCGTCGTATGTAAGCTTGCTGCAAGCCAAGATCGGCCCGAGTTGCCCTATGCTGTATGCGTATGCAGGCTAGTCTGCAGACTGGCGATCTGGTTTTACGGCCGGCCGTCATGGTGGTAGACGACGAGGAGCCTTACACCGACGTGATGGAGATCATCCTCGGCGAGTACGGCTTTGAAGTGTTCACCGCCAACAGCGTAGCTGATGCGCGCCAGCTGCTCGAACAGCTCACCCCCGATCTGATCCTGCTCGACGTCATGATGCCCGAAGTGGACGGATTGACGTTTCTTCGGGAGCTACGCGCTCACGAGCGGCTGCATGTGACGCCGGTGATGGTCATTACCGCCTACTCCGAAACTCGCGACGAAGCACTCGAATCCGGCGCGGTCGGGTATCTGATCAAGCCCTTCTCCGCGCAGCGCTTGCGCGAGATGATCGCCAATCACGTGCAGGTCGGCCCCAAACTATAACTGGGCTGGGGTGTCGGCCGTTTCGCCGGCCAACTCCGGCTCGGTCCGCGCAATCGATCTCCAAATCGCCGTTGCACGAACCCCCAACATCCAGAATGCCAGGCCTCCGGCCACCGCAAGCATGATCGCATTCAGCGCGTGGAATACGACCACCGCACTTGCCGCTGCCGCCTGAGGAGCCCCGAGAGAGCTGAAGACCAGAGAACCAAACGCCTCAAAGCTGCCGACGTAACCAGGAGCGCCGGGGACGATGAAGGTGAGAGCGAAGAGCGCGTAGCCGGTGACGATTGTGTTCACCGGAACGACAGCTCCGATGCCCGTAAACAGCAGGTAGAAGACGGACGCGTCCAGTGCGGCCGATCCGAACGAAAGGAGCAGCAACGGGATCAGGGTCTGGGGCGCCTTGCCAATGGTCGTGAACCCAGCGGTCAATCCCTGCAGGACGCCGAGGATTCTGCGCCGCATAGCTTGGCTTACAAAACTGGGTAGAAGACCCTCTGCCAGCCGGAGCATCCGATCTCGCCGATAGATGGTCAGGACGACGAACACCCCAAATGCCGTAAGCAAGGCCACACCGCCTGCGACCACGATGGAGAGCGATCCACGCAGTTGAGCTCCCCCCAGCAGCCCGAAACCGCCAATGACCAGCACGGTGAGCAAGTCAAACGCTCGATCGACCGCTACCGTGGGAAGAGAAGACGAAATCGGAATGCCCTCTCGCTGTTTCAGGAACAAGGTTCGGGCAAGCTCCCCCGAGCGAACGGGGATCACGAAGTTGATCAGACTGGAGGCAAGCTGGATGAGGAACACATCGGATTGAGCGACGATTGCGAGGGGGCGGAGGATGAGCCGCCAACGAATCGAGCGTACAAACGAGGCCGCGAGCCCGACCACCAGCGCGGCCAATACGTAACTCCACTGCACCTGTCGCAGCGTTTGTAGGATATCGTCAAGGTCGACGATGAACAGCCAGGCTGCCAGCAGCCCCACCCCCAGCAGCGTTTGAGCTGCCAGCCAACCCAGTCTCCTCCGGCTCAACTGCTGTGATGTCCTCTACTCTGTGTCCCGGCTAGTGGACATTGCGAACCACTATACCCGTACAATCACGAGTATGTCTCCCCGACGATGCTCTAATCCGACTCCCCAAGCAGGCCAGCCAAACAGTAGCCATCTCGCTCGGCCGCGCATTGCCAGCGACAGCTGCTGTTTTCACTCAGCAGCTGTCCAGTTTGATCAACAATCAGCTGAGGACGGTCGGAAGACGTGTTCAATGGAATCTGACATTTCGCTCCTACGCTGGCGGGATCAACGACCCCGACGATGCGATTGGACAGTTGGGCCCCATATAGGAGTAGGGTCCACTCATTTTCCACCGGGTGCACAACGTGCAAGTCTGCGTTCAAGTCTGGGTAAAGCCTGTGCTCACCGGGACCTTCAACAAACAACTTGCTGTCAGCGATGTTCACTCGATGATAGATCATATTCATCTGGGTTAGGGTGTAAACATCGTAAAGCGGACGCGCAAGGTGAAGTCCGAGAACGGACAATAGCATCGCGAAGGAAACGAAGGATCTGCGGTCCGCTGCAGCCGCAATCGCGGCTCCCAGGAGCAAAACCATCCCCAGCACCAGTGTCATCGACCAGCGCGGCAGCCAAAAATCCTTGCCCACTAGGGAGATCCCCACGAATAGCACGATCACCTTGGTGTGCTCAGATTCGATCAAGCGCTCCGATAGAGGAAGCGCAAGCCACATCAGCCAGAACAATAAGCCAACGCCCAAGGCCCGGCTATCGTAGAAATTCCCCGGGAGCTCGCCTGGCCACAGCCACCCGCGGGCAAAGGCGCTAAGCAGCCCTCGAGGACTGTTCTCGACCAGTCCTGCCCCAGCGGCCGTATATTGCGGAGTCAGGCCGACATCGGTTGAGAACATCAGGACCTTGAATTGATACGGATGGATTGGACTTCCGTACAACAGGTAGCGACTGATGTGCAGCGATCCCGCGGGAAGCAAACCGATCACAAAGGCGGCGATTATGGGACCAAGAGATCTTCGTGGATAGCTCTCCGCCTCTTCGAACGATCTCGGCATCGAACCTGTTGGCTTAAACCAGAAGGAAAACATGACGACGGTCAGAACTGCGATGTAGGGCGCCTGCTGTCGCGACATGGTAAAAACGCACGTGGCGATGCTAAGCACCACCAGCTGCCAGAAGGATGGCTGAGCGGCCTTAAGTACCACCAATAGGGCATAGAGAAAGAAGGCAAATGCACCGATGACCGCAAAATCGATATATGCGGAGAAGGGTTGCGTGTTTACGAAGGGCACAGCCAAGAAGGCGATCGCGCTGTATGTTGCCCAATTGGCCCGGTCGGTGAGTGCCTTCACAAAGCCGTAGACGGAGATCACCGAGGCCGGCAGGAGGATCAACGAGAAATCAAAATACAGCCCGCGAAGCCCGAGGGCTTTAAAAAAGGGCAAGTGCAATAGCTCCAAGAATGGATAGAATTCACGCGCCGGAGGGTAGTTAAATTTCCATCCCCCCAGACTTCCATGCTGCAACAATTCCACGATTGGCGAGACGCGATACGAAAGGCCATCCCAGGTGGCAAACCCCAGGAAGAGGTAGTGCGCCAAAACCAGGATCAGGCATACGACCCCCAAAAGGTAGGGACTCGTAGCCATCAGCGTGCGTTCGAACCGGTCGATGGCTCGACTCCTGGCTGACACCTGCGGCAGATTCAGATTTCGGACCCCGGCATAAGCATCGGCAAAACCATCTGAGAGCCTGCCAACCCCGGTGGTCGGGGGCTCGGCATTGCGGCTCGCGCCGACGGCGTGCTAAGGCTGGTCGCCCCCCGCCTCACTCATAATCACGCATTCCAAGATCTGCAATCTCCGGCTCCGTCTCCACGGCAGCCTGGGTCGGCTCGACAATTGGAAAGGTCGAAATCCCTGCATCATTGGACACCGGCGCGCCGCCATTGGCTTCGGTCGGTCCAACTGACTCTGGCACGGGGACGGCTCGATCCGCGGCGAGGAATAGCGCGCGCCCCAGTACGTCCAGGTGATGCTTCCAAGTGAAATACCGACGGGCCCGATCCCAACCGGCTGCGCCCAACCGCCAGCGGAGCTCAGGATCCTGCAACAACCAGGCCACCGCTCTGGCGAAGTAAGCAACGTTTCCCTCATCGGCTAAGAAACCGGTCTTTCCGTTCTCCACAACAGCCCGGCTGCTGGCCTGGTTCCATGCCACAACCGGTACGCCCCAAGCCATGGCCTCCAGCACACCCAGCACACTCCCGTCGTCGGGGGAGAGATGGCAGTAGACCGCCGCCTCGCGATACAGTCGGTGCAGGTCCGGTTCGGCGATGTGGCCGGTAATCAGGAATCGATCGTCAACGAATTGCTGCCGAGCAATGCGCTGGATCGCGGCCGAGTCCCGCGGCTGGCCACGAGCCAACACCAAGAACGCTCCCGGAACCTCTTGGGTGACCTGCGCCAGGACCCGGAGCACAATCTCCCACTGCCCCAGGTTTGCGTACCGGCCGGTAACCAGCAGGTAGGGCTTTTCAACAACCCGCTCGTGAAGCTTAAAAGCACCGTCATAGACATAGGGTGTGTCCAGGCGCAGCACTCGCCTCGAATGTGGCCGGCATCCCGCGACGCAGACCGACGGTTCGATTCCATAGACTGAGTGAATCCGATCCGCGACGGCTCCGCCATTCGCCAATAGCGCTGCGGCATGTCCGATCGCGTCCGCATCGACGTTGCCAAGCAGTCCTGGCAACCCTGCCAGGTCTTCAGAAACAACTTCACCGGCATCCGAGCCCAGACCCGCCTGTGCGTTTCGAATCCGAGTTGGAAAGTTGAACTTGCTCTGATACACGACATATGGCCGCCGGTGAACTCGGGTAAAGAGATAGGCGAGCCAGGCCCCGATCCGATTCCAGCCCACGAAGACCTGCACCCGACGCAGGCGTAGGGCGTTGACCGGCACCATGACCAGCGCTAAAAGCAGCGAAAATCGGTTGGGCGCGTTTGTCGCCAGCGGTACCAGCTGCACCAGTCGCTTGATGCGGATGTCGGGTGCGGTGGCATGGAGCTGCTCCATCCCGGCCACCATGGTGCAGTACAACTCGACCCGGTGACCGCGCGCTCGCAGCCCTCTGATTTGCTCATAGATGATGCGCTGATCGTCGGAGCCGGCGCTGAGACGACCGTGCAGGATTGCAATCGATAGCGAATCGGTCATGATGCTGCCTTCATCTCGCCGGTGATCTCCTTAACCCGGCGAGCCGCGCGTTCTGCGTCCGAGAGACGTTCGAGTGGCGTGGCATGTGGGGCTGTGGAGCGTAGGGGCGAGGGTTCGGACGGTCGCGTCGCTTGCGGATGGCCCGTTTCGGCGCCCGCCTTTGCGAAGAGTCCCCGGTTTTGCCGCGCCCACCGGTAGAGCTCGCTCAGCCCTGAGATCCAGTCGACGCGCGGCATCCAGCCTAGCTCCCGCTCTGCCTTGCGGATGTCAGAAATATAGACCTTCTGGTCCCAGGGGAGCCGATTCTGAAAGCGCAGCTCCGGCTGGAGCCCGAGCTCGGATCGAATCTGATCTGCCAGCTGCAGATGGGACACCGCATTCGTTGGTCCACCACCAATGTTATAGGCCTGCCCCTTGCTGACCTCGATACGCTCTGCCGCCCGATCGAACGCCCCGATCAAGTCACGTACTTGCAGCAGATCGCGCACTTGCTTGCCATCGCCATGAATCGTGATCGAGTGCTCGAGCAACGTCGAGATCACATAGTGCATTGCCCAGTCTTGATCCTGGGCGGCGAGATGCCGCGGGCCGCAAATGCTCGACAGACGGAAAACCACGGTCCGCAATCCGTAGCTGCGCGCGTAACTAAGTGTGTACAGATCGGCGGCGCCTTTTGAGCAGCTGTGCGGCGAATACAGATCGATCGGAAAGGTCTCCGGAATCCCGTCGTCCCGGTCGCGGAACGCGTAGTGGTCAGGGTGCTCGTTTAGCTCCAGCCCAGAAAGACTGCCATATGCTTGGTGCGTCGAGGCATAGATTACGATCGGGTCGGAACCGCTAGCCCGCGCGGCCTCCAACACATTGAAGCTCCCAACGAGATTGATCTGGAAATCCTCTCGAGGGTCGTCCAGCGCGCGGCCCACCGCCGACTGGGCGGCCAGGTGCACCACCAGCTCGCAGCCGTGCACCGCCTCCCGAAGGGAGTCGAAATTGCGCACATCACCGACGACGATCGACAATCCGTCCGGCTGCTGATCGGCCAGCCAGGCAGCATTGGCGTCGGCGCCGCGACGCGAGAAATTGTCGAACACCACCACTTGCCTTCCCTGCTGCAGGTAGTGCTTCGCCAGGTTGCTGCCGATGAATCCGCAGCCCCCGGTGATCAGAACCCGGTTGAACTCAGGCCGGCTATCGTTCACGGAACACCCCTTCGCACATCGGCGACGATGCGCGCGACCACAGATTCACCCATTGATAAGGGGCGGAGTGGCCCCGCTTGGGAAATCCAGCTGAATCCAGCATAGATCAGCGGCGGGCGGACCGGGATTACAGCCACCTTACATATTCGCGACGACAAAGCTTCGGGTGGGCTCATGAGCGCCGCCAGAAGGCCAACCGGTCCAGCAGCGAATTGCGGTCGCCGACGACGTCGCGCAAATACGGTTCATCCCCCGAATCCGGCAGCTCCTCCAGCGGTTCCAGCAGCCATCCGTGGCTGAACCACCAATAGGCGAACAGCCATAACAGGATGATGATGGTGCCGCCGTAGTCGTGGTACACGACCGCCGGGACTTGTCCGAAGAAGAAGGCCACCACTGCGACCGAGGCGATGCGCAGCAGGTTCATCAGGAAGGTGCCCAGGAAGCCAATGAGCATGGCCTCGAACTTGGAGGCGCGGGTAAACGGGCCCTGGATGCCGGTGAACAAGGTCATGGCGTACAGAATGAAGGACTGCCAGCCGACGCAGTTCCAGGAGATGTAGACCGGAAGGAAGAAGCCGCCTTTGTCCAGATAGATGGTGGTTTCCGAGACCTGTACCGGGATCCGCAGAAAGCCCAGGATCACCGCCAGCATACGGGCCTCCACCGGGACCACCCATTCGGTCAGGAAACGGTCAAGTCCGGTGGATTCGACCAACCGGGTGAGGAATTCGTTGAAAGTAGTAACGAATGGGAGCACCATCAGCAGGATGGCGCCCATGATCAGCAACAGCCGAATCACCGGCCGGCGGGTATCCTCGAACTCCGGCGCGTCGATTAGCTTCGCTTGTTCCAACTCAATCCCCGCCCAGCAAATACAAAACCAGCGAAAACAGCGTGAAGGCCAGCGCGACCATCGGGAACCAGTCCGGCGAACGGCCGAAGGTGTAGGCCAGCAGCCCCAACCCGGCGACTACCCAGGCAGCACGCAGCCAGCTGGAAGCGAAAGGGTTAGCGGCCCGCTCGCCATTGGTATGCTCGAGCAGCACTCGTGCGACTTCCGGATTGTGAATGGCGCTGATCAGACCGCCGTAGCTCTCGCCTTTGACGAAGTAACCTTCCGCCCCCGCCCTCACCGCCTCCTCACGCCACTCCTCCTCCGCGGCGACAAAAATCACCCGCCGGTCGCGATTGGCGGCCTTGATACGGCGGGTGGCGTCGATTCCGGAAAGCGCCGGCATGTTCTGATCCATCAGCACTACATCCGGATCGAGCTCCTCGCTTAGCTCCACCGCTTCCCAGCCGTTTCCCGCCTCGCCCACCACGGCAATCTTCTCCAGCTCCAACAACCCGCGCAGTTCGAAACGAAATTTCGGGTTGTCGTCGACGATGAGCGCCCGGATATCGCGCCGGTTCGGCGGCGCGCTCATCGAGTCGGTCCTTCCCTCAGATGGTGGGCTGCGCTCTTTGCGGATCGAATCGGCGGCTGATGCGCCCGCCGGGCGCGCTCAGCGGAGGCGGCGCCTTCCAGCTTGGCGCGCGGCTGATGCGCTTGCCGAGCGCGCAACGCCAGCCGCCGCCGACTCCAGAGACGTACGATAGCGACCGGAATCAGCGCCGCCACTGCCCCTAGCACCAGACCGAATTCCGGCACAATCACCACCGGCGTGTCCAGCCGGCTACATGCGCCCGAACTGCACGGCCCATCGTAGGCCAGCGTAAAGCTTCCGCTTCCGCTGACTGCGGTGACCTCGATTTGGAGCCGAAGCACCCGCGGATCGGCGCTGGTGAAGGTCTGTCCCAAAGGATCATCACCCAGGTCTAGGTCCAGCGGGTCAAGCGATCCGCTATCAATCGTGGTGGTAGCGCTGGTGATCAGCTGTGGGTCGGTTCCATCGGCCTTGGTGTGATGCAGATAAACGGTCACGTCGACGCTATCGACCGGCACCTGGTCGAAGTACATGCGCAGCGTATAGCTTCCAGCGGCAATCGAAGCATCCTCGCCGCCTGCGGGCCATGGGGCATTGACGTACCAGTACTGGCTACCGGGCGCGTCAAAGGTCGCGGTTGATCCGCCAGAGCCTTCCAGGTTGTCCATGTATTCGCCAACCGGCGAAAGGCCAGTGGTCGGCTGGGTGTTCAGGTAGAAGGAATCGGGCGCGGCGGAGGTCGGGCTGACCTGCCGGGCCAGCAGCGCGATCGCAATGATGGTTCCCAGCAGCCCAGAAGCCACCGCGGCCGGCAGCCGACGTCGGCGCCAGATCGCGGCGATGAGCAGTGGCAGCAGAGGCGCCAACAGCACCAACGCCGCCCCCAATTCCGGCACGGTCAGGCTGGGGGTCTCCAGTCGGCTCGGATCAGCGGACGAGTCGTAAGCCAGCACGAAGTCAACGCCGCTACCCAGATCGTCGACCGCGATCTGCAGCCGCAGCTTCTGAGGATTGCCGGAGGTGAAGGTCTGCTCGACGGCCGATCCGAGATCGAGCACCAGCGGATTGCTGGTTTCGGGGTCGATGGTTGTCGACTGGACAACGATGGGCGTCGGATTGCTGCCGTCCGTGTCGGTGTGGTGCACGCTGATGGTCAGATCGGCGTATAGCGAGGATGGGGTCCGCTCACCACCCAGCGCGATGGCCGGTTCTGGATTGACATAGTCGCGGACATTGATCCAGTTTGAGCTCTGGAAGATGTTGTACTGGTCGTCGTAGGGGTCGCCCCAGTACAGCCAGAAGTCATCGCCGAGGTCCTGCACGTTGGTCCAGGCCACCGGGTCGGTGGACTGCAGCAGCGTCCCCCACTCGTCGCGCAGCTCGATCCACCAGTCGGTTCCGTCGCTGAGCAGCTCGATGGTGTGATAGGTATTGAGCGCCCACAGGTCGGCGCTGGCGACCGTGGTGGTCCAGGCGCCACCATCCCAATACCAGGCGGTGTCGGTTCCGTCTATGTAGAACACGTAGAGGTCGTCGCTGTCGGCGTCATGGGTGACCATGATCCGCCGCCGGGCATCCTCGGTCAGGTTGTCGGCTACGTCCGGCTCGAACTCCTCCTCGACAATCCCGAGCAGCGTGGTTTCGAAGTTGCCGAACTCATACTTGGTTCGATGGCGAATGGCGAACTGGCGGCTGAGGGGCAGCGAACTCTCTGAGAGGATGATGGCGGCATCGATATCGGACGGTACGTCGATGACCGCTTCCTGGAAGCCCAGGTCTTCGACCGCGGTACCCGAGCCCGCGGTGGCGACCACCAGGTCGAAGACCAGCGTCCCGTTGTCAAACGCTTCCGCCAGCGTGAACACTCCCATAGGATCTTCTGGCGGTGAGGTCGCCGGAGGATGGCCGTAATAGATGTAGTAGCTATCGTCGAAGTCGTTGGCCGGAATCGGACCTTGCAGCGCGAACCAGATTTGCGTGTCGACCCAGTCCCAGTTCGAGAACGGATCGACCACCCGGTCCAGCTCTATCCAGCTTGAGCCGTCGAAGTGCACAACCCGTAGGTCGTCGCCGTCGCTTCTGGACTTGCCGGCGATCCCCATCCCCTGGTGGTCGAAAGTCAGAGACACCGCGTACCCGGCGCCTACCGGTTCCGAGCCGGTGGTCACCGTGATCTGCCTCCGGTACTTGTAGTTGCTGTCCCACCAGCCGTCGCCCGGAAGCTGGTCGAAGTACATGTTGAAGGTGTAGCTGCCGTTGGAAATCGTGGCGTCGTCACCGCCGGTCGGGTAATCGAGCTCGGTGTACCAGCGGGTGGCCTGGCCGATGGTGTTGAAAGTCAGCGTGGAGGCGCCGGAACCGATCAGGTTGGTCAGTTGCTGGCCGTCGTTCACCGCAACCGGATGCAGGTAGAAGGCATCCGGGGCGGCGGTCACCACCTGCACCTGGGTAGAAAGCAGCGCCAGGGCGATGATGATCGCCAGCGCCAGGCTGATCATCCGGGAGGCCAGCGTGCGCCGTTGGGTGACCAGCGCGGTAACGATCGGAATGAAGACCGCCGCGAAGGCCAGCAAGAGCGCGGGATCCAGCACCGTCAGGCTGGGGGTCTCCAGCGCGGAGGGATCGGCCGCCGAATCGTAATTGAGCGTGAAGCTTCCACCCAGCACGATATCGTCGACCTCGACGGTCACCCGCAGACGACGGGGATCGGCCTGGGTGAAAGTCTCGGCGGAGCCCAATCCTAGATCGAGTGTCAGCGGATTGGTTGTGGAAGAGTCAAGGGTGGTGGCGGTGCTGGTGATCAGCTGCGGGTCGCTGCCGTCCGGTCGGGTGTGGTAGACGCTGACCGTCAAATCCACGCTTTCGCCCGCCCCGGGCAGCGCCCCGAAATGCATATTGAGGGTGTGCGAACCGGAGGTGAGATTGGCGTCGTCGCTGCCGGTAGGGTAGGTCTGGCCGGTGTACCAGTGGGCAGTTTGCCCGATGACGTTGAACGTAAGGCTGGCGGCCCCGGTACCCTGAACGCTGTCCATGTCCCGGCCATCGCCCAGCGGATCGTCGTGCAGGTAGAAGGCATCCGGCGCAGCCACCACCGGAGCGACTTGCAGGGCGAGCAGTGTCAGGGCCAGCAGCACGGAGATCACCACGCTGATGATGCGGGTGCCCATCCGCCGGCGCTCGGTAGCCAGCGCGGCGAAGATCGGCACGAAAACCGCCGCCGCGGCCAGGTCGGGTGCGAATTGGGCCTCCGAGATCACGACGATTCCCATGCCGATCAGCAGCAGCACCGCCGCCAGGCCGGAGGCCAAGCGCAGTCCCGGGCTCAAGTTCAGCAAGCGCTTGCGCACTGGCGCCGGCACCCGGCGGGTGACCTGCGACACCGGTAGCCCGCCGAGTCGTCTATCGACGTCGATCCCGCCTCCCTCCACCTTGCCCGGTCGCCGCGGCTTGGGTAGTAAGCGCTTCATTCGCTTGCCCAGCCCCAGCTTGTCGACCACGTCGGTGATGATTCCGGTCTTCTGGGTACGGTGCCAACCACCCTCATGTGGCTCGAGCAAGCCCTTCAGGGCCGCGTAGGCCTGGTAGGGGACCAGCAGGTAAGTGAGCAGGACGAACGAGAACAGCCCGCTCCAATTGCGGCGCACGCCGCGTTCCATGAACAGGCCGGTCAGGTTCATCAGTACCAGCGAAAGCGCGTTGGTAAAAACTAGCGCCCAACCGATGGTGGCGGGCAGCATTGGCAAGCGCTGGCGGAGCACAACCTCGGACATCAGCCAGGCGGAGGTGCCGAGAATGAAGAACACCGATTGCAGGTAATAGGGCGCGTAGTAGATGAATTCGAGCTTCTCGGTCAGATCGATGTTTGGGCTGGAAAGAACCTCGAGGAAGTACTTCTTGACGTTAAAGGTGTGGCCTTCGGCCCAGCGCATACGCTGTCGCGCCAGCTGTGTGAAGGTGGCCACGCACTCGGAGGGCGCCTGAATGAAAGGCGTGTAGAGCACCTTGTAGCCGCTGAGGTACAGCCGCAGGGTGAGCTCCTAGTCTTCGGTGATCGAGGTCCCCCAGCCGTGCTGACGGAGCACATCGGCCCGGATCATGAACACCGAGCCGGAGATCATCTTCATCGCGCCCAGCAGCTCCTGGCTGGAACGTTCGATCACGTACGAGCCCGAAAACTCGGTGCGGATGCCGCGGGTGATCCAGTTCTCGGAGGCGTTCAGGATGTGCCACTGGTATCCCTGCACCACCGCCAGGCGATCATCCACCAGTTGAGGGTGGCTGGTTTCCGGCTCACCGTTCCCGTTGCCGTTGACCCCATAGAAGTAGACCAGGAACTGCTGAAGGATGTCGGGTGGGGGGATGAAGTCTGCGTCAAAAACCGCGATGAACTCGGCCCGCGGATCCGTGATCTCCAGCGCCTTCTCCAACGCGCCGCCCTTGAAACCACTGCGGCCGTGCCGGCGCGAGATCTTGACCCGCGGATGCGGCGCCCAGCGCTGATCGAGGATGCCGATAGTTTCATCGGACGAATCGTCCGCTACGACGACTTCATAGTCATCGTAGTTCAGGTTTGTGCAGGACTTAAGCAGCCGATCTACAACGGAGGCCTCGTTGTCCAGAGGCAGGTGGATGGAGATGAAGGGGTGGTGGGGTAGCTTTTCGTGGTGTTCACCGTTGCG
>CAZJUE010000045.1:0-14628 GCA_964549025.1 uncultured Anaerolineaceae bacterium | reverse complement strand
CTTCGGCCAAGGTACTGTCGATCCCCTCCAACCCGTCATCCGGGTGAGCAGCCATAGCTTTAGTGAGGTCGCTGCCGAAGCGATTCAGGAAGTACAAGGAGTACAGCGAGGCCGCCCCATAGTGGGGCAGGGTATCCCCGCCGTTGGGCCAGTCGTTCAGCGAGTTCACCGGGTCATCGGTGTACTGGGGATGCAGATCGGCGGTACCCAGCCGATTGAGGTGCACCGCCAGTTCGGCCAGCCCCTCTCCGATCCAGGTGGTTTCGTTGCGGTCGATGTTCCAATGAATCATGTGCTGGAACTCGTGGGCCAGCACTCCGTAGGTGAACTGATCGGCAAGCTCCACGTTGTCGGCGTTGAAAACGAACATCTCGTGGCCGTTGGAATCTGGCCGAATTTCCGGTGCAAGTGAATCCACCGAGGAGAAGTAGCCTGCGACACCCAGGCCCAATCGCCGAGCGTAGAGCACGTAGATGTGCGGATCGCCGTCAATCCCCGGATTCGGCTCGCTGCCGAAGAACGAACGCGTAGTTGGGTAGATTCGCCCCTCGAAAGTCTCGGCCAGCGCTTCCAGATCTGCCTGGTCGTAAATCGCATCGTCCTGTATCCAGAAATAGGCGTGCTCAGTCGCGAATTGGAGTGTGGCTGGGATCTGGACGCTCTGGTCGTTGCCGTCGGTGATCCAGAACAGGCTGCGGGTCCCCACCGGCAGCGGCTGGGCGGGCGGTTCCGGCGTGCCAGCGATGACGCCGTCGAATCCAGCCAGCCGGACCGCCAGATCGACCGGATCGGCGAATGGCGCCTCAATAGCCTGCAGTAGCTGGTACGTCTCACGATCGACCGGGATCGGGGTAGGCTCCGGAGTATCGGAAGCGGTGGGCGCCGGCGGTGGGGTGATGCTGGGTTCGACCCGGGGTTCAGCCGCAACGGTGGGGCTGGGCTCCGCGCCACCGCATGCCGTGACCAATAGCGCAAACGCGAGCAACTGGAAAGCCGTACGTTTCATTTGATCTCCGAAGCCGGTAGAGGTTGACGAAACATTCTACACGACCTGCCGGCACGAGCTGGCACACTGGGGCGGCGGTTGTGCGGCCGACGCCGCGCCAGTGGCCGCTTCGCCCGGCGGGCGCTCAGTACGGCCAAAAGATCGGCAGCACCAGCAGCACCACCGCCAACACCACCAGCGTGAGCGGCAGGCCGACCTTCAAGAAGTCGCTGAATCGATATCCACCCGGCCCCATAACCAGACTGTTAGCCGGATGGGCTACCGGGCTGAGGAAGCTGGCAGAAGCCGAGATGGCAATCACCATGGTCAGCGATTGAGTGGAGGCCCCCAACTCGGCGGCAGAGCTGATGGCAATCGGAGCCATCAGCACGGTAACCGCTGGATTGGGCATGATCTGTGAGCTGGCGGCGGTCAGCAGAAATAGGCCGGCCACCACTGCGACGATGCCGGCCGAGCCGATCATATCGACCATTGCGCCGGCCACGAAGGCAGCGGTGCCGGTCTGCTGCATGGCGATGCCCAAGGGAAGCATGCCTGCGATCAGGAACACCGCCCGCCACTCGATATTGCGATAGGCCTCTTCCATGGTCAGGCAGCCGGTGAGCACCATCACTGTGGCGCCGACGATAGCGGCGATGGCAATTGGGACCACGCCGAGGATCACCGGCGCCAGCACGCCGGCCATGATCAATGCCGCCACGGGCGCGCGCTCCAATCTTGGTGGCTCCTGTGCCGCCTCGGTCAGCACCAGGAAATCCGGCTCGCTGCCCAGCACTCGAATCCGCCCACGCTCGCCGTAGAGCAGCAGCGCGTCGCCAAACTTGAGCGGCATATCCCGCAGATTGGAGCGGTAGGCTCGCCCGCCACGCCAGATCGCCAGCACAGTCAGTCCATACTTCTCGCGGAAGTGCAGCCCGCGCAGTGTCTTCCCATCCAGCGTCGAGCCCGGCGAAAGCACCACCCCCTCCAACCCGACCTGCGGAGACTCCAGATTCATCAGATCGACCGGCTCTTCCCGGTCGACAACCAATTGCCGCAATCCATGCAGCGTCTCGAGCTCTGTCGGATGGCCCTCGACCAATAGCTGATCTCCGGCAGCCAGCTCTTCGGTAGGCAGCGGGGCAAGGACGGTTTTTCCATTGCGCACGATTCCGAGCACTGAGAGTCCGAAGGCATCCGCCAGGCGACTCTCTTCCAGGCTTCGCCCAGCCAGGGTCGATTCGGTTGGGATGCTCAGCCGCAGCAGGCGGCTGTCCAGCTGGAACCGCTCCTGCACCGCCCGTTCGGACAACGGCTCGACCGACTGGAATTCGAGTATGCCCCGCAGGAACTTGAGCTGATCTCGACTGGCCTGGATCAGCAGGCCGTCTTCCGACGAGAGCGGGCGCTCCGACAGTGCGGAATGGCTGAGCTCGCCGTCCCGGCGGATGGCCAGGATGTTGACCCCGAACTGGTGGCGAAAGCCGCTTTGCAGCAAGGTCTGACCGATCAGAGGCGAGCCTTCTGCCAGGCGCACCTCGGCAAAGGAGACCCGGTCGGAGGTCAGCTGCCTGATTTTCACCGGCTGTGAATCAATCTCCAGACTGGCGCGTTCGCTGAGCTCGAAGAGCCGATCGAGCCGGCCCTCCACGATCAGCGCGTCGCCGGCTTGCAGGACCGCACCCGGGCCGGGCGCCAGCCGGCGCTCCGAGTCGCGCAAGATGGCCAGCACGGTCACGCCGAGCGCCGCGCCCAAACGGCTGTCGGCCAGCGAGCGGCCGGAGAGTTCCGAATCCGGCGGAACCCGCACCACTCCCAGCCGGGCCTCGACGTCGAAGATGGCATCGAGGTCGGCGCGCGCAGATTCTTTGGTGATATCGCGCTCGGGCAGCAGGTGCCGTCCAACCAAAGCCATAAACGCCACGCCGGTCAACAGCACCACCACGCCAACCGGCGTGTAGTCAAAGAACTGAAAGGCCGGCTCGCCAAATTCGGCCAGCACGTCGTTGACCAGGATATTGGGTGGGGTGCCGATCAGCGTCATCAAGCCGCCCAGCAAAGCGCCGTAGGCAAGCGGCATCAAGAGCCGGGAGGGGATCCGTCCGGTGCGTCGGGCGACGTCCATCACCACCGGAAGCAGCAGCGCCGCGACCCCCACGTTGTTCAGGAATGCAGACATCACGCCGGCGGTCAGCATGATCGCCACGATCAAGCGGACCTCTCCGGTTCCTGCCAGCCGCAGCACCTGCCGGCCGATGATGTTAGCTACCCCGGTGCGGGTCAATCCGGCGCTCAAGATGAACACCGCCCATACCGTCACCACCGCCGGGCTGCTGAAACCTGAGAGCGCCTCGGATGCGGTCACCAGGCCGGTCAACGCCAGGGCGCCCAGCACCATCAGCGCCACCACGTCCATGCGCACCTTCTCGGTGACCAGCAGCACGAAAGCCCCCGCCAGGATGGCGGCGACCAGGGTCATTTCGAATGTCATGCGCAGCCCCGAGAGCGAAGGATGATGGCGAATTTCATGAGCGGCTCCGGGGGGGGAATAGTCACGTTGCGCTCAGGCCGGTCCTGGTAAGTGATCGTCCAGCAGCCTTCGTGCTCGGTCCACCACCTGCTGGGTGATCGAGCGCGCATCGTGCCCGTCCAGCTCGGCGGCTGAAAGCGGAGCGCCGAAGCTCAGGCGGGCGTTGAGCATCATGCGGCGCGGGAGCAGCATCTGCTGGATGATCTGCAGGATCTCTGCCAGCTTCTGCCGTTCGCGTGGTTCCTTACGCAGCTTGGCAAGTGGATTGCGCAGGCTGCGGTGGCTCAGCACGCCGCTGACGATGGCGGTTACGATCTCAAGCTGTGGGACCGAGCGAGCGATGATCCCCAGGCTGGGCGACCAGTCGGCTAGCGACTCGTGGGCGCCCGGCAGGACCTGCGGATCCGGTTCGAGCACCCCACGCGGGAAGATCAACAGCGCGCCTCCCTCACGAAGATGGCGGATGGCGGAGCGTACCACTTCCATGCGCTGGTGCGCATCGGCCCGTGCGGTGTAAATCAGATGCCGGGCAGAATTAGGCAACTCGCGCACAAAGGGCAGCGCGCTCACCACAATCTTGAGGTCATCGCGCAGCAAGCTGGCGGCCACCGCCAAGGCGTCCGCTCCCCCGGGGTGGTTGGCCGCCACCAGCAGCGGGCCGGAGGTCGGCACCAAAGTGTGCCCAGCGACCTCCACCTGGCTGACGAAGCGCGGCAGCACGCTGCGGATCGCCTCCAGGAAGCCTGATTCGGCGACCATGCGATCGAATTCGGCGGCCACCCGGGCGAAGCGGTGCGCAGGTGGGCCGATCAACGGACTGAAGAGGTGTTGCAAATGGGTTTCAGGCGAGAGCCCCAGGACCTTCCAGATTTCCTGTTGGATCGTCCGGCTGAGCTCTGCCACGTTGGGGAGCGTGGTCGGCGGCGTTGACATTGGGAGGACCTCGGCGATCCATTATAGCCTTGCCTGACGTGGAGGTCGCCGGACGGCCAGAATGCACGCCGAGCGGCTGCATCGGTGAGCCGGAAGCGGTGGTTGACGCGGCTATGTGATCGCAACCCTGAAGAGGGGTTTCGTGGCTGGCTACTCTAGCAGCTATTGCCAGGCACGGACGATCAAGCCGATCACCAGCAGCGTTGCCAGATGGTTGCCGTTCTCAATCAGCCACAGCCGAAACGATCGGCTGGCAAAGGCGAAGTTTGTGGCGCTGGTGGCACAACAAACGACACCCAGATTACCACCGCCACAAGGATTCCGAGTGAGACTGACGATTCGCCCGTGATGTTCATCAGGCCGGAAAGAATGTATGCCTCCAGCAGGGCTCCAATGAATCCGCAACCTACTCTCGATCCGCCGGCGACGCCGGCCGGGCCGCTGCAGGGCGTGCTAGGGCCCCACCGTCGGTTCGAGCAGCTGCCAGGTTTGCGCCCCGTCGCGGGTACGCACCAGCACCGACGCGGCGTCGTTGCTGGCGATTGCCCAACCGAGCTCGGCGCTGACGAAACTGAAGTTGCCCTGCCAGTTGACGGTCTTGACTAAAACCCAATTCGATCCGCCGTCAACTGTCTTGTAGATCCGCTGCGACAGCGCCCAACCTACCTGCTGGTCCATAAATCGAAGCTCGCCACCCGGGTAGCTCTGGACGGTCCAGTTTTGCCCGTTGTCGTCCGTGCGATACAGGTATCCGCCTGATGCGCCGGCGCACTCGACGGCCAGGATGCCGGTTCCCGGGCCGAAAAGCTGTGGAGAGTGAGGCCCACAGCCGGCGCGTTCAAAGAAGTCCGGATCGGCTTCTGGAGCGGGCAGGTCCAATTGGTCGAAGGTGTTGCCGCCGTCGGCGGTGCTCAACAGGCCGGCTTTCCCCAACTCAGGCGGACAATCCTCGGTGAACCAACCGTGCTCAGCGTCGAAGAAGTCTAGGCCGGTCTTGTGGCAAGTGTTGAGTGATTCTGGAGGTTGTTGAAGGGCTTCCCAGGCAAACCCGCTGTCGATGGTTCGCAGCAGCGTGAATACATGCTGTCCAACGCCGGCGAAGCCTTCCGCCAGGATCCAGCCGAATTGGTCGTCGGCGAAGCTCACCAGGGGCGCGCCTTCATTCAACTCCATCGCGGCTTGCGGGCGAGCTTCAGCCCAAGCAGCTCCGCCGTCGGAAGTGCGCCAGGTGTGGATCAGTCTGGAGTCCGGCCGGGCGCCGAGGTAGTCGATCGGATAATAGACGATCCAACCGGTGTAGGGATCGTGAAACGCACCGGTGAGCGCTAGCTCGTAGCCGGGGAACGGCTCGGCCGACTGCAGCGGGGTGACTTCCAGCCAAGTTACGCCGCCGTCCTCGGTGCGGAAGAGATGACGCAGGTCGGTCTCCGTGCCGCCGCTCGCCCAGCCTTGATCGGCGGTAAACATGTACAGCTCCTGGAAGATCAACCCCGTTCCAGCGGCCAGATACTCGATCGGATCAGTGACCGGTTCGGGGGTTGGTGCGGCGGTCAACGGCGCTCCCAGTCCCCAGATTACGACCGAGCCGTCCAGCGAGCCGGAAGCCACATAGCGACCGTCGGGTGAGAATCCGACCCCCAGAATCGGTTGATTGTGGGCGGCCAGCACATGCAGCTGAATTCCGCTCCCAACCTGCCAGAAGCGCAGTGAGTGGTCACCGCCGGCTGAAACCAACAGCGATCCGTCTGGAGAGAAGTCGAGATCATTGACGCTGCGCTCGTTGCCGATCAGCTCTGCCAGCAATGCACCGGAGCCAACGGCGAAGAGCCGGATCACACCATCCGCCGAGCCGGCGGCCAGCGTTGTGCCGTCCGGCGCGAAGACTACGCTGTTAACCCCTAGTTCGCCCTGCGGCAGTTCCATAAGCAGTTGACCGTCGCCGACCTGCCACAGCCGCACCGTTCCGTCCAGCGACCCGGAGGCCAACACCTGGCCGTCCGGAGAGAAAGCCACCGTGGTCACCGGCGCGCTGTGGCCAAGCAGCGCCAGCGCCTCGGTGGCCTGCTCGACCCGCCACAACCGGACGGTCATGTCGTCCGAACCGGAGGCCACGAGCTCGCCGGTGGGGGAGTAGTCGACCGCATTCACCCACTCGCTGTGGCCGATCATGGTCTGCAGTTTGCTGCCGTCGCTTACCTGCCAGATGGTGACGGTGTCCTGTGGCGACTGGGGAATGTCGCGCCCGCCAGTCACCAGCAGCGAGCCGTCAGGCGAAAGCGCCAGGCTGGTTGGGGTTACGTCGCTGATCAGCGGCCGCAGTTTGAGCAGCCGCTGGACGTCGAAGATGCCCGAACCGTGAATGGTGCTGATCGCCAGCAGGGCGCTGTCCGGCGACCAATCCAGTTCGCCGGTCAGGTCCTGAGGGAATTCACCTACCGCATAAAGACTGCCGAGGCTTTGCGCGGTGATACGCTCAGAATTCGGCGGTTCGGTAGCCGTCGGCTCGAGGGTCGGCGGGGGCGTGGTTGGGCTGACCTCGAGCTGATCGGGGAATGGCGTTGGCCCCTCGGCGAGCGGCAGCGTACAGGCGGCCAGCCCGGCAGCGGCTGCCAGAGCAGTCGCGACAGCTGCGTAGCGCATGATTGGCGCCGATTGTATACCAAGCGCCGGCAGCACCAAACTGCCGCCACGAGAGGCACCCGCGACGCCTGCGCGGCGGTGTGAATACGTCCTTCAGCCTCTGCTCCCCTGACTATCTGTTCGAACGCTTACAATGATGGGCTGATACGGGCGAGGAACGCCGCATGGAATATGTTGAGCTACATGGGGAGCGGGTACCGAAGATCGGACTGGGCACCTGGGCCATGCACGGCGAGGTCTGCTATCGGGCGGTGCTGCGGGCGCTCGAAATGGGCTACCGGCACCTGGACACCGCACAGATGTACCACAACGAACGCGAGGTTGGCCGGGCAATCGCCGACTCCGGCGTCGATCGCCACGAGCTGTTCGTGGTCTCCAAGGTGCGCAGCAGCCATCTAAGCTATCAGGACGTGGTGGATGCCGGGCGAAGCAGCCGCGAGCTGCTCGGCCTCGAGCAACTTGACCTGTATCTGGTGCACTGGCCCAATGCCAGCTTCCCGATCGAGGAGACCATGCGGGGGATGGACGAGCTGGCTAGCGCCGGAGTCAGCCGGCTGATTGGTGTGAGCAACTTCTCGGTGGCCGAATTCGAGGCGGCTCAGGCGGCCTCGCAGTCCAGGCTGTTCACCAACCAGGTGCCGTATTACGTCGGCCACCCGCAGCCGGACCTGCTGTCGTACTGCCAGCAGAACCAGGTTCTGCTGACCGCTTACAGTCCAGTGGCCAAGGGCCGTTTGCCCGGCGATCGCCAGCTGCAAAGCATCGGCGAACGCCACGGCGTCACTGCTGCCCAGGTGGCGCTGCGGTGGTTGGTGCAGCAGCAGCTGGTGGTCGCGATCCCCAAATCGTCCGATCCGGGCCGTCAGCGGGAGAACCTGGAGGTTTTCGACTTCGAGCTCACCGATGATGAGCTGCAGACGCTGGCGGCCCGCTAGCGGCGCGCCGCCCGATCTCACAACCCGGTTCGAGCCGAGTCCTATCTATAGAGTGTGTCGAGTGACAGAATGAAGACTCGCGATCTGTTGGCATTCCTAGGTCTGGCACTGGCCTGGGGTTCATCGTTTCTGTGGATCAAGATCGCAGTGGCGGAGATCGGCCCCTTCATGTTGGTGGCGCTGCGGTTGCTCATCGGCGTGATCGGTCTGTCCGTGGTAGTGCTGATCAGCCGGCCGAGCTGGCCGGCGGGTCGCAGTGCCTGGATCACCATGGGGGTGCTGGGGCTGACCAACACCGCGATCCCGTTCGTACTGATTTCGTGGGGCGAGCAGTTCATCGATTCAGCGGTGGCCTCGGTCTACAACAGCACCGTGCCACTCTTCACCGTAGTGATCGCGCACCTGGCGCTACGCGATGAGCGCTTCAGTCGGCTGAAAGTCCTGGGGGTAGTGCTGGGTTTCCTGGGAGTGGTGGTGATCTTTGCCGAAGACCTGCTAGCCGGCGTGCGGCCGGGTCTGTTGGGACAGGGAGCGGTGCTGCTGGCCGCTATGCTCTACGGCGCCAGTGCGGTGCTGGCGCGCCGCAACACCAAGCAGCTCGACCGTCAGGTCATCGCGCTGCTCCCGCTGGTGATCGCGGATCTGACGGTGTGGACAGGGGTGGTGGCGCTGGAGAGCCCGCTGCGATTGCCGCAGCTGACGCTGACCTGGGTGGCGATCCTGTGGCTGGGTGTGATCGGCTCGTTCTTGGCCTACCTGCTCTATTTCTATCTGGTGCACAGCATCGGGCCGACTCGATCGACCATGGTGACCTACACCTTTCCGGTAACCGGGCTGCTGTTGGGCGCGGTGTTCCTGGACGAAAGCATCACTGCCAACCTGCTGCTCGGCAGCCTGATGGTGCTGGTCAGCCTGCTGGTAGTCAACCGCCTCCGGGATTAAGCAATCGCATTATCGGGAGACCGTAGTCGGCGGTATGCTGAGTGGTTGCCCAGCGTGGTAGTCGGCCACGCGGCCATCGGCCTAATCCAGGGGATGCCAGCTGCAGTAGGTCTCCTCTTCAAGGCCTGGTCCTTCCACCTGCCAACGAGTCGATTCTGAGCTCACCCGATAGGGCTGCAGCAACTCGGCAATCTCTCCCAGCGCACGCTCGGCACGTTCTCGTCCGAAATGGTAGGACTGCCAGGAGCGCTGCTCGAGCTGGTCGTTCAGCAACGCCTTGCGGCAGGCCAGCTGAGCCAGCAGCTCCTGCGGAATGTCAGCGCTGGCTCGCTCCGCCAGCGTCGGAGCCGCATCGTTGGTCAACTGCGCCAGGTAGCTGACGTCCAGATCCCCGGTTTCGAAATAGCGATCGAGATTACGCTCGGCGATGAATCCGTCCACATTCAGCACGACCAACGAGAGCACGAATCCGGCGGCGGCCAGGGCCGTGATGGGTGCGTAGAGCCGTAGTCGCCCGCGGTAGAGCAGCACCACCAGCGACACCAACAACGCAGCCAGCCAAAAGATGAAGACGTGGGCGTAGGTGCGCGAGCGGGTGAATCCGTAGGCCTCTTCGTAGAGCAGCAAACGAGTGAGCGCCGAGAGCAGTGTGACCAACAGCATTGCCACCAGCCCGGCCGACAGCGCGTTCGCAAGCGCGGGCTGCCGTCCGTGGTTTTGCCTGATCCAATGGCCGAATCCGAGGATCAGACCCTGGCCGAAAATGGCCGCCCACACCATCTCGCCGAAACCGCGCCGGGCATAGTCGGCGTAGGTGTAGCCGGCGGCGGTGATATTGGCTTCGCCTCCGAAAAGATAGCGAAATTGGATGATCACGAACACCACGAAAAGTAGATCGACCGCGGCGAGCACCACTTCTGATTCTGTGATCCCGATGAACCGTGGAATCAACGGTTGCTGCTCGCCGACCAGTTGGTGCGGTTCGTCACGGCGGACCGCGGCGACCAAAGCCCCGAGTGAGATCAATCCCGCCGCGCCGATGATGATGGTGTGGCCAATCAGTTCGCGAATCCACTCCAGATCCAGCCAAGCGAATGCATCTTCGACAAAATCGCGAAACACCAGATCGGCCGAAGTCAACAACCCGAGGAATACCAGCACGATAGGGACGGCCAGCAGCAAGCCGCGCACCAGCGCCATGCCACGGCTGCGAACCGCGCGATCACCGGCCAAGCGCGTGAGCGCGTCGGAGAGCGTTGGCCACGGTCTCAGCAGCGTTTCCAATGGAACCACAATTGCGGCGAGTGCCAGGTCCAGCCACCCAAACCGATGCAACCGTCCGTGGGTCAGAGTGCGGATCCACAAGGCAAACAACAGCACTGCGCCCAGCACGCTCATGCCGACCGTCAGCGGCTCCAGCCGGGCTGCTACGCCGATCGAAAGCAATAAGATGCCGCCGGCCAGACCGTACCCTGTCCAGTCCGAACGGATACCGTGCCAGCGAGCTGCCAGCAGCAGCGCAGTGGCGGAGAGCATGCTCCAGATCGGAAATGAGATTCCCAGCGCCTGCCGGCGAAAGAGCACATCGACTGCCAGGCCGAGGGCCAGCGCGGTCGCGGTCAGCCGGACCGCAAATGGGGACAGCGGGTGCGGGGGATCGTTGGTTTGGGGGTCGTTCATCGTTCACCTCGAGGTCAGATGTTCGCAGTCTGCGACTCTGCGCTCACAGCGCCCCCATTGTGAGACAAGAACGCTCTCAACATGTCGCACGGGCTGTCGGAAACTCTCAAAATCGGATGGCGCAGATGGGCTATAAGGTGGATGGTCACAAAGCTGTAAGCTGAATGCAGCCCCGAGGTGGCTAAATAGGGGCGACATAGCAGCGGGAAGGACGCCGATCGAATGGACAGACCGGTCACCGATGAAGACATCCTGACCTTCCTGCGCGTCAACCGCAGCAAGTATCCCTCGCAGATCGCGCTCATGCAGGCCGCAATCCGGCTCTTATGGCCGCGCGGGGCGCCCACCGCGGCGGCATACCGGCTGGCCCGGCTGGTGCTGCAAGATGCCAGCGGTGGCCCGGTGGAACCGTCGCTTAAGCGGGAGACCGGTCCGCTGACCGGCACCGCGCCTTCACCGGGGACCCAACAGCTGCCCCAAACGCACCCTTTGAGTTAAGCGCAAGGACTTCATTCTAGCGTTGCGGGCGGCCATTTGGCCGCCCGCATCATGTTTGCGGGAATGGTGGACGGCTGATCCGCCTAGCGCCTCACCCAGTCTTGAATGCCTTCAGAGACGATCAGCGCCCAGAATCGATTGCCGGCGTCCTGCAGCGACAGCGCCGCCTCCCAGAACTTGAGCGCGGCCGGGACCTTGTACAGTGCGTTCCCGGTGTCGCAGAATCGCGCGACGTTGTCCAGCGCCTCGGTCCAGGCGTCGGCGGCACGCAGCATCTGGTTGTGCAGAGCCTGGGCATCGGATGGCGGCTGGACCGCGCGCACCTGATCAGCGATCGGCTTGAAGGCCGCGTTGTCGTCCTCCAGCCGTCCGTCGCATAGGACTGCATCGTCGTTTTCAGCCTGTTTCAAGATCTCGCCGTCACGCTGCAGGATCAGGCCGGCCTGGTAGATCAACGGCTGCATCTGATTGGCGTAGCCGATGAGCTCGACCATTCCGCTGTCCTCAGGCAGCGTCGCCGGCGTGCTGGCCGGCGGTATCGGGGTGGGATATGGCGTTGGGGTTGCAGGCGGTGCCGGTGCCTCGGTTGGGTCGGCCGTGGAACCGGCCTGGCCGCCGCAGGCCAACCCGGCAGCCAGCAGGGCGGCTGCGAGCAGCAGCATGGGGGTGCGTTGGTTCATTGCATATTCTCCAGCCGGCCAGACTACAGCGCTCGGTCGGTTCGTGCAAGTGGGCCGGTTAAAAGGGGATACCGAGGTCCTGGCGAAAAGTCGCGCTCAGGCCCCTTGGAGCATCTTCCTATTGATCTTTTGATGGCACCGGGCGATTCTCATCGGGAATGCCCCCGGACTGGCCATGCCGGTGATCGTCCTGGCCCGCCGGCGGAGGAAGCGAACCTGAGATGAAAGCCTCGACCTGGAAACTGCTAACGGTGATGCTGCTGGTGGTGCTGGTCGCCGGCTGCGCCAGAGAGGATACCGGCGTGCTGGAGGGCCAGGTCACCATCGGACCTATGGTTCCGGCCCTGCCGGAGGGTCAGCCGCAGCCGACACCCAGACCGGAAGACTACGCCGCCCGCGAAGTGGTGGTGCTAAACGGAAATGGGATCGGGGAGGTTGCGCGGGTAAGCATCGACGCCACCGGCCACTACCGCATTATGCTGCTTCCGGGTTTGTACCAGGTCGACATCAATCACGCCGGTACCGACCGGGCAGAAGGATTTCCACGCACGGTATCTATCGCCATCGGCGAGACCACCACCCTCAATATCGACATCGATACCGGGATTCGCTGATCCCGGGTGGCGATCCGTGCAGCTTGACGTAATCCTGCAACGGGCATATAGATTCGCCGCGAACACGTTCGAGGCGACTTGACCGCTCCCCACACTGTTCACTGCGCGCCTTCCTGCGCATGAGCGACAACCCTATTACCCGAAACCAAGCGGCATATGGCAGCTGGTTGCAGCGTGCGCTGCACCGACTGCTGGATTCCGAGGATTTTGTGCTGGTGTTCACCGCGCTGCTGGTCGGCGTGGGGGCAGGCGTCGGGGCGGTGGTATTTCGCTATTTGATCCAAGGGGTAGAGCGACTCGCCTACGACGCGGTCCCGAACTGGTTCCCGTCGTTGGGACGCGGCGTGGTCCTCGTGGTTCCGCCGCTCGGGGGCCTGGTGGTGGGGATCCTGATCTATCGCTTCGCTCAGGAAGCCAAGGGACATGGCGTGCCGGAGGTTATGGAAGCGGTTGCACTGCGCGGTGGACGTATCCGACCGATCGTCGCGGTGATCAAAGCGCTGGCCTCAGCAATCAGCATCGGCAGTGGCGGCTCGGTAGGGCGGGAAGGCCCCATCGTACAGATCGGCTCGGCGCTGGGATCAACGATTGGTCAGCTGTTTCGCCTTTCTGACGAGCGGGTGCGCAACCTGGTCGCTTGCGGGGCCGCCGGGGGAATCGCCGCCACCTTCAACGCACCGATCGCAGGGGTGATTTTTGCCCTGGAAATCATCCTGGGCGAGTTTAGCGTGGCGTATTTCAGCACAGTGGTGATGTCTTCGGTGACCGCCAGCGTGATCGGACAAGCAGTTTTCGGCGCCGATGCTGCGTTTCCAGTACCGATCGAGTACCACGTGGTCAGCGTATGGGAGTTTGTGCTCTATCCGTTGCTCGGGCTGCTGGCGGCAGTGGTTGGAGTGGCGTTCGTGCGCACGTTGTACTGGAGCGAGGATTTGTTTGGCCGCGCTCGGCGTATCCCGAGCTGGTTCCTCCCGGCGATTGGCGGCATGCTGCTCGGCGGGCTTGCACTGCTCTATCCAATGCTGACCGGAATCGAGTGGACTCGACTACCGCAAGTCTTCAATGTCGGTTACGAGGTAATCGAATCCACGCTTCAAAACCAGGCGGCCTTCCAAGTGGTCGTGCTGCTGATGCTGCTAAAGCTGCTGGCGACCATCATCACCCTGGGATCAGGCGGATCAGGGGGAGTCTTCGCTCCCTCGCTCTTCATGGGCGCCATGCTTGGATCGGCGTTTGGGGTGCTCGCCCACTCGGCGGCGCCGTTCGCCACCGCCCCGCCCGGCGCCTATGCGCTGGTCGGCATGGGGGCGGTGTTCGCCTCCGCCGCGCACGCCCCGATTACCGCCATCATCATTATGTTTGAACTCACCGGCAACTATCAGATCATCCTGCCGCTGATGCTCACCATTGTGGTAGCGACCCTGGTGGCCCGCCGGTGGCTGTCCGGCGAGTCCATCTACACCCTGAAGCTGTCCCGCCGCGGGATCCGGCTGCGGGCCGGACGCGACGTCGATATCTTGAGCAGCGTGCAGGTTCAAGACGTGATGGCCACCGACGTAGTGACCGTCGACCACGACCTGTCATTGGTCGGGCTTTCCGAGCTGCTCAATCAGCGGCGCTATCGCGGTTTTCCAGTGCTCGACCGGCGTGGCGAGCTGTGGGGCATCGTTACCTCTACCGACCTTGAGCGCGCTATTTTGCAGGATCTCCCCCGGTCGACTGCGGTTTCCGAAATCGGAATGCCGCAAGAGCGAGTGGTCGTGGCTTACCCGGACGAAAACATCGGCGATGTGCTGCTCAAGATGGGTCCGCGCGGCCTCAGCCGCCTACCGGTGGTTTCCCGGGCCAATCCCGAACGACTGGTCGGCCTAATTGGTCGCCAGGATGTAATTCGCGCATATCAAGTTGCGCTCTCGCGACGCTCCGAGCTTTCGCACCGGCTGAAGCGAGCCGAGATGCGGGAGCCCGGTGGATTCAGGTTTGTCGAATTGGAGTTGCTCAACGGCGATCCGGCCATCGGACAGAGGATCGCCGCACTCGGTCCTGCCATGCCCCAGGCCTGCGTGTTGGTTTCGATCCATCGGGCCGGGGCGATCATGATCCCCCACGGTTCCACCGTTCTGCAGTCAGGCGATGTACTTACCGCCTACGTTAAACGCGAATCGGAACCGCACTTACGCGCAATGCTCAA
>CAZJUE010000044.1:0-14700 GCA_964549025.1 uncultured Anaerolineaceae bacterium | reverse complement strand
GCTTCCCCCGACGCCACAGCCCACCTTTGCGATCAGCGGGTCAGTGAACTGACGAATTCATTCTGCATACCGTGCCACCCGTTTGCAATGGATGTTTGTAATGCCCCGGATGGTGCGTCTTTTCCTCACGGGGATGCTCACCCGCATGCCGCCAATCAGTCACGGCAGGACGGTAAGCTCAAACGTCTCACTCCAATCGGGCCAACCTTTGAGATCCACCTGCAGTCGAATGGACCAATCCAGCGCGTTGTTCTTCGATGAGAAAGTCGGCGGCGCATCTGCCGCCAATGGGATGGAACAATCGATGGAAATCCACCTGCCAGCGAGCAAATGCTCGTCAAGCGATCGCACAAAGGCTCGCTCCGCGACGATGTGGTAGCTGGTGGAGGGCGTCGTGCCGATCAAGCTCCTCACACGTTCCTGAGCACGGACGGACGCTTTGATGCCGCGGCAATGGACCTCCCCGCGGGCGCGAAATTCCGCATGACATCCGATCCAGCCGCCGGCAAACACGGTGGCAGGTGTGACCCGAAGCTCGGCCGCTTCGAGCTTTCGCGCATATGCGTTTCGGAATGCCCGCCCGGAGTAAACGAACAGCCGGTACCCAAGAATCGCCGCCACGACCGAGATGAGAAAAGCCGCCGCGGTTGACACCAAGCTTTGGCTAACCCCCAGGAGGAAGATGATCACCACGATCAACAGCGGGAGTGCGGCGCGCAGAAACGACCATATTGCATTCGTCCTGCCGGGCTTGGTTTCGAGCATACGTGGCGAACGAGGCGCTTCTCCAGGAGTGCGCGCGGGAAGGTCCCCGGCAAACACCTCGCTATCCCCCAATATGAATTCGCCGACTGCGTCACCACCCAGCAGTAGGAAATCCTCTTCGCATTCGATGCTACCTCCTGAAGCAATGGCTGCGTGGGCAATTGCGTACCAATCGACATTCAGATCGTGGCCGTGGTAGGTGACCGGCCCGTTTGGCGCCGTGAAGCCGAAAGAGAACTGCTTGTGTTCGCCGGCATGAATGGGGGTCACCGCCGAGGCCAGGATCAGCTCGTCCCCATAGCCAATGTCCCTGAACCCACGCCCGTGTGTGCGCCAGCGGTAGGTGATCCAGATTTCTGAACACTCGACATCAGATTCGGCGCTGATGGTCACTCGCCCGGAAATCTCATCACCGAATCGATAGCAGCGATCCGGACGGTCAAACTCCACCTGGAGCCTGATCACTTCCCACTTCCTCCATGGACTGGAATTCATCGTACAGGTGCGCCAGGATGGCCGAGAGGTCATCTCCGTAGCGCTGGATAAGCCCTGTCAAATCCGAGGTAGGCAGACTGGGGACTGGACCAGGCTCGCGGCGCGCCCACTCAATGCGCCGATTGATAATCCTCGACAGGTGCTCGCTATTCATCCCCTTGAGGGAAACTGAGACCGACTCAACGCCGGCCCGTGAAAGCTCGGCGGAATGATCCTCGTGGGTACCGACCGCGAAAGATGCATCGCGCGCAAAGACGCGCCGCCTCAGGTCGGAGGGAAGGCGTTGTGTTTCATCCAGGAACAGGACCGGTGCATGGGGGATGTCGGGGATCGGGTCATCTTCTTGGAACTTGACGTAGGGCATGCTCGGGAAGTAGTGGTGCAGCGCCAGCAAGTGAGTCGACTTGCCGCGTCCCGCCTCGCCCAGGTATTGAACGGCAAAGCCGGGCGTTCTCAGACGCTCCACGTACTGCTCGACCTCGACCACCGCAAGCCGAACAATGTCATCTGGACCCGGTTCACCGAAAGGGTTCCAGCGCAAATTCAGGCGCGCGAAGGCTAATGAGCGGGATCTCATTGCGCGCTGGCCCAAGGTATCCTGGTGTGTGCATCAGGCCGGTTGACCACGGCTCCACCTTTGTGGGATGCCGGCGGGAAGCGCAAACAAGACGCCCAACCTTGGCGCTCGTCGGGCGTTCTTGGCTTGATTCGAGCGGACGGCCTCCCCCGACGAAACGGCGCACCCTCACAATCCGCCAGCTAGCGAATTGTCCGAGAAAGTCTAGTTATTCCACCGCTCGGCTGGAATGGATTTTCGTCACCTTCCCGGCGGTGCGCTTTGACTGCACACCGGCTACCTGCCTGCGCTTGTCGGCAGCCTGGGATGCTGGCGAAGCCACACGGAGGCGTGCTCTGGCTTCACGGTCTCTTCAATGAAATCCAGCATGGCCTCCCCAATCTCGTCGCTGTCGACCCGTCTTCCAAGAGCCATGCGAAACGCTCCCAGCGCCTTCTCCGGATCGGTTCGATTGCGATAGAAGCGCTGGTCGATCGATGCTTGAACCGTTCGCCTCAGCGGAGAGAACAACGCGGCTGTGGCAAGAGTCGATACCACGATGGCAAGCTGTGATTGTGCCGGAACGATGCGCTGAAACAACAGGATGCCGCCGAAGTATGTGAGCGCCAAAATCACCGTCAGAATCGTATAGCTAAGCGTCCGCCGGATGATCCGATCGATGTCATATAAACGATAGCGAAGGATGGAGATTCCAATCGATACAGGAAGTCCGAGAAATGCCAGAGTGCTCAGCACATCCAAGACCGGCCCGAATCTATCGAGGTTGCAGCAATCCCCTTCCAGGATAACGGACAGAATCGCGCCAACAACGAATGTTCCGAGGACGGCGCTGATCGCGAAAGCAATCCACTTGATTTGTTGGCGCTCGTTGCCTCGTGAACGTCCGTATCGAACCGCTAAGCTGACCCATGAAACGAGCAGGGATCCCACGAGGGGAGCGATGGTCAAGGGCTCGTATGCTGGCGTTCCCACGATCCGCTCCGTTGGAAGGAAACCGACTGGGTTAGGCAGCGACTCGTCCAAGATCTGGAGCGGCGCGTTCCCAAATGCGAGCAGTATAGCAAACACCACGACGTAGATCGACGTGACTTGATAGACGGCCTTCCAGCGGCCCGGCAAAGGACGCCCGCTCGGAAACGCTTGGGGGAGTATCATCAAAGCCAACCCCAGAAGTGGAAACCATCCCCAGTTGGCGATCCAAGCCGAAACCCACTTCAGTGGAAATGCTCCGTCAGGATCCACCACGTAGGCCAGTTCAGCATACTGCTCGCTGAATCCAAGTAGGGTCCCCCAGAAGCCGATGGCGATGAGCAACCAGCCCACGCGCTGATTTGGGGATCGAACCAGGACCACCAAGCCGATGGTTCCGATAAGCGAGCTGAAGAAGATGAGATCGGCAGGGACAGGCGACACGGCTCGTCGCCCCACCGTCAATGTGAGAACGGCCAACAGCAGTGAAGACCCCCAGGCTAGCCACAAGACCAGCCGCGCCGACCTGCTCACCCGAACCTCCCTAGGCAGCGCTGTCGCAACTCGATTCTGACTCTAGACTCTACCTGGCGTGTGGTTGTCGTGCACGCAGCCAGAGAGACAGGTGTTCCGGTTGGACGCTTTGGTCAACCACCTCGAGCAAGTTGCCGACAACCTCGTCCGATTCAACCTCATCCTGAAGCGCCGATCCAAATTGAGCCAATAATTGCGCCGCCCGGTACTTTCGGCGGTAGAAGCGACGATCGATGAATCGCTGTATTCGGCGACGGAGAGGCTGAAAGGCCACCACCACCAGCAGTGTCGAGGCCACAATCGCAAGCGACGACCGTTGGCCAGTCAGGGAAACGATTAGATACTGGAACGCGAGAACGCTGAGCATGTAGGTCACCGCCAACGCCCCGGTCAACGCACCGTATACCAGCGTTCGATTGATGATGACGTCAATGTCATAAAGACGATATTTGAAGATCGCGATCGCTACTGCAGCCACGAATCCTGTAATCGCCAGGAAGTTCAACAGCAAACCCACAGGAAGCAATTCGGGGCCTCCAAGCTCCAGAGTGAGGAAGGAAAGCGGGAAGAACAAGGCAGCGTAAAGGAACCACTTAATCTGCTGCCGTTCATCGCCCCTCGCGCGTCTCAAGCGCAGGATCAGCGTGCCCGCCGCTCCGAGCAAACACAAGCCCAGGATCAGCTCTGTTGCGCTTAAAGCTTGCGACAGTGTGGGCCAGGTTCCACTGTCGATGCCGGTTTCCCGTACCAGGGACGGATAGCGCGGGAGCGGCCCTGGCCGCAACGCGGCGATCGTGGCATGGGCAATTGCTGCCCCAGCTGTTGCCCAGGAGATTAGGACAAGTCGCGGGTGATGCGGGCGACCGGTGGGAAACCACAGAATGAGCAGGGTGATGGCCACCAGTATGAACCGCGAAAAGTCGGCAGCCTGCCACATGAGGACGATGTCCGCTCCGACAAGCGAACCGGGGTTCGTGACAAGACCGTAATATGCATACCCGTCGGTAAGCATTTCTGCTCCCCACCCCAGGGATATCAGCAAGGTCAGCCAACCGATGCGATTGTGCGGCAGTCTCCTGACAATCGTAGTGGAAATGACCGCGGCGATCCCAATCGCAACCGAAAGGCCGATGGCCGATGGGTAGCCTGCCTCCTGAAAGGAACGTTGATTCAGGAACTGGAAGAGGAACCCGATCGCGATCAGAAGGAAGTACAACCCTGCCACCGGCAGGGCGAGCGCGCGGGCGGTCTGCGGTTTCATCTTTTTGGCCTACCGAATCAGACCTAAGGGTATTCGCGATGCCGTACCGAAACCGTTACGAGCGGATGATTTGGGTCGGGCGGCTACGCCGGATTTCCTCTTGACCGCCGATCCCATAGCTGCTATCCTAGTATTAGTATATTCCCAAACTATAGTAATGCTGACTAACGCCGAACTGGCCATCCTCGGACTGGTGCTGGAACAACCGCGACACGGATACGCGATCGAAGGCGTCATCGACGAGCGCGGGATGCGGGACTGGACCGAGGTGGGGTTTTCCTCGATCTACTACATCCTCCGCAAGCTGGAAGAGGAGGGCCTGATCCTCGGCCGGATGGAGCAATCCACTGGCAGGGGTCCGGCCAGGAAGGTGTACTCGATCACCCAGGCCGGCCAGCGTGCCTGGAGGTCGGCGACCGTACAAGCTCTGTCCGAGCCGGGGAGGCCGAATTCATCGTTCCTGCTGGGATTGTCCGGCCTGCCGGGCATCGACGTTGGCGAGGCCCTGACCGCCCTCGATCGCTATCGCCAGTCGCTGGAGCAGCGCCGGCGTGGGTTGAAGGAACGCTGGCACGAACTCCAGACGGACTTTACTGAGCACGAGCACCCAGGCGGGCACAAGCAGGCGGCTCCGCTGTTTCTGGAAGGCATGTTCAGCTACAGCCTGCGCCTGGTGGAAGCCGAGCTGGACTGGCTGGATCGGTTTGTCGAACAGCTGCAGGCCCAAACGAAAGCCCCCTCACCCTCCGCGGGGGCTGATGCATAGGGCGAAGGAGATGACATGGAGAAGTTGGATCTGAAGAAAACCTACAAGGAGCTGTATCGACCATCGGCCAAGCAGGTGGTGGTCGTCGACGTGCCCGAGTTCCAGTTCATACAGGTCGACGGGCAGATCGAGCCCGGGATACCCGTAGCGGAGGCGCCCGACTACCGCAACTCGATGGAGGTGCTGTACACCCTATCCTACGGATTGAAGTTCATGTCGAAGCGGCGCGAGGCAGATCCGATCGACTACACCGTCATGGCGCTGGAGGGCCTGTGGTGGGCGCATGGCAGCGAAGAGAGCTTCGACTTCAGCCGTGAGCAGACCTGGTATTTCACCTCCATGATGATGCAGCCCGACCACATCACCCAGGAGATGTACGAGCAAGCGGTGCACGACTTCAAACAGAAGAAGGACAATCCACTGATCGACCAGGCACGGTTCGGCCCGTTCGAGGAGGGCTTGTGCATGCAGATCATGCACATTGGCCCCTACGCAAACGAGCCGGCGACGATTGCCAAAATGGAGGCATTCGCCGAAGAGCACGGCTACCGGCACCGCGGCCGGCATCACGAGATCTACCTCGGGAACCCGCTGATGGCCAAGCCCGAGAACCTCAAGACCGTGCTGCGGCATCCGATCGAGAAGATCTAGAGGCGCCTCGGCGCCGAAGCACTAGTTCGCCTCCCAGGCCGCTACCCACTCGGGCTGCCGCGGCTTCGGGTGGGCGCCTGCATTCCGCAGCCCGATCGCCGCGGTTCCCGCTGTTACGACGCCGTCTCCGCCAACGCGTGATCCGGGATCAACTCTTCCACGTCCCGGATAGGCTTGTGGGCAAACCCGGCTGCGGCCACCGCGAAACCAACCAGCGCCGACAGGGTCAGCATAAGCGCCATGCCTGCCCCTGGGCCACGACCAAACAGCGTGTCGATGAACGCGGGCACCGCCGCCGCTGAGCTGAGCATCGGCTCGAAGACCGAATCGGCTAGCGGCCCGGAGATAAGCATTCCGAATGGAACGGTAACCTGGGCGATCAACCGGCGCGTGGCAAACACCCTCCCCTGCAACTTTGGATCGACCTTGGCCTGCCAAATAGCCTGGCTTGAACCATTGAGCACCGTCAGGAAAAGCAGCACCAGGAACATTCCAATTGACCAGGCAGTGACCTCGCGGCCCAGCCCCAGAAACAACACCCCGATATAGATAAACACCAGTCCGTAGAGCACTCCAAGGATCCGCTTCTTGGGTCCGCCCCAGGCGGTGAGACCAAGTCCCCCGATCAGGCTTCCGATGCCGCCCACGGATTGCACGCTGCCGAGCACGACCTCGTCATTGCCGGTGCGGGCCAGGATCATCGCTGGAACCACCGTGAATCCCATGGTCCCGATAAGATTCGAAACGAAATACAGTCCCTGCAGTGCCAGCAAGCTCGGCCGTTCCCAGATGAAGCGAAAGCCAAAGACCGCGTCCTGCATCAGACTGGCTTTCTGCCCGGCACTCTCCTCGGACCGCTGGGGGGAAGGGATAGCGACGATCAGCAACGTGACGACCGCGATTCCAAAGGTCGCCAGATCGAGGCGCAGGATGCCGTCGAAATCGATGACGCCGAGCAGCACCCCGGCCAACACGGGGGCGGCGATGTTTGCGCCGGATCGTGCGACCTCGAGCAACGAATTCGCCCGGATGTACTGCTCCTTGCGCAGCATGAGCGGGATCGTCGCCGAGTAGGCCGGCCATTGAAAGGAGTCACCGATCCCGGCGACTACCCCCACAACATATAAGTGCCAAATCTCCAGCCGACCGCCGACCAGCAGCACCAGCATGCCGAACGTCGCCACCCCGGAAAGCAGATCGCTGATCATCAGCGTCAACCGTCGGTTCCAACGATCAACCAGCGCCCCGGCGATCGGGCTCATCAGAATTGTGGGTGCAAAGGAGGCGAAGCCGACCAGCGCCAGGGTCGTCGCCAGCCCGGTTTTCTCCCAGGCCCAGATCACCAGCGCGAAGCGCGTGATGCCGCTTCCCACAAGCGAAACCAACTGGCCCACCCAGATGATCAGGAATTTGGTCAATGAGAGTTGCCGCGATCGAACTCGCTGAATTCTATCGCTGGAGCCTGGGTTCAGGGAGAGGCGACGGCAGTCGTGTGGGCGGTGCGGGCCTGATCGGTGTAGGCTACCTAGAAAGCCTCGGATGCTCGCGTCCCGGTGGCCCTTTCAGTGTTAATCATTATCAGGGATCTTGTGGAAGACAACACTGCTACATTGGCCCGGGCGATCACCTGGGAGGGCAGCAAGCAAGCCTATTTCACCGCTCGTCTGCTGATCGATGCGGGGCTCAAGGACGACTTCGCACGAGCATACGCCTACTTGCGGTGGGCGGATGATGTAGTCGATGATTCGGCTCGCTCCAAAGCGCAGGGGATTTCCTTCATTGGCCGGCAAACACGTCTCATCGACATGCTGTACCTCGGCGAGCGGCCCGCAGATCTCGCGGCCGAGGAGCAAATGCTCGCTACGCTGATTGGAAATGATCGGGGAACGGACAGCGGACTGCAGTCGTTCATACGCAATATGGTGGCCATCATAGAGTTTGACGCGCACAGAAAAGGGAGACTCATTAGCGAACAAGAGCTGGATTGGTACACTGAGCGAGTCGCAGATTCAGTTACCGATGGATTGGAGTACTTCATCGGTCATGAGTATTCCCACCCAGCAGGGGCAGATCGCTTGCTGGCCGTTAAGGCTTGCCATATCTCCCATCTACTTCGGGACTTGCTACCGGATGTCGAGCAAGGTTTCATCAACATCCCGCGCGAGTACATTCAGGCACACCACATTGAACCCGGGGACGTAGGAGCGCATCAGTTTCAGGAATGGGTGCGTGATCGAGTCAGGCTGGCCAGAGGATATTTCAGAGCTGGGAAGTTGTACTTCGACCGCATGCCAATCCTGAGAACCAAGGCGGTCGTGCATTGGTACTGTGCGCGTTTCGAGAGGGTGCTCGACGCCATCGAACGAGAGCGCTTCATTCTGCGAGCCAGCTATGGCGAGCGACGGAAGCTCCCTGCAGTCCTCAAAATGCTGTGGCTGGGAGTGTTGCTCTCGGTCCGACATACCTCCGGTCAGAGGGTGCACACCTTTCACCCCTGAAGCGTAAAAGTCCCATACCACTCCGCCGCGATCAGCCGATCAGCGCGGGCATTATCCGTGCATCGAAGGCGCCGCGGCGTTCGCGCTAGGATCGTCTCCGCTTGAGCCGTGGGAACAGCATCGGAGCCGTTGCACGGTAATCGCGGTAGGCATCCCCAAACCTGGCCGCGAGATCACGTTCTTCCAGGATTGTCCCCAGGATCACCCAGATTGAGAACATGACATTCAAGAGCAGCCGGTCCAAAGTCAGGTCCGGGTATGACCAGATCAGGAACAGCGAGGAGAAGTACAGCGGGTTTCGGATTCGGCGAAAGGGCCCCTCTTTGATGAGGACGGAAGCCGGTTGACGATTGACGTGCCTCAGCTCATCCACGACGGCCTGCAAGCGGAAAAGAGGAAGCAGGCCTACGCTCATTACCCAGATCACATTGGCAATGGCCAGGAAGAACGCTGCTCGCATAGCGTAGCGCGCCAGACCTCGCGCCTCGAGCAGCTGGTAACCTGATTCCTGCCACAGCAATAGCAGAGGCAGCAGCGCAATGCCCGAGGCAACCAGGTAGAAAGGCCCAAAATATTTCTTCGGCAGGATCCTTGCCAGCCTCCACTCGAAAGACCATCTCGCCATGACGCTGTGTTGCAGGAAAAACACCACGCAGAGGAACGCATCCAGGAGCAGCGAGCGTGCTGGCCCTAGATTCAGCGGTAGCACATCGTATGGACCCCGATAGAGAAAGATCATGAAGGAGAATAAGACTCCCCATCCCACGAGAGCCGCCAGGGCGAGACTCAGGTAGAGAGCGAGACGAGGCGTCGTGGCAGCTCCATCCTGGTGGTTCAGTCTGGCGATTCCACCGGTTAGCAGCCGATAACGATTGACTTCCGCGTCTGTATTGGACATCTTGCTCACCTCCCTGAGCTTAGCCCACCGATGCCGGCACAGAAACGCCGGCGCCGAGGGCGGGTTCGCCGGTCCTCAAAGCCTGCGACAGAAAGTGCTGGCCAGGCCGCAAACCCACTTGAAGCGATCAGCGCGCAGACCACAGATACAAGTGCGGTGCCGGCAATTGACCCAAGGGTGGCCCACCCCGCCGGATCCTTCCGATCAGACGGTGAGAATCACTCCCAGCCCTGAGGTCGTCGTGTCTCAGCACCAACTGGCGCAGTATGGGTTATATGAAGGCTCGATTCGGCTTGCTCTAATGCGATCCTAGGGGAAGTTCTGTCGTGGAGAAAGCGCCATTTGGCGCGGCCTAGCGCCTGGGGGCTTGGCTTTGAATGACCATTGCAGAACGCACCGCCCACGTCACTCCAAGGCGATCGAAAACCAGAGCAGCGTGATGGCGGTGATCGCGATGCCGACATAGGGAGCGATGAGCATATTCCCAAATCGAAGCAGCCGGTGGTGGAATCCTTGTTGGCCATAGAACGTGATCATCGAGGTCTCTACGCCTCCGCCCAGTGCCCCAATTGCGAAGACCAAGAGGCCGAATGACAGCACGGGATTCGAATTTGGCCACGCCGCCGCGGAACGCCCGGCCAGAGCCTGCCCGTAGGCGATAGCAGCCGCCATCGGAACGACCGGGATCAGGACGGAAGCCATCAGCCTCACCCCCAGGAGCGTATGCAGCCATGCACCAAGTCGAATCGCCCCGGCGAAAAGCGCGAAGAGAAGCAACCACTTGAAAACGTCCGCGAGATAAGGAAGCCCGATCGAGAGCAGCAACGGGCGCAGCCCCAGCCAGCTCACGGAAAGGCTGAGGTAGAAGCTCAGATTGCTCACGATGAAGAGCACGCAATGGATCTCATAGGAGTTCTGCGGTAGCGAGCGCATCCTGGCGACACGGAATGAGGCATAGATGATCGCCGTGGCCATGAGCATGAGGAAGGCAATCAGGTACAAAGCCATCACATCGGCAAAGTAGCTTGGTTCCGCAACCCCCGATAGGTTGGCGAGGAAGATCGCGGCGGCAATGCTGAAACCCGCCAGCGGATTGGTTATGGCGGCATAGTCCTCGCTAATCGTTTCGAGGTCAAAATCGGCTGCGAATTCTCTTGAGCTGCGCTTCCGGGCGAGCAGCCCGGCGAACAGGCCGACAAAGACCATGAGGGAAAAGACCCAGATTAGCCACATAGCCACCTCCCGGAGAACAAGACACGGTTGCCTTTCGAGTCGCGCCCGCCCTCCCGCAGATCACCGGAGGGAAGCCCGCAGCTCGGAGCCCGCGGCTTCGCCGCCCAACGGCCGTGGGCTGAGCGGCACAACACGGCTCCATCGTACATGAAATCGCGCGAGGGCTGGGTCCGCTCAGGCTGATTGCCACTCGATGCCGGCGGCGTGTTCGAAAGTCAGGCGATGCGGACAGTAACCGTGAAGCGGCCGTCGGGGTTAAGGAGTCGACTGCATCTTGCCGGATTCGTGATGGGTGACGATCTGCCGGAAGTATTCGAGCCGCTAGCTGACGAGGCCACAGGTCGCCTGCTTAGACCCAGCTGGGTCGACCGTCTCGTCGATTGGATCGTACGCCTGCCCGGCCCGAGCTGGCTCGCATTTCTCGTGCTTTTTGTTCTGCTTGGGTTGCTTGCCCATCTTGGATTCTGGGCTGCTGGTCAACAAGCCCCTGGTTCCTTCGGTTTGGACATCTTCCTGAATCAGCTTTGGATGGTCGCTGTCTTGTTCATTCACCATTATTTGGATCAGGATGCCAAAGGAGCACTCAATGAATTTCGCCCGGTGATGAATGTGTCGGACGAAGAATTCGCCAGCAGGCTCTATATGTTCACCAACCTGCCGGCCAGGCCCGTCCTGGTCCTTACCCTAATTGGAATTCCACTTGCCCTGTATCTGGAAACTGAATTCCTAATCGACGCGGCAATTCAAGGAAATGCGCTATCGCCATTTGTATTAATCGGCCCGATAAGTGTCTCGCTCGCCTTGATCTTTTCCTATCGCATCCTTCGCCAACTGCGGATCATCAGTCGATTCTATGCACGAGCGTCGGCGATTGATCTCTATGATCTGGATCCCGTCTATGCACTCTCCGCGCACACCGCCAGAACGGGTTTGGCCCTCCTCCTGGCGGTCTACTCAAACTTCGTGTTCACGCCGGAGGCATTAGAGGTGACTTCGCTGTTTGTCCTGGTTGTTCTTCTAACACTGCTCGCATTGGCGGCCTTTCTTTTGCCGCTCAGAGGAATCAATAGGCGCCTTGTCGAGGAGAAAAGGAAGCTGCTTCAGTCGACCCAACGTCGGATCAAAAGAGCATTTGGGCAAGTTGAGGAGCGTTTCGACGCCAGCGAGCTCGGCGAAATGTCGACGCTGAATGCTGCGGTGTCAGCCCTTCAGAGTCAAAAGGCCTTCCTTGAGAAGATACCGACCTGGCCATGGCAGGCATCGACGCTTCGTGGCTTCGTATCCTTGTTGCTGCTGCCGCTTTTCATATGGGCCGTGCAGCAGATTCTGAGTCGCATTTTCGGTTAATAAGCTCGGGCAGCAGAAGGATCGCTCCCGCAATTGCCGCCCCGCGCAAGCGGGCCTCCGCATGAGAGGAGCAAGCGCCCGTAAGCGCTAGCGGCAGGGCATTTGTGATCCGAGCCACTTGACGGCCTCCTCAACGGTGCCTTGGATGGCGACCACTTCGTTGGGTCGCACATTGAGTCGATACTCTCTGCCGGTGCGGTCTGACATATACGAGTCCGCGATCAGTATCACTGCGCCATCGCTCAAGTAGTAGGGTTCGGGAGCGGACGTTAGCCCCGCTGTGGCATTGCCGAAGAAGCGCACATTGGGGCGAGCCTTGAATGCGACGGCAACGGCCTCTCCGGCACTCGCGGTGCGTCGACCGATGATTACTGCCACCGGGGGCAAGTCCGCTTCAAGTTCAACCGGCTCGTTATTGGTTTGGGCAAGCAGCTGATCTCCCCACCAGGCCTTCCCGTCTTCATACCGCCAGACAATCTTGGTTCCATCTGCCCGGGTGTTCTCACCGAATTCGCCTTCGCCCAATATCGGACCGATGCCGGCGACCATTGGCCACATACTGCCGCCGTTGTTGAAGTGGAGATCGACAATCCATCCACACGGTCGCTCCAGCTTCAGTTCCGCAATGACCATTTGTAGGACCGTCGCAAACTCATCGGCGGTGGACTGGAGACCACCATTGAAAGAAGGGATTACGACGTAGCCGTACTGGCCTTCAACGAGCCCGGCGTCAAACATCGACGCATTTACCGTTTCGTTGTGTTCGACCGCAGAGGCCACCTCGTCCGGGGTCAAGAAGCGACTGTGATTGTCACCCAACCAATTAACCGCATCGCGTATCACAGTGTGCGCCTCGTTAAGAGTTTGAGGTTGCCGCTCCGAGATCTTCGCATCATATCGAGAACGAAAGCTATCCCAGTTGATCACATCACGTCGTATCGAGTTCTCGTACATGATCTCGAAAGCAGTATCCAGGTAAACAACAACCTCATCCGGAATTGGCGGCGTCGGTGTGGGAGCTGGCGAAGCTGTATCTACGGCCGTCGGAGGACGAGAGTCCGGGAGACTCGTTGGCGGCGTCTGGAAGGCTGGCTGGGTAGGAGGGCGCTGCTGTGCGCAGGCGACCAGAAAGATGAACGAGAGTATAGGTGCGAGCTTTCGCTTCATTGAAATCGTAGTTGGGCGATCATAACATTCTGCTTCTCAGCAGATCCAACAGCGCCAGGTCGTGCGCGCAGCTCTGGCCAGCCGGGCCGGCTCCGAGGTTTGCCCCTCACCTGGAGGAAACGCCTGCGCAAACTGGCGCGCTCGTTCGGCAGGAGGCTGTTGCCCGGGTTCTCGGGGCGGCTCGAGCAGCGGGGCTCATAGTCCCGCAGCTTTCAGCGGGACTCACTCTCCAGAGATGACCTCGATCTCCCGCCACGAGATCCATGAGGGATCATCACCCGAAAGGGCCGAGACCGTCTCCACCCTGACAAACTGGATCGCGCTCCAGGGCGTGGGCGGAGCGAAAGACAGCCATTGCAGGGTAGTGGTGAAGCCGGTGAAGGTGTGCAGCAGGACGTACTCTCCGTCCGTCCCCGGTCCCCTGCCGAGCACACGATAGACGCTCTCGCCATTCGGGCCCTCGGAAAGCAGGCGAACTTCCGCAATGTTGTAGGGTGCGCCGAGATCGACCTCGATCCACTGCGGTGCGAAGTCTCCCGCTCCCCAGATCGTTCCCAGATTTCCGTCGACCGCTCCTTCGGCCGCGGCTTGGGCGGACTTCGAGGCCCGCACCGGCTTGCCGAAGGAAAGGTTCGCACCGGGACCCTCGCCGCGATATCCCAGCGCCGACTGATCTTCGAAGTAGGCATCGATGAACCAGGTAAACGTGTAGGGCTCATCTTCGGGGAGCAGCCGATCCGGATGATCGTGCCAGGTAGTGAAGATAATGTGATCCGGCTGGCCTCCGGCGAGCAGCTCGTAGGCTTTCACCCTCTCCCCCGCCTGAGATAGCCAGTCCTGGTCGTCGAAGGCGTCCCAGTCGCCGAGGTAGAAGATGCCAAATTCGATCCCCCGCGTGCGCAGATAGTCCTCTATTGCCCTGGCTTTTTCCGGCCACCCACGGATGCCGAACGGAATGTCCAAGTGCAGGAACCCCAGGTCCTCGCCAGTGACTCTTCGGTACGCTTCTACCCATTCGGCAACCAAGTCGACATCGAGTTCGGCGGTGATGGTATCGCCAACGACGACCTCGGGGAAGTAACCTCGGATGGTCTGGACATATTCCCCCACCTGTTGGGCGATCTGCTCCGGAGTCATCCGGCAATCTGTCGGGCCGCCGGAAATGCCGGCATCGAAGGCGTGGTCAATCTCGACGAAGCGCACGACTGCTCCTGCCGCCTTGAGACGTCGGGCGATACGAGTGCCTTCTTGAAGGCCGGCGAAGCCTTCGATCTCTCCAGTGCAGGTCTCGCTGGTGGTCAGCGCACCTGCCTCAAAGGAAATCGCGATCCCGCGGCGATTCAGGCCATCGACAACCTGTTGTAGCTCAGCGTCACTGGCGTGCCAGGCCACCCAGCCACCGTACAACCGGAAAACATCCACCCGCTGCTCGGCCATCGTCCAGCGCGCACCCTCCGGGAAGAGATTGGCGAAATCAGGACGGCCGCTGAATGGACGGCTCGGATCGGGCGGCGACGGATCCAAGGGACCGAACCAGAT
>CAZJUE010000043.1:0-14719 GCA_964549025.1 uncultured Anaerolineaceae bacterium | reverse complement strand
CGCAAGAATGGCCCCGCCATACCGCCCAGGTCAGCGCCCAGGGCGATGCACTTTGCGATGTCAATGCCGCCTCGCAGTCCGCCCGAGGCGATCAACGGCACGTCCGGCAGCGCCTGTCGGATCTGGCGAACCGTAGCTGCGGTCGGATTGCCCCAGCTTACGAATTCGGCCGCCAGCGCGGCTTGAGCCGGATTCTCGGCGCGGTGCATTTCGACCTGCGACCAGGAGGTCCCGCCGGCGCCGGCTACATCGATGGCGGTCACGCCCACCGCAATCAGCCGCTGCGCAGCTTCGGCCGAGATCCCCCAGCCAACCTCCTTGGCGATCACCGGAACCGGCAGTTCGGCGCACAACGCCTCGATCTTGGGGAGCAGCCCGCTGAAATCGACGTCTCCCTCGGGCTGCAGCGCCTCCTGCAGCGCATTGAAATGCAGCACCAGGGCGTCGGCCTGGGCCATATCCACGGCTCGCTGGGCCTGCTCGATTCCGTACCCGTAGTTAAGCTGCACCGCTCCCAGGTTGGCCAGCAGCAGAACGTCCGGTGCCAGCGACCGCAGCTCGAAGCCGGCCGAGCGAGCCGGATCTTCGATCGCCACGCGCTGCGAGCCGAGCCCCATAGCGATCCGTCGCTCCTGGGCGGCGGCGGCCAGGCTGCGGTTGATCTCGGCCGCCTGGTCGGTGCCGCCGGTCATGGACGAGATCAACAGAGGCGCGCTCAACTGCCGGCCAAGGAAGCTCAGCTCACTGGACACCTCGCCCAGGTCGAGTTCGGGCAGCGGATTGTGCTCAAAGCGGAGCTGCTCCAGGCCGGTGGTGAGGCCGGACTGCACATCTTCTTGCAGGTTGACTCGGATGTGGTCCGCTTTCCGCGCGGCCGTAACTTTGCTCATGTGGGGGTGTTGATTGGAAATGATACTAGCGCGCCTGAGGGGCGTCAACTTTCCGGGCTTGCATTACAATATCGCGCCCCGACCTGGCTGAGGAGGAAGTACATGGGCGACACCTTCACCGACGTTAAAGAGATCATCGTGGACCTGCTGGGAGTCGAAGGCACAAAAGTCACAGCGGATGCTAAGTTTCGCGAGGATTTGGAAGCGGATTCGCTCGACTTGGTAGAGCTGATTATGGCATTTGAAGAGAAATTTGGCGGCGAGATTTCGGACGAGGACGCGCAGACGATCACAACCGTGGGCGAGGCGGTGTCCTATATCGATCAGAATATGGGTTGAGGCGGTCGTCGGACTTGCCTGACTGTGGGGGATGAAACTGGCCGAAAGGCCAGTTTTCACTTGGGCTTGGAGCGCGACTTGGCCTTGGACTTGGCGCCCGCTTTGGCCGCGGACTTGGTGTCTGACTTGGCGCTCGACCTGGAGCTTGATTTGGCTGCGGATTTGGATCCCGGTTTCTTGCGAGAGCTCAGCTGGCTGAGCAGCTGATCCATCTGTTGCCGTTCCTGCTCCTGCGAGTCGAAGAAATCCTTCATAAACGCCGAGCGGCGTAGGCGCAGCGCCATTGGCGCCACAGCCCGGATGTCCTTGGGGGAGGCGCGATTGCGTCCATCGGCAACGGCGTGTGCCCGAGCGGCCTCAAAGAGCGTCATCTCGGCGCGCAGTGAATCGATCTCCAGCTGCTCGATGAGCTTAAGTCCAAAGTGTTCTGTCGCACGGGTGAGTTCAACTTGGGGCAACGCTTCGCGGGCGGCCTGCAGCTCCTGCCGAACCTGGTAGGTGGCCTCCGCGTACTCGTTTGCGATCTGCATCGGATTGCTGCGATAAGCGATAGCCCGGCGGTATGCCTCCATGCGCATCTGCTTGCTTTCCAATCCGCTGACCAGCACCCGCAGTCCGAATCGATCCAGGATCTGCGGTCGAAGGCGGCCTTCTTCGGGATTCATCGAGCCGATCAGCACGAACCGCGAGCGGTAGGTGGCAGCCACATGGCCGCGCCGTACCGTATACGAACCCTGGGCGGCAGCGTCCAGGATCGCGTCCACGATTTCGTCCGAAAGCAGGTTGACTTCGTCGATGTAGAGCAAGTTTCGATCGGCGCGCCCCAACAAACCGCGATTTAGCCGCTGCCGTCGATGGCTGCCATCTCGCTCGTCGAGGTCGCCGACCACGTCTTCCAGCCGCGAATTCAGCGGCAGCTCGATCAACTGCACGGCATCGCGGAAGGTAAGCGGCTCGCCTTCGCCGTACTTCCGGGCGCAATCCGGGCATACTTCGTCCATGCCGCCGACCTCGATGTCCTCCGGAAGGCAGCCGTAGGGGCAAAGGCTGCGATCGACCTCCGGCAGCAGGTTGGTCAGGCTGCGCACCGCGGTGGTCTTACCGGTTCCGCGAGTTCCCACCAACAGAACTCCATCTACGTTGGGATTGACCAGGCTGAGCAGCAGCGCCAGTTTCATCTCCGACTGGCCCACCAGAGCCAGAAACGGGAAGGGCTGCTCGGTCGCCAACCCGAGATCCGGACCGACCGGCGCTTCCAGGAAACGCTTGGAGGATGCCAGCTCAAGCAATCCGGTCAGTGAGGTGGCGACTTCGCTGACCCGCTCTTGGCTCTCGAGGCGCTGCTGCTCGCTCATACCTGCCCGAGTCCTGCCTCACCGTCGGCGCGCCGACCGCCGCGGGCTTTACTCACGGTCCAACTGCTCCCGCTCGGCCTGTGCCCGCTTCAAGCGTGCCGTCTGGCGCCGCTCGCCTTGCACCATCCGGCGTCGTTCCGTTTCGGTCTCGGCGATCAGACGCGGCACGCGAGCTGGGCGGCCGTCGCTGTCCAGCGCCACGTAGACCAGATATGCGGTATTCGTGTGCACCCGTTCGCCGGTCAACGGGTTTTCGGCGGTCACCTCGACCCGGGTTTCCATCGATGAATTTCCGACGTATGTCAGCTCGGCTTGCAGAATCACCAGATCGCCGATGCGAATCGGCAAATGGAAGCTCATCTGATCGATCGCCACCGTGACCGCGCCGGTCTGTGCATGGCGAATGGCGGCCAGGCCGCCGGCTTCATCGGCCAGTTTCATGATCCAGCCCCCGTGTACCGCGCCGCGCAGGTTCGCATACTCCGGCTGCATCAACTGGCTTAGCGTGATCCGTGAGGCGCTCACCGGTTTGGCGTCGCTCAATCCATATCCTCCCGGAATTCTCCCGAATCGGCGGTGGTCAGGAGTGGGGAGTCTTCCTCCAGGACGTCCACGATTTCAAACGGGAGTTCGGACATCATCGGCGGCAGTGGCACCGTGGCAGGAGGGCGGATGCGCCGCGGGGGAGGGGGCGAGACCTTTCTGGGCCGCTCGCCCTCGTGAATGCGCTTGGACAGAATGCGGGGGTCCTTGGTCAACCAGCCGACGTACACTCCTTGGATGTTGTAGACCTCGCGTTTGGGGGTTACCCAGCCGATCCACTCCCCGACGGTGTTGTAGAGATAGGGGAACAGCATCAACGCCACCCAATCGCCGCGGGTGGTGTAGATCGGGATCGGCTTCTGGGTCGAGCTTGACAACTGTGCTTCCTTTGCTAGCAGGCAGGATTATACAGTTTGGCGGTATCAGCTACCCTGCAGCGCCTATTCGACGTCCGAATAGGTCCAGATCCGGTTAACGCCGAAGTTCCAAAATAGCACGACAACAACCGCAATCACCAGCGCCAGGTTCGATCCAATGGCCACGGCTCCGATCGGCAGACTGCTCTGGTCGAACGCACGTTCTGACAGCTGGATCATTCCAGGCTCGGCCAGCACGAATACCGGGGTGCGAATGGCCAACCCGATCAAGTTCACCAGCAGGAACTGCCCCGCCTGGCTGAGCATCGGTTTGGTGCGCGAGTCGGGGTAGGTCCAGTAGCGGTTCCACATGAAATTGCTGAAGACCGCCAGGCTGAACGACAATGCCTGAGCAACGGTGGCCGGCACGTCCAGCCCGCCGCGCAGCAGATTAAACGTGCCGAAGTCGACCACCGCTCCGATGGTGCCTACGACCGAGAACTTCCAAAAGCGGGTGAACTCGCGGCGCAGCCGCCGCCTCACAGACGACTCCGAAAATCCTCGATGGTGAGTTTTAGGCCGTTCTCCAGTGAGATCTCGGGTTCCCACGCTAGCTCTTTCTTGGCCCGGGCAATGTCCGGGCGGCGCTGTTGCGGATCGGTCGCTCCACGGCGTTCCGGCAGGTAGCTCACGCCGGCATCACTGCCAGTTAATCGAATCACCAAGTCGGCCAACTCCGCAATAGTCACTTCGTTCGGGTTCCCAAGGTTCACTGGCCGGTGCAGCTCGGCCCGCATCAGCCGATACAGACCATCGATCAAGTCGTCGATGTAGCAGAAGCTGCGAGTCTGCTGGCCGTCGCCGTAGATGGTCAGCGGCTCGCCCCGCAGCGCCTGCCCCAGGAAATTGGGGACCACCCGGCCGTCGTCCAGGCGCATCCGCGGGCCATAAGTGTTGAAGATCCGGGCGATGCGAGTCCGTATGCCATGGTAGTGATGGTAGGCCATTGTGATCGCTTCGGCGAAGCGTTTGGCCTCGTCGTACATCGAGCGCGGTCCTACCGGATCAACGTTTCCCGGATAATCCTCGCGCTGAGGGTGAACTTCAGGGTCGCCGTAGACTTCGGAGGTCGAGGCCAGCAGGAAGCCAGACGACTTGGCGCGCGCCAGGCCCAGGGCGTTGTGGGTACCGAGGGCGCCGACCTTCAGCGTTTGGATCGGTAATTGCGGATAGCCATAGGGGGATTCAGGATTGGGGCTGGCGGGCGAGGCCAGGTGGCACACCGTATCGACCTGGCCTTCGACCACGATGGACTCGGAAACATCGGACTGGATGTATTCGAAGTTCGGATCACCGCTCAGTTGGCCCAGATTACTCTGGTCGCCGGTCACCAAATTGTCGATGGCGACAACCTTGTGCCCCTCGGCGATCAGCCGGTCGCAGAAATGAGAGCCGATGAATCCGGCCGCGCCGGTGACGACGATTCTCATGGCACCCCGCACACTGCTCGGGTTGGGCCGCCAGCGGCGTAGGCCTGCCGTCCATCGGTAAGATGGGTGACCGATCGCATCACGGCACCCAGTCCACCGCTCGAGTGAGGCCGTCGCCGGTAAGCTGCTCACCGGCGCCGGAATCGGCATCCACGATCCACAAATCGCCGCGGTAGACGACCGCTAACCGCTCCCCGTCAGGCGACCACACGGGCGGTGCCAGTTCGTCCTGCGCGATGCCGGCTTCTCCGGTAGCAGGAAACAGCGTTCGCAAATTGCTGCCGTCGCGATCGACAACCATCAAGCGGTATCCGCTGGTCTCGCTCTCCAACGGTGCCATTGCCTGAAGCAGCGCCACTCGGCTGGAAATCTCGCCCGACTCGAGTTCAACGCTCGGGGACACCGAAGGGTAGGCAAACATCCCGGTCCGCCGTACCAACGTTAAAGGAGGGAGGTCTGCTGAATTGAGCGCTACCAGGTCGAAGACCGGGGAGGCAGCCGGCTCTTCGATACCGACCGGATCGCCGTGATCCACCAGATAGAGCGTGCGGCTGTTCGAGCTCCAGGCCACGCCAGGCACCCAGGCCCAATCGCTGCCGGTCAGAAGCGGTGTGATCTGGTGGACGGGATCGAATTCAGGGTCTCGGGTATTCACCAGTCCCACGGCGTCCGCTTGCGCATAGGCAAGCCGAACGCCGTCCGGGGCCCAGACGAAATCGGTACCCCACCAGCCGTATTGCCCGCCCGGGTTGGCCGGCAGCAGCTGGCGCTCCCGGATGACCCGCCCGCTAACGGAGCTCAATGTCGCCACCACCAGGTCGTTGTTGGCTTGCCAGCCGGGTGCCGACTGGCGCGGTTCGGCGGTCGAGTACGCCAGTGTCGGTGGATCAGGATTCTGGGACCAGTCGGCAAAGTGCACGACATTGGCCACCCGCAAATCAACCGGCTCGGACTCCTCGCTATCCAGATCCACCACCCATAAGCCGTTGAAGTCATCGCTCTCTTCGTCGGCGCCGCGGGTGAACAACAGCCAACGGCCATCGGCGGATAAAGCGAAGATCTGGCCGTCCAAATCGCCGCTGACAACCACCGGTCGTCGGCTGGCCGTGTTGCCATGCATCACCCAGGCGTTGCCACCGGAGAGGAAAGCAATGGTGCCCTCGATCGACAGCGGGGTGTGTGCGCCCTGCGCGCCGACCATGATGATCTCCGGCTGCGGCTCCTCCACCAGGGAGCGCGCCACCGGCTGACGGGAGATTTCCCGGCCTTCCTGCTCCACGATCCGGTAGGTGATCTCTTCGATGCCGTTCTCGCCGGCCTGTAACAACCGGGTCTCTCCCTCGGGTAGGCCTTCATTGCGCACGGTTTGTCGGGAGAACGGGATCACCAGCTCTTCGATCTCAAAGCGCTCTTCCCGGCGGATCACGTTAACCTCAGCACCGTCAATCAGCACGGTATAGGCTGGTGGATCCAACTGGTCGATCTCGCCAAGCTCGATGCCGGCTTGCTGGACCGCATTTTGCACGGTCGAGCCGACCGGCAGAGAGACGGTCAGCTGCTCGTCGTCGACCGCGATTTCGACCTCGATCTCGCCGCCAGTGGTGCGCGGGCTTACGCATCCAGCGAGCAGCAATGCCAGCAGCACGAGGCGCAGTGGCTTCATAATTTGGCGTTAATCCCGATTGGTATAATTGCTCGCTACCTCAGCGAGCCGACGATCGCAACCCGACCATCAGCAATTGCCAATGAGGTGATGCGAATACCGGTGGCCAGCGGACCCAGTTTGCCAGTAAAGGCTTCGGTGAGCAAACCCGAGAGCGCGTTCAGCAAAGCGCCAGGCGCGGGAAGCGGCCCAAGCTTGGCGCTGGCGATCTCAAAGGCGATATTTCCATCGGAATCGACGAGCGGTTGAACAACCACCAACGATCCGGCCTCTATCGGTCCGAGCTCGCTGACCCCATAGATGCTGATTTCCCCGTCCCGAAGGTAGATTTGAGCACGATCGAGCACCGGATTTTCCGCCTCGCTGAGGCGCGAGGCCAGGAACGAGGTGAGTTGCGTTTCGGAAAACACCAGGGTGACTTGGCCGCCTTCTACGGCAAGCGCCGATTCCCAGATCTCGGTCAGGGCATCCGTACCGCCAGCGGAGCGCTCCACGCTGCGGTCGGGTGGTTGCGGCCCGAGCCGACAAGCGGCCAGGCCCAGCAGCACTGCTGCTGTGAACAGCGCGGGACGAAGGTGCGTGGCAGAGCGGGGGCGGCGGGTCACGGCGATAAACGGGGCGGGATTATAGCACTCTGACCGGCACCGGTGAAAGCCGGCCGGCGCGGCGCAGCACAGCCGAGCACATTGGAGTATGCAAACGGACGAACCGAGCGCTTCACCCAAGCCAGAGGCCACGCAGGCCCGCCAGCTGATGAACGCGGTGGAGGCGATCTTATTCGCCTCGCCGGGACCGGCCACGGTCGGACAGTTGGCCGAGGCGGTGCAGGCCTCGCCGAACCAGGTTGAGGTCGCGCTGGCTGGGCTGCAGCGCGAATACGCCGAGCGCGGGCTGCGACTGCAGAGCGACCGTGGGCAAGCACAGCTCACCACCGCGCCGGAATTCGCCGAACCGGTGCAGCGTTTCCTGCAGCTGGACAGCCGCACCCGGCTCAGTCGGGCTGCCCTGGAGGTCCTGGCCATTATCAGCTATCGTCAGCCGGTCACCCGACCGGAGATCGACGCGATTCGCGGCGTGAATTCCGACACCGCCCTGCGTACGCTGCTGCGGCATGGGATGATCGAGGAAACCGGGCGCAGCCCGGGTCCGGGCCGGCCGATCCTGTACGCCACCGGCACCGAGTTCCTGCAGCACTTCGGGCTCAGCTCGCTGGAGGAGTTGCCGGAACTGGATTTCGAGCAGCTGGCTTCCGACGACCCTGTCGGACCAGCGACGGATTCGTCGCCAAAAGGGGACTAGCCCATTGCCAGAACGATCCGCTGATTCGGTTGCGCATAGCCATGCGCAAACTGCTGCCGGCTTCGATCAACCCACCAAACTACAGAAGCTGATGGCCGCCGCCGGCTACGGCGCGCGGCGCAAGTGCGAGCAGATGATCCGGGAAGGGCGGGTGACGGTCAACGGACAACCCGCCAAGCTTGGCGACCGGGCGGTGCTTGATCGCGATCAGATCGCAGTGGACGGCGAGCTGATACGATCGGTCGAGCCGCTGACCTACATAGCGCTGCACAAACCGCCTGGCGTGCTGAGCTCCGCCCGTTCGCAGGGTGGTTGGCCGACCGTGTTGGACCTGATCCCGGCCGAGGTGAAGCTGCAACCGGTCGGGCGGCTCGACCTGGATAGTGAGGGTCTGATGCTGCTCACCAACGATGGGCATCTCACCCACCGGCTGACGCACCCGCGCTTCGGACATGAGAAGGAATACCGGGTGTTGCTCGATCGCTTCCCCGACCAAGATCAATTGCGACGCTGGCGGGAAGGCCTGGTGCTGCCCGGCGGTCAGCCCAGTGGACCGGCGGTGGTAGAAATCGAAACCGGGGGTCACGAGACCTGGCTACGAATCATCCTGCGCCAGGGCAAGAAACGTCAATTGCGGGAATCCGCTCGGGTGCTCGGCTTGAAAGTCGAAAGGCTGATCCGAATCCGCATCGCCAGCCTGAAGTTGGGGGACCTGGCCCCCGGGAATTGGCGCAATCTAGAGAAATCGGAGATCATCGAATTGCAGTCCGCAAGTGAGGGAACTTGATGGAAAGCAGCGTCGCGGTCCGAACCGGAACGGAGAGCTGGCTTGAACGGCTGCTGTCGATTCACGTCGAGCTCAACGCCGAAACACTGATCTACGCTGGCCTGCTGATCGCGGCCGTGTTCACCCGCTTCTACGACCTCGAAAGCCGGGTGATGAGCCACGACGAGAGCCTGCATACCCAGTACTCCTACAACCTGGAAACCGGTGTCGGATTCCAGCACACTCCGCTGATGCACGGCCCGTTCCAATTCCACCTGGTGGCGATGTCGTACTTCCTTTTCGGCGATTCCGATGCAGCCGCCCGGATTCCGGCCGCGGTAGCCGGGATCGCGGCGGTGGCGCTGCTGTACGCCTTCAAGCGCTGGCTCGGCACCACCGGAGCGCTGGTGGCAGCTGGGCTGATGCTGTTCTCGCCCTACATGCTCTACTACAGCCGCTACGTGCGAAACGAAGCCTTCGTTGTGGTCGAAGGGCTGCTGACCTTCCTGGCGGTCTTCCGCTATTTCGAAACACGGCAAAAGCGGTGGCTGTACCTGCTGGTGGTCGCCCTGGCTCTGCACTACACCACCAAAGAAACTGCGTTCATCTACACCGCCCAGCTGCTGCTGTTCCTGGCTGGCTACCTGATTTGGCGGCTCACCCGCGAACATTGGCGCAGCGACGGCCGCCGCAGCCTGTTCCTGATCGGGGTGGCGGTCGGTTTCGTCGGCACCGCGGTAGCGCTGGTGACCTACTTCCGCGAGCGGGCCGCCGGCGTGGCCGCACAGGCTGAGGCGCTGCAGCCGCTCGACCCGGGCGCCGAGATCCTGCCGAGCGCCGGACTGTCGCCGTTGGTGGCGCTGGGAGTCGGCATGGCAGTGTTGGGGGCGCTGCTGTTTGCGGTGGCGGCGGTGATCGAGTTCAACGGGCGGCTGCGGACCGATTTCCCCTCCTTGGACCTGGTGCTGGTGATCACCACGATGATCCTGCCGCTGCTATCGGCGATTCCAGCGAACATTCTCGGCTGGGACCCGCTGGCCTATCAGGACCCAAGTTCACGGCTGCGTACGACCTTGGTGGTGCTGGTGCTGGCTGCGATCAGCGCTGGGATCGGCTGGGCCTGGGACTTCCGCCGCTGGCTGCCTCTAGCTGGCGCCTTCTACCTGCCGTTCTTCCTGTTCTTCACCACCCTGTTCACCAACAACGACGGGGTGGCCACCGGGCTGGTGGGATCGTTGGGCTACTGGCTGGTGCAGCATGGCGTGGAGCGAGGCAGCCAACCTTTCTACTATTACGCGCTGATTCAGCTGCCGTTCTACGAATTCTTGCCGGTGGTTGGCTCGGCGATTGCGCTGGTATACGGCCTGCGCAGGGCCAGCGCACCGACCCGTACCAAGGTCAAGGGCAGCGCCGCGGCGGTTGAGTTCCCGGTGCTGTTGTTTATTGGTTTCTGGGCGGTGACCGCCTTCGTGGGTTACTCATTCGCCGGTGAGCGCATGCCTTGGTTGACGGTGCACATTGCGCTTCCGCTGATCCTGCTGGCTGGCTGGGGAATGGGTCGTTATTTCGAACGACTTGACTGGCAGCGACTGCTTGATCCGCGCGGCTGGTTGGTGGCCGGACTGCTCTTGGTGCTCTTGCTGTCCTTGACCCGGGCGATCGGCAACCTGTTAGGGCCAACTGCTCCGTTTTCCGGCAGCACATTGGATCAACTCCGGGTGACCAACGGGTTCATTGCCGCGCTGGCGGTCGCAGTCGGTTGCGGTGTGGGGATTGCCTCGCTCAGCCGCGATTGGGACTGGCTGCACCTGCGCCGGCTGGCCGGAGTGATTGGCTTGGGGGTTTTGGCGCTCCTGACCGTACGGACTGCATTTCGGGCTGCCTACGTCAACTATGACAACGCCAAGGAATTCCTGGTCTATGCTCACGGCGCACGGGGCGTCAAGACGGTCATGAGCCAGGTGGAGGACCTTTCTCGCCGCACCACCGACGGGCTGTCGATCCAGGTGGCCTACGACGATGACGTCTCTTGGCCGGTGAGCTGGTATATGCGCCAGTACAACAACGCTCTGTACTACGGTCCAAGCCCCAGCCGCGATCTGTTGAATTACCCGGTGGTGATCGCGGGCGACAACAACTGGGCCAAAGTCGATCCTTTGATGGAGGATCGCTATCACGTATTCGAGTACATCCGCATGGTTTGGCCAATGCAAGACTACTTCGGCCTGACCGTCGAACGCCTATGGAATGCGCTGAGATCTGCGCCGATGCGTGGCGCTCTATGGGACATCTGGCTCAATCGTGACTACCAGGCCTACGGTCAGCTGGTGGGACGGGATTTCAGCCTGGAGAATTGGTCGCCCTCCGACCGTATGAAGCTGTACATTCGCAAGGACATCGCAGCCCTGATCTGGGACTACGGCGTGACTCCGGCCACCTTGGAGGTTGAGCCCTACGTCGATCCATACGCCGATCTGCTAACTGTTCGATCGGCGGTTCAGCTGGTGGGCGGGCCCGGATCTTCCCCCGGGCAGTTTTCCAGCCCGCGCGGAATGGCGGTGGCCCCCAGCGGCGAGATCTATGTGGCTGACTCGATGAACCACCGCATCCAGCGCTTCAGCGCCGATGGCGAGCCAATCGGCGAATGGGGGTCGTTCGTTGCCGCGCCGGAGCAAGGAGGCCAACCGCCTGAGGGCGCGCTCAACGAGCCCTGGGACGTCGCAGTCGCCCCCGACGGAACGGTGTACGTTGCCGACACCTGGAACCACCGCATCCAGCACTTCACCGCCGATGGCGAATTCATCGACATGTTCGGGGAGTTCGGCCAGACCGGCGATCCCACAGCGTTTTGGGGGCCGCGCGCATTGGCTGTCGATCAGCAGGGCCGGCTGTACGTTGCCGATACCGGCAACAAACGGGTGGTGGTGTTTGATGCCGATGGAGCGCCGGTCGGGCAGTTTGGAGGGTTCGGATTGCAGCTGGGCGGATTGGATGAACCGGTGGGCTTGGCCGTCGGTCAGGATGGGTTGGTGTACGTAGCAGACACCTGGAACCAGCGCATACAGCTATTCGAGGAGGTCGCCGACGGCAATTTCGTTGCCACCGCCGAGTGGCCGATCGACGGCTGGCTGGGCCAATCGTTGGAGAACAAACCCTACCTGGCAGTTAGCCCGGACGGGCAGGTTTGCGTGTCCGATCCGGAAGGCTACCGGGTGCTGTGCTTCAACGGGCAAGGGGAATTCCAAACCGGCTGGGGCAGCTTCGGGGGCGGAGAATCCAACTTCGGGCTGCCGGTGGGATTGGGATTCGTCGATGGTGACCGCCTATGGGTGATTGATGGAGGCAATGATCGACTGATGTTGTTTGAGATCGAATGAAACTTCACGAGTACCAAAGCAAGCAGCTTTTTGCGAAGTACGGGATTCCGATCCCGCGCGGCCGGGTGGCCAACACTGCCGCCGAAGCCAAGAACATTGCCGCCGAGCTGGGCGGCAAGACGGTGGTCAAGGCGCAGGTGCTGGTCGGCGGGCGCGGCAAAGCCGGCGGCATCCGGTTGGCCAAAACCGTCGATGATGTAGAGGAGCACGCCACCCAGGTGCTGGGTATGACGATCAAGGACCTGCCGGTTCGAAGGGTTCTGGTCGACGAAGCAGCAGAGATCCGTTCGGAGATCTACCTGGGGGTCACCAACGACCGCGGAGCACGTTCTCCGGTGCTGATCGGCTCCGCGGAGGGTGGGGTTGAAATCGAAGACGTCGCGCGGAGTAGCCCAGGGAAGATCGTGCGGGTTCACGTCGATCCGCTGCTCGGGCTGCGCGACTATCAGGCCCGCGAGCTGGCGGCGAACATGGAATTGCCGCACGAGCAGTGGGGAGAATTCATCGTGATCGCTCGGGGCCTGTATGAGGCTTTTCAGGAGTCAGACGCCAGCTTGGCAGAGATCAATCCGCTGGTGGTGACCGATGCCGGCCGGCTGCTGGCGCTGGACGGCAAGATCGTGCTGGACGATAACGCCCTGTACCGACATCCCGATCTGGCCGAACTGCGCGACCTGGATGCCGAGGTGCCCTCCGAACGTGAGGCACGCAAATACGGATTGTCCTACGTGAAGCTGGACGGCAACATCGGTTGCATGGTAAACGGCGCCGGCCTGGCGATGGCCACGATGGATGTGATCAAGCACCTGGGCGGCGAACCCGCCAATTTCCTGGACGTGGGAGGCGGCGCTGCGGCCGAGAAGGTGGCGGCCGCCATTCAGATCATTCTCTCCGATCCGAAGGTCGAATCGGTGATGTTCAACATCTTCGGCGGAATCACCCGCTGCGATGAAGTCGCCAGGGGGATTCTGATCGCGCTGGAGGAGGTCGAGACCGAGCTGCCAATGGTGGTCCGTCTGGTCGGAACCAATGAGGAACAGGGGCGCCAACTGCTGGCGGAAGCCGAAATCCCGACTGCCCGCTCGTTGCTGGATGCTGCCCGTCAGGCGATCGCCGCCGCGCAAGCTGAGGCCGTGACATGAGCATCCTGATCGATAAGGATACTCGGGTGCTTGTACAGGGGGTCACGGGGCGAGAGGGGTTGTTCCACGCTGCGCAGATGATCGAGTATGGCACCAAGGTGGTGGCCGGCGTTACGCCTGGCAAAGGCGGTGAGTGGGTATTCGACGGCAAACTTCCGGTCTTCGACACTGTGGAGCGGGCTTTGGCCGCCACCGGGGCGAACTGCGCGGTGGCCTTTGTGCCAGCGCGTTTCGCGGCCGACGCGATGCTGGAGGCGGCCGATGCCGGAGTGCCGCTACTGGTCGGTATCAGCGAAGGCATTCCGGTACGCGACATGATGGTGGTGCGTCGCTACCTGGACCAGAAAGGCGTGCGCTTGGTCGGACCGAATTGCCCCGGCCTCTTGACGCCTGGAGAGTGCAAGGTCGGTATTATCCCCGGGCACATCTCCCAGCCGGGTGCGATCGGAGTGGTCTCTCGATCCGGAACCCTGACCTACGAGGTGCTGCATGCCCTGAACGAGCACGGAAAGGGCGTCACAACCTGCGTCGGCATCGGGGGCGATCCGATCAGCGGCACCAGCTTTATCGACACGCTGGGGATGTTCGAGGACGACCCGCATACCGAAGCTGTGGTGATGATCGGCGAGATCGGGGGTACCGCCGAAGAGCAGGCGGCCGAATTCATCGCCGATCGGATGACCAAGCCGGTGGTCGGCTTCATCGCCGGCCGGACCGCGCCACCCGGAAAGCGCATGGGCCACGCGGGCGCCATCATCGAGGCCGGCTCCGGCCTGGCCGCTGACAAGATCAAAGCCCTGCAGTCCGCCGGAGTCTCGGTAGCGGACCATCCGGAAGCGATCCCAGAGCTGCTGAATTGATCCGTGTGATCGCCGGCCGGGCCAAAGGCCGCCGCCTGAGGATGGTCAAAGGCGACGTCACCCGGCCAATCGGCGACCGGGTCAAGGAAGCGCTCTTCAATATTCTGACCGGGCTGGTGATTGACAGCCGGTTTCTTGACCTGTTCGCCGGGACCGGCAGCGTGGGCATCGAGGCGCTGAGTCGCGGCGCTGCTCAGGCTACCTTTGTCGAGCGCCACCCAAGGGCGATCGAGGCGATCCACGCCAACCTCGAGCTTACTGAGCTTGCAGGGTGGGCCGAAGTTGTCAAGTCGGATGTCTTCGAATACCTGAGGGCGCCGGCCAAAGACCGGTACGACCTAGTCTATGTGGCCCCGCCGCAATATTCAGAGCTTTGGAGTCGTACGGTTGAGCTGCTCGACTCCACACCGGCCTGGCTCAATCCAGATGCCTGGGTGATCGCCCAGATGCATCCCCGCGAGTACCGGGAGCTGGAGCTTCAAGCGCTCGAGCTGATCGACCAGCGGACCTACGGCACCACGCTGCTATCCTTTTACACCCGGCCGGGCAGCTGATCCTGCTTTGCAGGTGGATTTCGGTTTGCCCGTGCCGCTCGCCGCTCCGCGGGGCAGCATGGGCGCCCGATCGGCGCGTTCGAGT